>DASWKO010000104.1:0-16361 GCA_036396595.1 Nitriliruptorales bacterium | reverse complement strand
TGGATCAGGTGCCAGCCGCCCACCACGGCGATGCCCAGCAGCAGCACCCCAACGCCGACGCGCCCGCGCTCCCGCGGGGGGCGGCCGAGCAGGACGTCGCCACCGAAGTACACCAGCAGCACGGGCACGAGCAGGCCGTACACCCCGAACAGCCCGCGGACGGCCGCCTCGAAGAACGCGCCGACCACGCCCGCCTGGTCCGCGTAGGTGCCCAACCCGACCAGCACGCCGGACAGGATCAGGCCGATGCCGACGACGTCGTCGCGCTGGTCGCTGGCGTGCTCGCGGATCGAGGCGAGGATGCGGATGCCCAGGCCCGGCTGCCTGCTCCGGCGGGTCCGCGACGACGAGGACCGCGACGAGCCGCGCTTGGCGCTGCGGCCCTTCCTGGCCACGGTCCGGCCCTTCCTCGACGACGACGATGACGACGAGGCCGCCTTCTTCTTGGAGCCTGTGCGGGTCCCGGTCGTGGTGGACACCTGGCTGTCTCCTCGGTTTCCCAATGGGCGATGGGCGATGGGCCATCGGTCAGCGCGGCTGCCTGGGCGCCCCGACCAGGGTGCCACCGTTCACGGTACCGAACAACCGTGTAACTACAGCCGTATCCAGCTCGTCTCATCGACGCCGCAGCGCGACCGGCGCCGGTTCAGACCTCGAGGACGATCGGCATGATCACGGGGCGACGGCCGGTCTCGGTGCGCCAGAAGCGACCGAGCGCCTGGGTCACGTGGCGCTGCACGGCGACGTTGTCGTGCCAGTGCTGGCCCTTCATCGCCTGCAGCTCGAGGTCCACCGCCTTGGTCGCGGCCTCGAGGATCGGCTGCTCCTCCTCGTGGAACACCACGCCCTTCTGGATCACCAGCGTCTGGCCGACCGCCTCGCCCCTGTGCGGGTCGATGGTCACCACGCAGATGCAGGTGCCGTCGTCAGCCAGGCGCCGGCGGTCCCGGAGCACCGCGGGACCGACATCGGTCAGCAGCCCGTCGATGAAGATCTGGCCGGCCTGGATGCCCTCGCCGCGGATCACGCGGCCGTCCTCGAGCAGCACCACGTCGCCGTCCTCGCAGATCAGCACGTGGTCGGGCACGCAGCCGGTGTCGATGGCGATGTCGCGGTGGGCGTGCAGGTGCCGGTACTCGCCGTGCACCGGGACGACGTACTCCGGCTCGACCAGGTTGTGGTACAGGATCAGGTCGTCGCGCGAAGCGTGACCGGACACGTGGACCGGGGCGATACCACCGTGGATGACCCTGGCCCCGCGGCGCGTCAGGCCGTTGATCGACCGGAAGACGGCACGTTCGTTGCCGGGGATCAGGCTGGATGCCAGCACGACGGTGTCGCCCTCTCCCACCTCGAGGTGCCGGTGGTCACCGGAGGCCATGAGGCTCAGCGCCGAGTACGGCTCTCCCTGGCTGCCCGTCGAGATGATGCAGAGCTGCGACCGGTCGTGCTTGTCCACCTCGTGCATCTCGACCTCGAGATCCGGGTCGAAGTGGAGGTAGCCCATGTCCGCAGCGATGGCCATGTTGCGGACCATCGAACGGCCCACGAACACCGGCCTGCGCCCGACCTCGACGGCCGCGTCGAGCACCTGCTGGATGCGGTGCACGTGCGACGCGAACGACGCCACGACGATCAGACCCTCGGCGCCGCGGAACGCGTCGCGCAGCGCTTTGCCGATCGTCTTCTCGCTGGCCACGTGCCCCGGCCGGTCGGCGTTGGTCGAGTCCGCGAGCAGCAGATCCACGCCCTCGTCACCCAGCCGGGACAGGTGCGCGAGGTCGGTGGCACGGCCGTCGACCGGGGTCTGGTCGAGCTTGAAGTCGCCGGAGTGCAGCACCAGCCCGTGCGACGTGCGGAACGCCAGCGCGCAGCCGTCGGGGATCGAATGCGTGACCTGCACCACCTCGACCTCGAAGGGTGCGTGCTGGATGGTGTCTCCCGGCTCGACCGTGACCAGGCGGTGGCCCGCGACGTCCGGCCACTCCTCGAGCTTGGCCTCGAGGAAGCGCATCGTCAGGGGCGTGCCGTAGATGGTCAGCCCAGGGATGTCAGTCATCAGGTACGGCAGGCCGCCGATGTGGTCCTCGTGGCCGTGCGTGAGGAACACCGCCTCGACGTCGTCGGCGCGCTGCCGCAGCTCGCTCCAGTCCGGGATGATCAGGTCCACGCCGGGGTGGGCCTCCCCGTCCGGGAAGTACACCCCGCAGTCGATGACGCCGATCCTGCCCTCGACCTCGATGGTGGCCATGTTGCGGCCGATCTCACCGAGCCCGCCGTAGAACGTGACCGCCACGGGTGGGGATGGGGACATCTACGGCTCCAGTCCGGCGTCGCGAGCGGCTGCCGCGATGCGGTCGACGACCTCGGAGGAGGCGGCAGCCAGCGGCGGTCGGACGGGACCGGCGGGCAGCCCGCGTCGGTTGAGCAGTCCCTTCACACCGGCCGGGCTCGGCTCGATGGTCATGAGGGCCTCGAAGAACGGCAGCAGGCGCAGGTGCAGCTCACGCGCCTTGGCGAGGTCGCCGTCGGCCGACCGCGCGATCTCCTGCATCTCCTGGCCGGCCACGTGCGCCGCCACGGACACGATGCCCACCGCGCCGACCGCCAGCATCGGGAGGAAGTTGATGTCGTCGCCCGAGTAGATCTCGAAGCCGCCCTCGGCGCCGCGCGTGCGGTTGAACACGGTGCCGAGCTTGGCCAGATCGCCGACCGCGTCCTTGACCGCCACGATGTTGGGGACCTGGGCGAGCGCGACGAGCGTGTCGGTCGCGATCTCGCGCGCCGTGCGGGCCGGGATGTCGTACAGCACGACCGGCAGCTCGGTAGCGCCGGCCGCCGCCGAGAAGTGGGCGAGCAGGCCGGCCTGGCTCGGCTTGTTGTAGTACGGGGTGACCAGCAGCACCGCGTCGGCGCCACGGTCGGCCGCCTGCTCGGTCGCGGCGATGGTCCTGGCCGTGGAGTTGGTACCGGTGCCCACCATCGTCATGGCCCGGTCGCCGACGGCATCGTTGACCGCGTTCAGGACCGCCCAGACCTCGTCGTCGGTGAGCGTCGGGCTCTCGCCCGTGGTGCCCGCGACCAGGATGGTCTCAGTGCCCGTGCTCACCAGATGCTCGGCGAGCGTGCGGGCACCGTCGAGGTCGGCGGAGCCGTCGGCGGTGAACGGCGTGACCATCGCGGTCACGACGCGGCCGAACCTCGGCATCGGTGATCCTCGGAGGGAAGGGAGGCGGTTTTGGTTCATCCTAGACCTGCACCCGCCGCTGCCGAGTCCCGGGAGCACCGTCGGCCGGACCAGGCCCGGGCGCGGCGCGAGTACGGTGCGCCCCCGTGCGCACCATCCCGCTGGAACGAGCCCGCCGCATCGCCCTCGCGGCACAGGGCCTGCACCGACCCCGCCCCGAGGGCCGCGTCGACGTGCGCCACCTGCGCCGCACGCTGGATCTCAACAGCGTCGTCCAGCTCGACTCCGTCAACGTGGCGGCGCGGGCGCACCTGATGCCGTTCTTCTCACGCCTCGGCCCCCACGAACGCGACCGCCTGGATGACTGGTTGTGGCGCAGCGGCGAGAACTTCGAGTACTGGGGACACGAGGCGTCGGTGATGCCGTTACGGGTCCACCCGCTGATGCGCCACCGCATGACGTCGACCCACCGGTGGAAGGGCGTCGAGCGCGTCGCGCGGGAGCACCCGGGCTACATCGACCGCGTGCTGGACGAGGTGCGTGCCAAGGGGCCCGTGACGGTCGGCGACCTCGATGACCCCGGGGACCGTGGCGGTTCGTGGTGGGGCTGGAACATCGGCCGGATCGCACTCGAGTGGCTGTACGTCTCTGGCGTGCTCGCGATCCACCAGCGCGACGCGAGCTTCACGCTCCACTACGACCTGGCCGAGCGGGTCCTGCCGGCCGAGGTGCGCGACCTCGACCCGGTGCCACGCGACCGGGCCGTGGGCGAGTTACTGCTGCTGGGCGCCCGCGCCCACGGCATCGGCACCGTCAAGGACCTCGCCGACCAGTTCCGGCTCCCGATCCGTGAGGCACGCGCCGCGGCTGCACGGCTCGCCGCCGATGGCGCCCTCGAGGAGGTCGAGGTCCGCGGGTGGCGCGGACCCGTGTACCTGCACCCGGACGCCACCATCCCGCGCCGCGTCGAGGCAGCCACGCTGCTGTCCCCGTTCGACCCGGTCGTGTGGTTCCGCGAGCGCGCCGAGCGGCTGTTCGGCTTCCACTACCGCATCGAGATCTACGTCCCGAAGGCGCAGCGGCGACACGGCTACTACGTCCTGCCGTTCCTGCTCGGCGAGGATCTGGTGGCCCGCGTCGACCTCGTGGCGAACCGGGCAGCCGGCCGCCTGCTCGTCCCCGGGAGCTTCGCCGAGGACGGCGTCGACGTCCCGCGGGTGGCCGGCGCGCTGGCCGCGGAACTGCGCACCTTCGCCGACTGGCTCGGCCTGGGCGAGATCGAGGTCGCGCCCCATGGCGACCTCGCACCCGAGCTGGCCACCCGGATCTGACCACCCGGTCGCCGTGGTCAGTCTGATGGCGCTCCACGGCTGCGCCTGGCCTCGGCGGCCCGCTCCGACTCCAGCCGCTCCAGCTCGGCTGCGCCGTGGTCGACATACCTCATGGCGTCGGCGATCAGGGTGTGGCCGGCCCGCTCGCGGATGAGGCGGTGCATCTCCTGGACCACCCGGCGGTACTGCGGGTGGCCCTGCGGCGTGGAGCGCAGCTCGAGCATCTGCATCGCCGCTCGTGCGTTCATCTGCATGGTGTAGCGGACGCGGTACGCGAAGCAGACGGCGTACTGGCTCTGCATCGGGCGGGTGTCGTGGAGCAGCTCGTGCAGGTGCGCCGACCGCTCCAGCGCCTCGACGAACGCGCCGTCGACGCCCACGTCCTCCAGCTCCCTCGGGACCTCGAACCCGTGACGGGTGGTGAGGTCCTGCCACTCGATCGTGAGCATCCGGTGACGCTGCAGGTCCCGGAAGCCGCCGTAGTCGGCGAGCACGTCGAACCGGTACTGCACCCGCTCGAAGCCTCGGCCGGGCTTGTGCCGCCGGTTGCTCCGCTCGCCCACGTATGCGGCGACCACCCGGGCCCGCTCGTCCGCCGACAGCTTCGCTGCGACCTCGCGGAGCTGGTGCTCAGGCAGGTCGACGTGGGCGTACAGCGCCGCCGTCACCAGCTCGACGTCAGCATCCTGGGGATCGCGCGGCCACCAGTCGACCAGCGAGACGAGGTCCGCGTCCTCGGGCTCGTGCCCCGAGATGAGCTCGTCCGCCAGCACTCTCGTCTCGGCGCGCGTGCGCTGCAGGTACTGCGACCACACGACCCCCCGGTCCTCCCGGTCGACGCGGGTCAGGAAGCTCGGGACGATCTTGCGCAGCTCGACCAGCAGCCGGGCAGCCACGTCCTGCGCCTCGGCCAGGTCCAGCGAGCGCAGCCGCAGCAGCAGGCCCTCGTAGCTCTGACCACTGGCGAACATCCCGACGTTGGAGGTCGTGGCCGCCGGCAGCAGCCCCCGCAGCAGGTCGAGCGCCTTGGCCTTGGTGGCGTTGCGGTAGGCGAAGTCCGAGGTTGCCTCGTCCTGCGGGTACGTGCCCCGCACCCAGTCCAGGATCTGCGGGTACAGGGCGGCGTACACCTCGAAGATCGCATCGAGCTCGCGCTCGTACGTGTCACCGTGCGGCCCGGCCATCACGTCCTGGTCGCGGTGGTAGCGGAAGCGGCCGTCGCCGTCGCGTTGCGCGTAGGCGTCGATGTAGCGGGTCGACTGCTCCAGGTAGGCGGCCAGCCGGTGCCACTCGATCTGCTTGGTCATGAGGTTGCTGACGCCCTCGATCGCGACGTGCGCACCACCGAGCTGGGCCACCGAGTCGTCGCCGTACTCGCTGAACACGCGCTGGTACAGGCCCTCGGCGTGATCCAGCCCGACACCGAGCTCGTCGATCGGGGCCCACGCGCCTTGCACATCCTCGGCGAACTCGTCGAGGAACAGCCGGCGCAGGCTCTTGGCCGAGCGCGAGTAGCGCGCGAACAGGGCGCCCTTGACGACCTCGGGCAGGTTCACCAGCCCGAACACGGGCTGGTCGGTGTTGGTGAAGAAGCGCGACAGCAGCGCGCGCTCGTCGTCGGTGAAGGTCACGGCGCTCCCAGGCGGACGGCGCCGCGAGCCTAGGAGGCCTGTGCGCAACTGTGGCGCACGCCTGGACGGTCCAGATCGCCCCTGGCTGCGGTACGGACTCGCGCGCGTAGCGCTGCGATGCGTCGCTCGCCGCGCCTTGCCAGATGACGATCTGGCCTCGCCCAGCCGCACACCACGTTACGCACAACCCTCCTGGCCACGTGCGCTCAGAGCCCCTGGATGCTCCCGCCGTCCACCGCCCAGGCGGCGCCCGTCACGTACGAGGCGGCCGGCGACAGCAGGAACGCAGCCACGCGGCCGAGCTCCAGCGGGTCGCCGAGGCGTCGCAGCGGCACCTGCTGCTCGTGTTCCCGGCGCACCGCGGCGGGGTCCCGGCTCTCGGCGCGTGCGCGTGCCGCGTCCAGCTCGTCGACCCGCTCGGTGGCGAACCGGCCCGGCAGCAGGACGTTGATGCGGACCCCGCGGGGCGCCACCTCGGCGGCCAGCGTCTTGCAGTACCCCCACACGGCGGGCCGTGCCAGGTTCGAGCCGGCCAGCCCGTCGATCGGCTGCACGGTCGAGCTGGACGTCAGCACGACGATCGCGCCGCCCTGGTCCAGCTCGTCCACGATGTCGCGAACGAACCGGATCGGCGCGACCGTCGCGAGTTCGAGCGACCGCTTCAGATCGTCGTCGGAGAGCGCGCTCGCCGACCCGGGCGGCGGTCCGCCGTGGCTCACGAACGCGCCGTGCAGCGCACCGAAGTGCTCCAGGGCCGCCGCGATCAGCAGACCCGGGGTCGCCGCGTCCGTCAGGTCCGCCGCCACGCCGACCGCCCGGCTTCCCAGCCGCTCGACGGCCGCGCTCACGTGGTCCTGCGACCGTGAGGACAGCACCACGGCGGCACCCTCGTCGACCAGAACCTGGGCGGTCCCCAGGCCCAGTCCCCGGCTGCCGCCGGTGACGATGAAGACACGGTCGCTCAGTTGAAGGTCCACAGCGGCTGCTCCGTGCTGGCCAGGGCGTCGACGGTAGCCTCGAATGGTTCGGCAGCGGGCGGGGCGACCCTGCCCGCCGACGCGAGAGGTGGCCGTGCCCCCGAGGATGATGTGGATGCATCCGCTGGGTGACCCCGCGGATCTGAAGGGCCGGCGGCTCGACCGCACGGTCGTGCGCCGCGCCTGGGGCCTCGCGCGCCCGTACCACCGCCGCCTCGCGGGGTTCGTGGGCTTGATCGTCGTGGCGGCCGTGCTGGGAGCACTCCCGCCCCAGCTCGTGCGCCTGATCATCGACCGCGCCATCGGCAGCGGCGACAGCGGGCTGCTGACGTGGCTCGTGCTGGGGCTCGTGGGCGTCGCCGTCGGCATGGCGGCCATCAGCCTGGTCGAGCGCTACCTGTCGTCGTCGATCGGGGAGGGGTTCATCCTCCACCTGCGCACGCTGCTGTTCTCGCACGTGCAGTCGATGCCGATCGCCTTCTTCACCCGCACCCAGACCGGGGCCCTGATCACCCGGTTGAACAACGACGTCGTGGGCGCGCAGCGGGCGTTGACCGGGACCCTCGGAGGCATCGTCGACAACGCCATCAGCGTGGTGGTGACGCTGATCGCCATGTTCGCCCTGGAGTGGCGCGTCACGCTGCTGGCGGTCACGCTGCTCCCGCTGTTCATCATCCCGGCGCGGATCGTGGGACACCGCCTCCAGCAGCTCGCGCGGGAGGCGATGCGGCTCAACGCCGACATGAACTCGACGATGACCGAACGGTTCAACGTCTCGGGGGCCCTGCTGGTGAAGCTGTTCGGCCGCGCAGAGGCCGAGACCGACCTGTTCCACGGTCGCGCCCAGCGCGTCGCGGACATCGGCGTGCGGACCGCGATGCACGGCCGGAGCCTGTTCGCCGCGCTGGGGCTGATCGGCTCGCTGGCCACGGCGCTCGTCTACCTCGTCGGGGGCCGCATCGCGATCACCACCGGGGTGATCGAGGCCGGCACGGTGGTCGCGCTCGCGCTGTACGTCACCCAGCTCTACGGGCCCCTGGCCCAGTTGAGCAACGCTCGGGTGGACCTGATGACGGCCCTGGTCTCGTTCGAGCGCGTGTTCGAGGTCATCGACCTGCCGCGCGCCATCGACGAGGCTCGCGACGCACGCCCCCTGCCCGAGCCGGCCCGGGGCCACGTGACGTTGCGCGACGTGTGGTTCCGCTACCCCGCCGCGGTGGGATCGTCGCTGGAGTCGCTGGAGGGACCGCGCAGCGAGCACGGCGACGAGGAGTCCGGCTGGATCCTGCGCGGGATCGACCTGGACGCACCCCCCGGGACGATGGTGGCGCTGGTCGGGCCGAGCGGCGCCGGCAAGACCACGCTGTCGATGCTCGTGCCCCGCATCTACGACGTCACGTCCGGCCAGATCCAGCTCGACGGACACGACGTGCGCGGCCTGACCATGGCCACGCTGGCCGACACCGTCGGGGTCGTGACCCAGGACGCGCACCTGTTCCACGACTCGATCGCGGCCAACCTGAGGTACGCACGCCCTGAGGCCACCGACGGGGAACTGGTGGCGGCGTGCGAGGCCGCCCGCATCCATCACGTGATCGAGCGGCTGCCCGACGGGTACGACACGATCGTCGGCGAGCGTGGCTACCGGATGTCCGGGGGCGAGAAGCAGCGGATCGCGATCGCGCGCGTGATCCTCAAGGACCCGGCCGTGGTCGTGCTGGACGAGGCGACCGCGCACCTGGACTCCGAGTCCGAGCGCCTGGTCCAGGCGGCGCTGCGCGAGATCCTCGAGCACCGCACGAGCCTGGTGATCGCCCACCGCCTGTCGACCATCGTCGACGCCGATGTGATCCTGGTCCTGGACGGGGGCGAGGTGGTCGAGCGCGGGACCCACGCGCAGCTCCTGGCGGCCCAGGGCCTGTACGCCGACCTGGCGCGCGCGCAGCTCGCGGGAGCCGATGCCCGTACGGCATGAATGGCTCAGCGCCCGTAGACCACCGGCGCCCCGTCCTGCGTCCGGCTGCCGTCCAGCGCAGCGATTGCGGCCCGCAGGATCTGCTCGCCGGTCGCACCTGCCTCCGGGTGCACGGCCACCCCGACGGCCGCCAGGCCCTCGCCGAGTCCGGACCGCAGGCGGTCGACGACGCGCGCCGCGCCCTCCCCCGACGTCTCCGGGAGCAGCGACGCGAACGCCGACACCCCCAGGCGGGCCACGATGTCGGTCGGCCTGACCGCCGCGAGCAGGGCGGCCGCCACCCCAGCGATGTCGCCGTCCTGTGCATCCACGTCGATGACGACCAGCGCGAACGGGTGATCGTGACGGCGCGCGCGGGCCTCCTCCTGGTCCAGCCGCCTGCGCAGCTCCCGGGCGTCGTAGAACCCCGTCTCGGGATCGCGCAGCGCAGCGTCGCGCAGCTCTCCGCGGAGACGCTCCCGGTCGCGCCCGAGGGACGCGACCGCTCGGGCCGCCGTACCGAACTCGTCGCGCCGTTCCAGGGGCAACCCGTCGGCGTCGCCACCGGCGGCCAGGTCGGCAGCGGCACGGGCGAGCCGGCGGGCCGGCGTCACGACCGCCCACCCGAATGCCACCACCACCCCCACCGACGTGGCGCACGCGACGCCCCAGGTGACCATCGCGGCGACCAGCCCGCCGCGGACGGCAGGCGTCGCGGCCGACAGCGCGATCGCCAGCCCGACCCCCAGCGCGACCATCGGCACCATCAGGACGAGCGCGGCGACCAGCAGCCGGGCGACCAGTCCGGGCACCGGGGACGGCTGGCCGCTGAGATCGGTCACGTGGCCCCGTCGTCCTCGTCGTCCTCGTCGGGGAGCCGCTGCGCGATCTGGCCCCTGGCCCAGGCCAGCGCCTTCTCGTGGCGGTCGTCGGGGGTGATGCCGGCGCCGACGAGCAGCTCGTACACCCTCTGGGTCTGCTCGACGCGGTGCTTCTTGGCGAACGACCACATCAGCTCGCGGTAGTCCTCCTCCGCGATCGACACATCAGCCGCGGCGAGGCGCTCGAGCAGGTCGAGCGCCTCGGCCAACTGGTCCTGCTTGACCAGGTGCAGCACGACGGCGGACGACTGCGAGGCGGGCGGCTGCGCCTTGCGGGCCAGCAGGGCCTCGATGACCTCGCACGCATGGTCGTGGCGCTTCGCGCGCAGGAGCGCGGACAGCAGCGGGCCGTAGTGCTTGCCTTGCGTGAGCGTGCGGGACACCGAGAGCTGATCGAGCAGGACCCTCGCCTCGTCCAGCCGGCCGGCCTTGACGTAGGCGTCGGCGACGTTGCGGGCCTGCCGGCGGTCGACCGGTGCGCCCGACCGCACCGCATCATCGAGCATGCGGCGGGCGTCGTCGACGCGGCCCTGCCTCGCGTAGCCGTCGATGATCTGTGCAACGTGCTGGGGCTGGGCCTGCACGCCCAGCATCGACATCCAGTCGATCACCCCGGCAGCCAGGTCGACGCTGCCCTGCTCGCGCGACAGCTCGAACAGGCCCTCCAGGTTGTCGCTGGTCGGGATCCCACCCGCGTTGCCGAGGCTCAGGGCGGTCTGCCACGCACCTTCGAGGTCCTTGGCCGCGAGCTGGGAGGTGAGAATCGCGTTGCGGTGCAGGCTGCTGGCCTCGACGCCGGCCTGCGCCAAGCGGTCCAGCACGGCGGCCGCATCGTCGGTGCGGCCGGCCCTGGCGTGGGCCAGCAGGATCTCGGTCTGCACCGCCGGCTCGACGTCGACGTGGTCCTGGACCCGTTCGAGTAGCTCCTGGGCCCGATCCGGGTGTCCAGCGCGGGCCATCATCGTGGCGACCGAGGTCACCTGCTGGCTCGTCGGCGGCCTACCCACCTCGATCATGATGTCGAGGATGTGGCGCGAATCCTTGATGGCACGCCGCTCCAGACACTCGTCCAGGAGGCGGCGGTACTCCTGCGGGGCTGCCGCGGTGCCGTCCTCGGCCATCGCCCGGAGCATCGCGCGCGCCGCCGGGTAGCGGCCGGCCGTGATGGTCAGGCTCAGCAGGGGTTGGGCGTAGCGCGAGCTCGGCCGCAGGTTCCTGGCGCGCATGTCGTCGAGCGCGTCGAGCGCGCGCGCGGTCTGCCCCGCACGCGCGTAGCCGAGCACGACCTCGGCGGTGGTGTCCGCGTCCGCCTGGATGCCGTCGGCCGCCATCTGCGCCACGACCTGCTGGGCGCCCTCCAGGTCGCGGACCTTGGTGTACACGCCCAGCAGGAGGCGGTACGCCTCGGCGTCGGGCTGCACGCCGGACTCGCGCATCCGGTCGAAGACGGCTCGAGTCATGCGGGGATCGCCTGCACCTGCGTAGCTGCGCAGGCGCTCGAGGTACCTGGGCCGATCCTGATCGTCGGTGGTCATCATCACGCCAGCGGCCCTTCTTCGGTCGGCCCTGGTGGTCGGGGACCGTGGCACCGTACCCATGCGCCTCGTGGCAACTCGGGCGTTTCACTCGCCGAGCAGCGCCTCGAGTCCGACCGTGACCGCATCCGGGAGGCCCGCCACGCGCCGGACCGCGAGCAGCACACCCGGCATGAACGAGGTGCGGTCATACGAGTCGTGACGGATCGACAGGGTCTGGCCCGGCCCGCCGAGCAGCACCTCCTGGTGCGCGACCAACCCCCTGAGCCGCACGCTGTGGACCCGGATGCCCGCTCGCTGCGCACCCCGAGCACCGTCGATGATCTCGCCCATCGGCCGCGCGGGTTGGCTGCCACCGGCCACCGGCTCGCTGGTCTGCCCGCGCGCTTCGGCGATGAGGTCCGCCGTCCGGAGGGAGGTCCCGGACGGTGCGTCAGCCTTGCCGTCATGGTGCAGCTCGACGATCTCGACGTCGGGCAGGTGCCTGGCGGCCTGCGCGGCAAGCTGCATCATCAACACCGCCCCGATGGCGAAGTTCGGTGCGAGGAAGACCTTGGCCGTGCCGTCCTGCGCCTTGCGCCGGATCCCGTCGAGGTCTTGGTCCGCGAGCCCGGTCGTCCCGACCACCGCGTGGATGCCGTGCTCCAACAGCCACCGGATGTTGTCCGCGACGACGTCGGGGTGGGTGAAGTCCACGCACACGTCGACGCCCGCCTCGCTCAGCGCCTCGCGGGCAGCGGCGACCTGGATCCCCTCGATCGTCGCGCCGGACGCGTCCGGGTCGACCGCCGCCACCAGGTCCATGCCGTCGGCCGCGGACACGGCCGTACAGACCGTGGCGCCCATCCGACCTCCCGCTCCCAGCACGCCGACCCTGATCGACACGTTGGTCTCCTCGTCGGGGCGGAGCCTACGGCTTCACGAACTCGGTGAAGCGGTCGGTGTCCTCGTCGGGGTCGAACGGGCCGACCACCGCGAGCGTGCGCGGGTGCTGGCCCAGGATCTGGCCCGCGACCCGCCGGACGTCGGCGACCGTGACCTCGTCGATCCGGCGCAGCGCCTCGTCGACGCCGACCAGCTCCGCCTCGGTCGCGACCATCTTGCCGAGCCGAGTCATCCGCGAGCCGGTGTCCTCGAGCCCGAGCACGGTCGAGCCCCGAACGTTGCCCTTGGCGCGGGCGACCTCCTCGGGATCGATGGTCTCGGGCAGGCGGTCGAGCTCGTCACGCACGACCTTCAGCGCCTCGTCCACCCGCGTCGGGGTCGTCCCCAGGTAGGCCCCGTACGTGCCCGCGTCGGTGTAGCTGGCCGCGTAGCTGTAGGTCGAGTAGGCCAGGCCCCGTTGCTCGCGGATCTCCTGGAACAGGCGCGAGCTCATGCCGCCACCGAGCAGCGTGTTGAGCACCCGCAGCGCCCACCGGTCCTCGGATCGCTGGTCCAGACCCGGGCCGCCGAGCACGACGTGTGCCTGCTCGGTGGGCCGGTTGCGGACGCGGACGTTGCCCGGCCCCCACGCCTCGATCGGCCAGCGGTCGGGGCGCCGACCCTGCGACCGGCCCAGGTCGCCGATCATCGCGTCGACCAGCGTGACGACCGCCTCGTGGTCGAGGTTGCCGGCGGCCGCCACCACCAGGTTCTGGGGGCGGTAGTGCTCCAGGTAGTAGCCGTGGATCGTGTCGCGTGCCATGCCGCTGATCGAGTCGAACGAGCCCAGCGTCTCGAGCGCGAGCGGGTGGTCGCCCATCAACGCCGTCGCGAACTCGCTGTGCACCAGATCGTCGGGCGAGTCGAGGTGGATGTTGATCTCCTCGAGCACCACCTGGCGCTCGGCGTCCACGTCCTCGGGCGTGTTGGTCGCGTTGACCAGCATGTCGCCGAGCACGTCGACCGCGATCGGCAGGTCACGGTCGAGCACCCGCGCGTAGAAGCAGGTGTACTCGCGCGACGTGAAGGCGTTGAGCTCGCCGCCGACCGCGTCGAGCTCCTCGGCGATCTGCTTGGCGGTCCGCTTCTGCGTGCCCTTGAACAGCAGGTGCTCCAGGAAGTGCGAGCAGCCCGATTGGGCGCTGGACTCGTCGCGCGAACCGATCGCGAACCAGAACCCGATCGTCACCGAGCGCACGTCCGGCATGGCCTCGGTCACGACCCGCACGCCGGTGGGGAGGGTGGTGTCTCGGAAGTCCACGTGGGCGTCCTCGTCGATCGAGCGTGGTCGCAACCAGCCGCCCCCGCCGCCGGGATCGGCAGGCGGGGGCGCGCAGGGTCAGGGGTGGCTCACTCGCGGCTGCGCGAGCGGGTGCGGGTCCGGGTGCGCTGCGAGGCGCCCCCGTCGTCGCCTCCGCGGTCGCGGTCGCGACGTGCGCGGCTGCGCCCGCCACCCTCGCCGGAGGGCTCGTCGGTCGTGACGTCCCCGGCGTCGGCCTGCTCGACCTCGGCCTGCGCGACCTCCGTCTCGGTCTCGGCCTCGATGACGACCTCGTCGCGCTGGGGCTCGTCGCGCTGGGGCTGGTCGCGCTGGGGCTCGTCGTCCTGGGGCTCGTCGTCCTCGACGAAGTCGAGCTTGAACTTGCGCCCGCCGTCGAGCACCTCGAGGATCTCGATCCAGACCTTGTCGCCGACGTTGATCGCCTCCTCGGCGTGGTCGAACCGGCGGCCGGCACGCTGGGACAGCTTGCTGATGTGCAGCAGCCCGTCGGTGCCCGGCGTCAGGTTCACGAACGCGCCGAACGACTCGGTCTTGACGACCGTGGCGTGGTAGCGCTCGCCCACCTTGGGGATGACCGGGTTGGCGATGTTGTTGACGCGCTGGGCGGCCGACTCCGCGGCTTCCTTGCTGTCCGCGTAGATCCGCACGACACCGCGCGAGCCGTCGTCGTCGACGTCGATCTGGGCACCGGTCTCCTCCGTGATCTCACGGATGATCTTGCCCTTGGGGCCGATGACCTCACCGATCTTGCTCATCGGGATGTAGATGGTCTGCACGCGCGGTGCGCCGGCAGCGACCTCGGCGCGCGGCTCCGCGATGGCCTGGGTCATGACGTCCAGGATCTGAAGTCGCGCCTCGCGGGCCTGCTCCAGCGCGGCGCCCAGGACACCCGAGCCGATTCCGGACAGCTTGGTGTCGAGCTGCAGCGCGGTGATGAAGTCCCTGGTACCGGCGACCTTGAAGTCCATGTCACCGTAGAAGTCCTCGGTGCCCTGGATGTCGGTCAGCGTCACGAACGTCTCGCCCTCCTTGATCAGCCCCATCGCGATGCCCGCGACCGGCGCGTAGATCGGCACACCGCCGTCCATCAGCGCCAGCGTGGAGCCACAGACCGACGCCATCGACGTCGAGCCGTTGGAGCTGGTGATCTCGGAGACCAGCCGGATGGCGTAGGGCCACTCCTCCTCGGTCGGCACGACCGGCAGCACCGCACGCTCGGCGAGCGCACCGTGGCCGATCTCGCGCCGCTTGGGCGAGCCGACCCTGCCGGTCTCGCCGACGGAGAAGGGCGGGAAGTTGTAGTGGTGCATGTAGCGCTTCTCGGCATCCGGCAGCAGGGTGTCCAGGCGCTGCGCGTCACGCATCGAGCCCAGAGCCAGCACGGTGAGCGCGTTGGTGTCGCCACGCTGGAAGAAGCCCGACCCGTGGGTCCGGGGCAGCAGCCCGACCTCGGCGCTGACCGGACGCAGGTCCCTGGCACCACGGCCGTCGATGCGGATGCCGTCCTCGACGATCATCCGGCGCACGACCTTCTTCTCGACCGAGCGGAAGGCCTCCTTGGCCTCCCGGGACCGGACACCCTCGTCGAGGTCGTCGGGACCGTTGTCAACGGCGTGGGCCACGGCAGCTTCGCGGGCCTCGCTCAGCCGGTCGGTGCGCTCGTCCTTGGCCATGTCGTGATCGCCGTAGACGTCCTGGACGACCTTGAGCGCGTGATCCTCGACGAGGTCGTAGATCGCGTCGGTGTAGGGCAGGAACAGCGGGAACTCGCGGCGCGGACGCGCCCCGAGCTTCTCGACGAACGCCTGCTGGGCCTCGCAGAGCTGGCGGATGATGGGCTTGATGTCCTCGAGTGCCTGACCCACGATCGCCTCGGTCGGTGCCTGGGCGCCGGCCTGGATGAAGCGGTAGGAGTGCGGGGTGGCGTCTGCCTCGACCATGAGGATGGCGACGTCGCCGTCCTCGTCGACCCGGCCCGCGGCGACGAGATCGAACACCGCGTCGTCCTCGAGCTGGGCGAAGGTCGGGAACGCGACCCACGAGCCGTCACGCAGCATCGCGTAGCGGACCGCGCCGACGGGGCCGTTGAACGGCACGCCGGCCAGCATGGTGGCGCACGACGAGGCGTTGATCGCCAGGACGTCGTAGGGGTCCTCCTGGGTGGTCTGGAGGATGGTGTTGACGACCTGGACCTCGTTGCGCAGGCCGTCGTCGAAGGTCGGGCGCAGCGGGCGGTCGGTGAGGCGGCAGGTGAGGATCGCGCCCTCGGACGGGCGGCCCTCACGCTTGAAGAAGCTGCCCGGGATGCGACCCGCGGCGTACATCCGCTCCTCGACCTCGATGGTCAGGGGGAAGAAGCCGAGGTGCTCCTTGGGGCCACCGGAGGTGGTCGTGGTGGTCAGGATGGTCGTGTCGCCGATCGAGGCGACGACCGAGCCACCCGCCTGCTGGGCGAGCTTGCCGCCCTCGAAGGTGATGGTGGCCTTGCCGACCGTCGTGCTGTGACTGATGTTGCCGAGTGCACCCATGTGATGGGTCTCCTGTCGTCGGTGCGTACCCGGTGGGGCCCAACGGTGAGGAGCCGGCTGCTGTGCCGGTGCATCAGTGGAGGCGGGTCGAGCGGCATCCCCTGGTGGGTGCTCGATCGGTCTCCACTGAT
>DASWKO010000103.1:0-2536 GCA_036396595.1 Nitriliruptorales bacterium | reverse complement strand
GCGGATAACCGCCGTTCCTCGCCACCGAGGCGAGCGTGATACAGGCGCGCGTTATGCGCCGCTTCCGTGTTCAGCACCAGCGCCCGAAGCCACGGCTACCGCGTCGGTCGGTATGGCCGGTTACCCCGGGAGTGCGCTTGGGTCGCGCTGGTGGTCACGTTCGGCCAGGCGACGGGGACCGGGAGGGCCCGAGCGGCCGCGTGGGCACGCCGGGGTCAGGCGCTGAGGAGCTCGAGGTGCCCGTCGAGGAGCGTGCCTGCATGGGCTCGGTCGAACTGGTCGAGCAGGACGCCGAGCGATAGCCCAAGGATCAGGGAGAGCAAAGCCGGGGCTGCCGCTGCTGGGTCGGCGCTGTCGGCGAGGTCGCCGACAGCGGCGGCGGCGCGCAGCCGGTCTTCGAAGAAGGCGATGCTGGCGAATCCTCGCTGGAACGCTTGAGTGGTGCGTAGGTCCGGGTCGGTCAGCGCCGATGCGGCGAACGACAGGTAGACGCGCATGGCGTCGCTGGAGACGTCGTCGGTGGGCATCAGCGCGCGGGCGACTGTCCGGATCTGCTCCAGAGGTGGGGCGTCCTGGGCGGTCTCGAGCTGTTGGAGGATGCGCGCCCCCAAGACGGTGGACTGGCGTTCGAGCGTTCCCAGCAGCAGGGCCTGCTTGGTCCCGAAGTAGTGCTGGATGTTGGCGACCGACATGCCGGCCTCGGCGGCGACCTCACGGAAGCTGGCCTCACCGAGCCCTCGGGTGGCGGCCAGACGTGCCACGGCGTCGGCGATCTCGCCGCGCCGCTGTTGGTGGTCGACACGTTTTGGCACCTTAGAGACCCTTCTTTGTAGTACAATCGTATGGTAACGGTCGTTCGAGGTCGAGGTGGGCAGCGTGGCCAAGGGTGTCAGTGGGTTCCGCAGCGATGAGCGTGCTGCGCGCTACCTGCAGCTGTACGACCGGACTGTCGAGGAGAACTGGCCGGTCGAGCACGACGAGCTCGACCTGCCCTCCCGGTTCGGGATCACGCACGTGCGGGTGTCCGGCACGGGCCAGGGTGTGCCACTGCTGCTGGTTCACCCCACGACTGGATCATCGGCCGGCTGGTATCCGCTCATCGACACGCTGTGTGCCGAGCGACGTGTCTACACACCGGACACGATCGGTGGTGCAGGACGCAGTGTGCACACGGCACCCATCGCGACCGGCGCCGATCTCGCGACATGGCTGGACGAGGTGCTCGATGGGCTCGAGCTCGGCCGGGTCCACCTCATGGGCTACTCAGAGGGTGGGTGGATCGCTGCGTCGCAAGCGGCCGGGAGCAACCGGCCAGAGCGGCTCGCCAGTCTCGCGCTGATCGAACCGGCCGGTGCGATCACCGCCGTCCCGGCCCGCTTCCTGGCCGGCATGGTCCTGCGCGGCATGCGGGTCATGCTCTCCCGCGACAAGCCGGCCGCAGTGCGCAGGTTCAACCGGTGGATGAACGGCGACGTCGAGTTGACCGATGCCCAGGTCGAACTGATAGAGACGGCCATGGGCTCCTTCCAGCAGCGGCTCCCCACCCCGAGCCCGCTCAGCGATGAACAGCTGCGAGCAATCACCGCACCGACGCTGCTCGTCCTCGGTGCCGACTCACGGCTCCACGACGCGGCAGCGGTCCGCGACCGGGCCCAGATGCTGCTGCCCGACGTCACCGTGGACATGATTGCTGACACCGGCCACGGCGTGGGGTTCCAACACCCGCAGCAGGTGGCCGCCCGGCTGCTGGTGCATGCCCGCGCCCACGAACCCCAGCACTGAGCCGCCCCGCGATCGGATGTAGCCCGCAGGACCGGAGCGCACAGATGGATCTCCTTGAGGGACGCACGGCCGTCGTGACCGGAGCCGCCAACGGCATCGGGCTTGCGACCGCGCACCGACTCGCCCGAGTCGGCATGGGAGTGGTGCTGGCAGACATCGACCGTCCACGGCTGGAACAGGCCACCGCCGAGCTGCGCACCGCCGGACATCAGGTGCTGGCCGTGCCCACCGACGTCTCCGACGCATCTCAGGTCGACGCGCTCGCCGGCGCCGCCTGGGACACCTTCGGTGCCGTCCACCTCCTGTGCAACAACGCCGGCGTCGGCTGGACCGGACCCCTCTGGACAGCGACCCCCAACGACTGGGCCTGGGTCCTCGGGGTCAACCTCGACGGGACCATCCGCGGCATCAGATCCTTCGTCCCGCGCATGCTCGAAGAGGGCGCCCCGGGCCACATCGTCAACCTCAGCTCCATGGCCGGCCTGGCCGCGCCCCCGGGCCTTGGCCCCTACGCGGCCAGCAAACACGCCGTGGTCGGCCTCAGCGAGTCCCTCGCCCACGACCTCCAAGGCGTCGGCGCCCCGATCAGCGTGACCGTGATCTGTCCCGGCGTCGTCGCCACAGACATCGCCAACGCCGAACGGCACCGCCCCGACCGCTTCACCAACCCCACCCCTGCGCCATCGCCCACGTCAGCGCCCGACATCGACCCCACAGACCCTTCGTTGGGCGTCCTCGTCCCAATCAGCCCCGA
>DASWKO010000102.1:0-12058 GCA_036396595.1 Nitriliruptorales bacterium | reverse complement strand
GGGGTGTCCTTCCGCCGGCACTACACCGGGTCACTGGCGTGCGTGCCGAGCCGGCCCACGCTGTTCACCGGTCACTACCCCGACCTGCACGGGGTCACCCAGACCGACGGCCTGGGCAAGCGCGCGGACGACTCGCGGATGCGGTGGCTGCGCCAGGGAGAGGTCCCGACCCTCGGCAACTGGTTCCGCGCCGCTGGCTACGACACGCACTACGACGGCAAGTGGCACATCTCGCACGCGGACCTCCACGACCCGCGGACCCGCCGGCCGCTGGTCACCAACGACGCCGAGGGCAACGTCGACGCGGCGGCCGTGCAGGCCTACCTCGATGCGGATCCGCTGGGCCCCTACGGCTTCTCCGGGTGGGTGGGCCCCGAGCCCCACGGGGCGGAGCTGAGCGACAGTGGCTACGTGCGCGACCCGTTGATCGCCGACCGGGTCGTGGCCTGGCTGGAGGACCGCTACCGGCGGCGGCGTGTGGGGGAGGAGGCGGCGCTGCGGCCGTTCCTGCTCGTGGCCAGCTTCGTGAACCCGCACGACATCGTGCTGTTCCCGGCGTGGGTCCGGCGCAGCCCGCTGTCGCCCTCGCCGCTGGACCCGCCGCCGGTCGCGCCGGCACCGACCGCCGACGAGGACCTGTCGAGCAAGCCGGCGGCCCAGGCCGCGTACCGCGCCGTGTACCCGTCCGGCTACGGGCCGGCGCGGGTCATCGAGCGGCTCTACACGCGCAACGCGCAGCGCTACCGCGACCTGTACTACCGCCTGCACGCCGAGGTCGACGGCCCGATCGACCGCGTCCGCCGAGCGGTCACGGAGGCAGGCTCCCAGCAGGCCGTCCTGGTCCGTACCTCCGACCACGGCGACCTGCTCGGCGCGCACGGTGGGCTGCACCAGAAGTGGTTCAACCTCTACGACGAGGCCACCCGGGTCCCGTTCACGATCGCGCGGGTCGGCGATCGAACCAGTTCCTCCAGGGTCGTCGAGGACGTGCCGACCTCGCACGTCGACGTCGTGCCGACCCTGCTGGCTGCCGCCGGGATCGACCAGAACGAGACGCGTGCAGCCCTGGCGGCGTCGTTCAGCGAGGTGCACCCGCTGCCCGGCCGGGACCTGATGCCCGTCGTCGACGGCGACGCGGAGCCCGACCGGAACCGTCCGGTCTACATCCAGACCCGGGACAACGTCCTCGAGGGCGACACGGGCGCCTCGGCGCTCGCGCGCCGGCTCGGTCGTGACGCCCGGCCACCGCTGCCCTTGCGCATCCAGGTGCCGGCCCATGTGGGCAGCAACTTCGAGGGCATCGTCGTGCGGGTGGAGGGCGACGACGTCCCGGGTGGTGCGGGCCACCTGTGGAAGCTCGTGCGCACGTTCGACGACCCGTCCACGTGGACCTACCCGGGCGTGCGCCACCTGGCGGCCGACGGTCCCGGCGGTCCGAGCTACCGCTCGCAGCCCGTGGCGGACCAGTGGGAGCTGTACGACCTCACGCACGACCCCATCGAGATCGACAACCGCTGGGACGACGCCGGCCTGGACCGGGTGCGCGAGCACCTCGTGCGGGTGCTGAAGGAGGAGAGCGCCCGGGCCGTGCCCGAGCGCAACCAGCCCTGGCCCTACACCGTCCGGCGCTCGACCGGCGAGGTGAGCTACCAGCGCCCGCCTGCTCCGGCACGGCTGCTGCGGCGGCTGTTGCAACGGGCCGGGATGCACCCGGACGATGCCGGGTCCGTGGCCATCGATGCCGGCGGCCGGCGTGCGCTCATCGTGTGCACGAACCACGGGGAGCTGGGTGACGGCAAGCCGACGGGTGTCTACGCCAGCGAGATGACCGCGCCCTACTACGTGTTCCGCGACGCCGGGATGCAAGTGGACCTGGCCAGCCCTGCCGGCGGCGAGATCCCCGTCGATCCTCTGTCGCTGCGGCCGGTGCTGCGCAGCGAGCACGACGACCGCTACCTCGCCGACGAGGTCCTGCGGGCCAAGGTGGCCGACTCGCTGGCGATCGCCGACGTGGACATCGACGACTACGACGTGGTGTTCCTGGCCGGTGGCTGGGGGGCCGCGTTCGACTTCGGCGATTCGCAGGAGCTGGCCGACCAGGTGACCCGTGCCAACGAGCTCGGCAAGATCATCGGCGGGGTCTGCCACGGGCCGCTGGGCCTGTGCAACGCCCGCGACGAGTCCGGCCGCCCGCTGGTGGAGGGCCGCCGGATCAGCGCGGTGACGGACAAGCAGGTGCGCGAGCTCGGGATCGAGTCGACGCCGCGCCACCCCGAGACCGAGTTGCGGCGCCGCGGCGCGCGGTTCGAGAGCGCCAGCCGGTTCCGCGACCCGTTCGCCAACCACTGGGTGGTCGACGGCAACCTGGTCACGGGCCAGAACCAGAACGCCGGCCCCATGGTGGCCCGCGAGATGCTCCAGCTCCTCGTCCGCTGAACGCCCGCGACTCCGGGCTTCTCGATGAGGCGTGCCGTAACCGGCGTATGCGCGTGTAGCAGCACGCTTCAACACGGGTCCGGCCGGCACCACCGATGAGGCGTGCGACCGAGCATTCTTGCGCGCAGCCCGAGCCGGTACCGTCCTCCGCACACGGGAGCCTCAGGACTCGAGGTGACGTGACCCACTACACCTTCGGTGACACCGAGCTCGCGGCTGAGCGGCTGCGGCTGCTCGCACGGGTGTTCGATCCGGCCTCTGCCCGGTTTCTGCGCGCGCGGCTCCCGGTCGGCCTCGGCACGGTCGTCGACCTCGGGTGTGGGCCGGGTACGACCACGCGACTGATCGCCGAGGTGTCGGAACCTCGGCGGGTCGTGGGGATCGACAGTTCGGCAGCGTTCTTGGACGCGGCACGGAAGGTCACCGGCACGCTGGTTGGTCCGACGACGATCGCCTACGTCCAGCACGACGCCACCGAGCTGCCGTTGCCCGAGGCTCCGGTCGACGCGATCTATGCGCGGATGCTCCTCGCGCACCTGCCGGACCCGCTCGTGATCGCCAGGCGCTGGCAGACCCAGCTTTCGGCCGACGGCCTGTTGCTGTTGGACGACGTACAGGACATCGAGGCTCCGGACGGTCCCTTGGCCAGCTACGAGGATCTGGTGGTGCGGCTGGTCGGGACCGAAGGCGGGCTGATGTATGCCGGCCGCGCGTTGGCGCCGCTGGGCGGTGACGTGGTCGACCATCGTGTGATGGTGGCTGACGCCGCGGCGATGTTCGCGATGAACCTGCGGACCTGGCGGGCCCGCGCGCTCGACGCGGGACTGGCCACCCGGCACGAGCTCGACGGGCTCGCAGACCGTCTTGACCAGCTCGCTACCAGCACCGGTGGGGACACGGTCCGCTGGACCCTGCGCCAGGTCGCGGTATCCCCCGACCAGCCATTGCGCTGACCGCAGTCGGCGCGATCACGGCTGGCTGGGACGGTTCGTGGTGGTCCATGTGCGTTCCGCTCGCCTCCCCGGAACGCACGGCCTTTCCGATGAGGCGTGCCGTAACCGGCGTATGCGCGTGTAGCAGCACGCTTCAACACGGGTCCGGTCGGCGCCACCGATGAGGCGTGCCGTAACCGGCGTATGCGCGTGCAACAGCACGCTTCACCGCGACGTCGTACCGCCACACCGCCCGCACACCCCCGCCGGAACTTCACGGACGTTGGCATCACCGAACCACTGTGTCGCCCTTCAAGTCAGTTGACTCAGATTACGCAGTGACTAAGGTTCGTGGATCGGTCCGCACCCGTGAGGCACGGGCGTGGTCCCCGGGTCTGTGCCCTCCCACGATCGACCGACGCACCCGAGATCGAGACCCGGGGGCGAACCCGAGGAGCGGCGATGGAGACCGCAGAACGGCTGCGAGGCTTCGAGGAGTTCGTCCGGATCGCCGGGCGGATCCGAGGGGGCTCGATCAGCCCGATCTTCCGCTCGGACGGCAGCCGGTTCGTCTTCGTCGAAGGGACGCCGGACCGGCGAGCGTTCCTCGACGTCGACCCTGAGACGGGCGCTGTCCAACCCCTGTTCGACACCGCACGCCTGCGCAAGGTCCTGGAGGCGGTGCTCGGGTCCGGCCTCACGCACGACGTTCCCTTCGACACGCTGACGTTCGTGCGTGACGACGAGGCGGTCCGGTTCAGCGTCGATGGACAGGTATTCGAGCTCCACCTCGAGACCTACGCGCTCGATCGTGTCTCCCCGTCGGAGGTCGTGACGGCCTCGCGGCGCCTGCCCCGCAACGTGCGCCCCGGTTTCCTGGCCGAGGACCCGGGACCGAGCGAGGTGTGCTCGCCGGACGGCCGGTGGGCGCTGACGGAGCGCGACCACGATCTGTGGTTGCGTTCGACCGACGACGACCGCGGTCAGCGGCTGACGACGAGCGGGTCCGAAGGTCTGGACTGGCAGGTCGACGGGGCCATGTGGTCACCCGAGGGACTGCGGGTCACGGGCACGCTGGTCGACTCCCGGCACGTGCGCAAGGTGCCGGTCGTGCACTGGCTCAAGCCCACGGAGGAGGTCGAGTACTTCCCGTACAGCAAGGCGGGTGGCGCCTGGCCGCACACGCGCCTGCACGTCCTTGACATCCTCTCGGGAACGTCCGTCACCGTCGATACCGGTGAGGACCCCGAGCTACGACTGTTCCCGGTCGCGTGGCTGCCTGACGGGTCCGAGCTTCTCGTCGCGGCCGTCGACCGTACGTGCTCGTGTCTGCGCCTCCTCGCCGTCGATCCAACCAGCGGGACCTCGCGTCTGGTCGTCGATGAGCGTCAGGACACGTTCGTGTACGGCATCCGGAACCACGACTGGTTCCGGACCAACGCGACGCTGTTACCCGCGGGCGACCGCCTCCTGTGGCTGTCGGAGCGCGACGGCTGGCGCAACCTGTGGCTCTACGCCACCGACGGGACGCAGCTCGCCCGTGTGACCAACGACCGGCACGAGATCGAACAGGTCGTCGGCGTCGACGAGGCGAGCGACGTCGTCTTCTACCTCGCGCACGCGGACGAGAAGCGTCCCTACGACGTGCACCTTTGCCGCGCTCGACTCGACGGCTCCGAGGTCGTCACGCTGACCAGCGAACCCGGCATCCACCGTGCAGTACCCACCCCGTCGAAGAACTTCCTGCTCGACACGCACTCGAGCCATGATCGACCCCCGCGCGTGGACCTGCTGGACCGCCAGGGCAGGCTCGTCCGCACCCTCCACGAGGCGGACGTCTCGCAACTGGTCGAGGTGGGCTTCGAGGCCGGCGAGGAGTTCACGGCGACCGCGGCGGACGGCGAGACGACCCTGTGGGGCGTGCTGTACCGGCCACCCGGGTTCACGCCGACCGAGCGCTACCCCGTGATCGAGACGATCTACGGCGGACCGCAGTCCATCGAGCACCAGCGGGACTTCATCGAGAGCGGCAAGGGGGTGTACGCACGGGCGCTCGCGCAGCTCGGCTTCGTCACCTACGCCGTGGATGGTCGCGGCACGCCTGGGCGCGGCAAGGCCTTCCAGGACCTCGTTCACGGTCGTTTCGGGCAGTTGCACGTCGACGACCACGTGGCGGTGTTCCACCAGCTATGCGACCGGTACCCCTTCCTCGACCCGGACCGGCTGGGCGTCACGGGGATCTCGTGGGGCGGCTACCACACCATCCGCTCGATGCTCGTGGCGCCCGAGACCTACAAGGTCGGCGTGGCCTACGCACCGGTCGGCGACCTGTTCGACCACATGTCCCGAGCCATCGAGCCCTACATGGGCCTGCCCCAGCGCAACCGCGAGGGTTACGAGCGCGCGTCCAACCTCGCCATCGCCGAACGGCTCGAGGGCAAGCTGCTGCTCGTCCACGGCACCAGCGACGTCAACGCGACCTTCTCGGCCACGATGAAGCTGGTGGAGGCGTTCACGAGGGCCGACCGTCCGTACGACCTGCTGGTCCTGCCCGAGCTGGATCACGCCCTGAAGGTCCCGGGGGGCCAGTACGTGATCCGTCGGGCCGCGGAGTACTTCTTGGAGCACCTGCGCCCGGAGCAAGCAACCTGAGCGACCATGTGAGGGGACCGTCATGACCAGACGATCGCGCAGCCGCTGGGATCGGTACCCACCCCTGACGGGCGCTCTCATCGCGGTGTTGCTGGCCGTGTTCGTGCTCCCCTCTTCGCTCAACGTCCCGCAGTCCAACCCGACGCAGACGATCGAGTTCGCTCCCGTCCCCCCCGAGGACGAACAGCCCCCACCACCGGAGACCGGCGACGTCAACGCCCTCGGACTGGGGAGCAGTTCCACCGCCCCGTCGGGCGACGCGCCCGGCGGGGACGGCCGGGGCGGCGCGGAGCTGCCCCCGGTGCCGGTCCCCGAGGGCGTCGGCGAGCGACCGGTGACCAAGCGCTGCGTGATGACTCCGACAGGTCCGCGCCAGACCGAGGATCCGATGTCGCCACCGTGCGTGGCCCACTTCGAGGGCGACAACGGCGGTGCGACCTACCGGGGGGTCACGCGCGAGGAGGTCCGCGTCGTCATCTACCTCGACCCGAGCACGACCAGCGGTACCGAGTCGGACAGCGCCGAGTCCTCGCAGCGGGGATGCGTCGACCTCGGCAAGGAGCCCGGCGGATCCGAGACGATCACCCCCAAGTACATGCGCGTCTTCCAGCAGTACTTCAACTTCCGCTACCAGACGTACGGACGCAGCGCCCACTTCTGGGTCTGCTTCGCCAGCTCGAACGACGACGGGACGAGGACGCCCGAGCACCGGCGTGCGGACGCGGCCGACCACCTGGCGAACGTGGACCCGTTCGCCGTGATCATGTCCCAGATCCGCAACGGCCTGGAGGACGCGTACGTCGACCCGATGGCCTCGGCGGGCGTCCTGGTGTTCGGCTCCGCCAGCGGCTCGCGCCCCGCCGAGTACTTCCGTCGCTTCCCCGGGCTGGTGTGGAGCTACCTGCCGTCCGTGGAGGAACAGGCCCGGCTGTACGCGACCTACGTGTGCACCAAGGTCCTCGGCCACCCCGTGGTCGATTCGGGCAACGACGCGTGGAACGGCGGGTCCAGGACGTTCGGGTGGTTGCAGACCACGGACCAGACCAAGCCCAACCTGCTGCGCTTCGCGGAGGTAGCCCGCGAACCCATCGAGGGATGCGGTGTGGTGTTCGCGGACGAGGCCACCTTCCCGAACGCCGGCCAGATCAACCAGGCGCGAGGGGGCGACCCGGCGGCGAACTACGCCAGGGCGAACATGGCCTCCTTCCAGCGCAACGGGGTCACGACCATCCTGTGGCCGGGTGGGTACGAGACCGATCACGGCAAGGCTGCCCAGACGCTGGGCTACGCGCCCGAGATCATCGTCGCCGGTGACGGGCTGCTCGACGGGACCGTCGGGGGGAGCTACCAGAACCAGGGGTTCTGGTCCCACGCGTGGACGGCGACGCAGCAGGTACGGGTCGTCGGGGGTGGCGAGGATCCGTGCCGTCGCGCGCTGCGCGAGACGTACCCCGAGGCAGGGGAGGGGGACATGACCAGGATCTGCAGCTTCCCGTACTACCGCGACCTGCGACAGTTGTTCACGGGCATCCAGGTCGCGGGGCCGAACCTCACGGTCGGATCGGTGGACCAGGGCTTCCACGCCATCCCGGGCGTACCGAGCGACGACCCGCAGGTGGCCGCCTGCTTCTACAACCCCGGCGACTACACGTGCGTCAAGGACGGGACATCGGAGTTCTGGGACCCGCAGGGCACCGCCACGGGTGGCTGCTGGCGGATGGTCGAGGGCGGCCGCCGGTACCTGGCCGACGAGTGGGACCGTGGCAACATCGACGCCCGCGCCGGCGCCGACGACCCGTGCAACGAGTACTCCTCCACGCCCCTGCTGTACTGAAGTCGTGAGGGAGGTTCTCGTCGGGTTCGAGCCGGTCCCGCCGGTCCCCCGGGTCAGACCTCGTGGAGCGATATCGAGTAGTTGGCGGTATTGGCAAGACGCCGGAGATCGTCCGCGTCGCCGGTGACCACGGAGGCGTCCAGCATCTGCGCCAGCACCACGACCGAGGCATCCACGACATCGTCCGAACCTGCCCGCCCGCACAGCGCCCCTGATGCTCGGGCGGTCCGTTCGTCGAGTGGTGTGATCGTGCATCCAGCCAGCAGCCGAGACAGGCTCGCCTGAGGGCCTCCACGCCAGACCTGGGCGAGCACCGCTGCGGGCACGAGCGGTGACAGTCCACGCCGAAGGGTGGCCTCGTGCAGTGCCCACATCGGCCTCTGGTTGCGCTCCGCAGCGACCAGCGCCCCAGCGTCGTAGACGATCACGCGCTGCGTCGTGTGGAGCGCCCCAACAGTTCGTCGAGCAGCGCTTGCGCGGAAGCGCGTTCGTCGTCGGTCAGTGGCCCGTGCGCGTCCTGCCAGGCGGACACGGCCTCGACTCCCTGCTCGATCCGCAGCTTGTTACGAGCCGCCTCGTTCAACCAGGACGACAGGCTCTGCCCGTGCGCCTCAGCCGCCGACGCGGCTGCTTGCGCGACCTCAGGCTCGAGCGCGACGGAGATCTTCTTGACTGCCATGGCGACAGGTTACCACGGTTAGTAGTACCGCGGTACTACCGAACGGAAACCGCCGGGCTGCATCGCCGAAGCTCTGATGACAAGCAGAGCCAACTCAGCCGGGGTGGCCGCTACCGTGGGGTCACCCCATCGTGAGGTACCCGTGCGCTCCCGGACCCTGTTGGCCATTGCCGCACTCGTCTGCGCCCTGCTGTCGGTCGTGCCTGTATCGGCTCAGGACGCCGACGGGCAGTACCGCGGCTTCGGTGACGCGACCGGCTTCCACAACATCATCCCGCCGGGTCAGGACGGTGTGCTCAACGGGACCGAGGGGGCCCAGGCTCAGGCCGGTGGCGGCGTTCCTGAGCACGTCGACGACCAGCTCCACATGTACGGCGACCTCGTGTACGACGATGCCACCCCCGGCTTCGACGTCGACCGCATCCTCGAGTACTTCAAGGACGCGTCGTTCGGGGTGCCCGTGGACGACATCGGCGAGGTCTACCACCCAGGCGGCCGTGATGACGTGGTCGTGATCCGTGACCTGAGCTTCGGTGTCCCGCACATCTACGGCGACACGCGCGAGGGGACGATGTTCGCCAACGGCTACACCGCGGCGGAGGATCGGATGTTCCTGATGGACATCCTGCGCCACCTCGGCCGCGCCGACCTCGCGGCCTGGCTGGGCGCGGCCGAGGGCAACCGTGCCGAGGACGCCAACCAGCTCGCCGTGGCTCCGTACGTCGAAGCGGACTTCACCACGCAGATCGAGACCATCCGCGACGCGAACGGGGCGGTGGGCCAGCAGGCCTTCGACGACGTCGTCGCCTACACCGATGGTGTCAACCAGTACATCCAGGAGGCACTGCTCGACCCGTCGAAGCTCCCGGGCGAGTATCCCGCGCTCCAGCTACTGCCCGAGGAGTGGATCATCGAGGACGCGGTCGCGATCGCCTCACTGGTTGGCGGCATCTTCGGCAAGTCGGGCGGCCGCGAGGTCCGCAACCTGTGTGCGCTCGAGGAGCTCGAGGCGCAGTACGGCGACGCCGAGACGGCACGGGCCGTCTTCGACGACCTGACGTTCCCGGCCGATCTCGAGGCGCCGACCTCGAGCTTCGACACCTTCGGCTACCCCGCCAACGGGGCGTTCGATCCGGCCAGCGTCCCCGACCTGGATTGCGACAGCCTGACACCGCTCGAGGCGCCCGACCCGGGCCTGGACGACGTCCCCGGCATCGTCGTCGACATCGTCCCCTCGCCCGCCCTGCCGGATGGCTCCGAGGACCTGCCGCTGGTCAACGGCGACGCGCCGTTCCAGACGATGTCGTTCAACGACGAGATGAGCAACGCCATCCTCATCAGCGGCGACCACACCGACACCGGCGCACCGATCGCCATCTTCGGCCCGCAGACCGGTTACTTCTCGCCTCAGCTCCTGGTCGAGAAGGACGTCCACGGACCCGGCATCCACGCACGCGGTGTGTCCTTCGCCGGCACGGACCTGTGGATCCAGCTCGGACGGGGCGTGGACTACGCCTGGAGCGCCACGTCCGGCCACGTCGACAACGTCGACGAGTTCGTCCTGCGTCTGTGCGAACCCGGCGCGGACGATCCCCTGGGGGAGGCCACCCAGCAGTCGATGGGGTACCTCCACGACGGGGCGTGCGAGGACATCGAGGCGGTCCAGGAGGTCAAGCTGGCCAAGCCGAGCGCCGTGGGAGTGCCCGACAGCCCCGACGACGTCTACGTCAACAAGTACTTCGAGCGCACCGAGGACTACGGCCCGATCAGCTCGCGCGGCCAACTGAAGGACGGGACCCCGGTCGCGGTGGCCACGAAGCGGTGGACCTACGGCAACGAGCTCGGATCCGCCGTGGGGTTCCTGCTCGTCAACGACCCCGATGTCATCCAGGGCGACTTCGAACGGTGGCGGCAGAGCTTCAGCCACAACGTCGACTACGTCTTCAAGTGGTTCTTCGTCGACGACACCGACATCGGCTTGAACGTGTCCTGCGCGTGCCCGCTGCCGGCCGACGGCACCGACCCGTACCTGCCGCAGTGGGGGGACGGGAACTGGGACTGGCAAGGGATCCTGCCGCGCGACGACCTGCCGTGGGACCTCAATCCCGTCGAGGGCCTGCTCGTGTCGTGGAACAACAAGGAGGGTCCCGGGTTCCGCTCCAGTGACTCGTCGCTGTCGTTCGGGCCCATCCACCGCTCCGACCTGCTCCAGGCTCGGGCCGAGGAGCTCCTCGCCGCCGGCGGGAAGCTCGCGGTCGGCGACGTCATCGACGTCATGGCGCTCGCCGGGACCACCGACCTGCGCTCGCAGGAACTCATGCCGGTGCTCGAGGACGTGATGGGCACGACCGCGCCGCAGGGGCTGGACGAGCGGACCCAGGCCGCGTGGGACGTGCTGCGTGCCTGGGCTGCCGACGACCTCGGCCACCGCCGTGACCACGACCGCGACGGCGCCTACGACCACCCCGAGGCGGTCGCCATCATGGACGCATGGTGGGGCAACACGCCGGAGCACGACGAGACCCGGCTGCTCGACGCGGTGTTCGCCGAGGGACACGGCATCGACCTGCGCCGCACCATCGGCATCACCGCACACGACGGCAACCTGCGCGGTCACGTCGGATCGGCGTTCCAGGACGCCTCGTACGCGCACGTTCACAAGGATCTGCGCCAGTTGCTCGCCCAGGTGACGGTCAGCCCCTGGTCGCGGACCTACTGCGGGCAGGGCGATGTCGGGACCTGCCGGACCAACCTGTGGGGATCGCTGTCGGCGACGATGGCCGCCCTGGAGACCGAGTTCGGATCGGCCTCAGTCGAGGACTGGGAGCGCACCATCGAGGACGACGAGGTGCGCCACGTCACGCTCGGCCTCGCCGCGGTCGACGCCATCCACTGGGTGAACCGTCCGACGTTACAGCAGGTCGTCCAGCTCCCCGCATCGGCGCCGCCACCTCCGGTGCAGCCGATCGCCGTGGATACGCCGACGACCGGAGGCGGGGCGCTGGTCGCCGGCCTGCTGCTCGCCGCGGGCGGGGCGCTCGTCCGGCGCCGTCGCTCCTGACCCGGCCATTGCCGCCCACGTGGGCGGCAACCGCCTGGGTGTCCAGGCCGTCCAGCCTGCCGCGGTTGCGTAGCATCGGTTGATGGCCCCCACCCTGCGCCCCGCCGACGCCGCCGACCTCGCTGACGTGCTGAGGCTGTGGGCCGACGCGGGTGAGGAGCCGACCCACACCGACGACCTCGACAGCCTCCGCAAGCTCGTGGCTCACGACCCCGAAGCGGTGATCGTGGCCGTCCACGACGGGAGCATCGTGGGCTCGGTGATCGCGGGGTGGGACGGGTGGCGCGGCTCGATCTACCGCCTGGTCGTCGCTCGGGATCATCGGCGCAACGGCCTGGGCCGGCAGCTCCTCGTCGCGGCCGAGCGCCGGCTGGCTGCCGCAGGCGCGACACGGTCGCAGGCGATCGTGGTCGAGACGGACGCGCGGGCGACCGGCTTCTGGCGCGCCAGCGGGTGGGAACAGC
>DASWKO010000101.1:0-3400 GCA_036396595.1 Nitriliruptorales bacterium | reverse complement strand
CTGCCGTGGCCATCGTCGGCGCGATGGTCATGTGCGTGCACCCGTGGACGAACCGCGCCATCCCCAGATCCTCGATGCTCTCGAGCGCGGCATCGACACCCTGCGGGTCGGTCATCAGCGCCGCGACCTCCGGGGCGTACTCCAACCCCTCCACGAACGCGCGCCACACGTCAGTGATCACCGCCGGCGGTCGATGGCCCGCCAGCCGCCGCACCACCTCGGCCGCCGTCACCAGCGCGTTGTCGGACCGGTACGGCAGCGACGCGTGACCCGGCGTCCCGGTCACGCCGATGCGGCCCCAGAACGGCCCCTTCTCGGCGACACCGACGGCGAGCGCCGGCTCCTGACGACCCGGCAACGACAGGCGCATCCCCCCGAACTCCGTGATGACGTAGTCGGTGCGGACCTGATCGGGCTCGTGCTCCACGTACCACTTCGCGCCGTGTTCACCGCCTGCCTCCTCGTCCGCCACCGCGAAGTACACGAGGTCGCCGGCCGGCGCGAAGCCGCCCTCGACCAGGCGCCGGCACGCGACGGCCATGGATGCGGTGAGGTTCAGCATGTCGACGGCGCCCCGCCCCCACACCATGCCGTCCACCACCTCGGCGCCGAACGGGTCGCGCTTCCAGGTGTCGGGGTTGACGGGCACGACGTCCGTGTGGCCCATCAGCATCAGGCTCGGCGCAGCCGGGTCCGTGCCCGGCCAGCGGGCCACGAGGCTCGGCCGCCCCTCGACCGGCCCCCCGACCTCGATGTCGCAGCCCGAGCCCTCGAGGTACGAGCGCAGCACGTCGACGCTGCGGTGCTCCTGGCCGGAGCTCCGGGTCCCGTCGTTCACGCACGCGTTGCGGATCAGGTGCTGCAGGATGTCGGTGACCTCGTCGACGAGCTGTGCCACAGGGACTCTCCACATGCTGGACCGGGCACCGAGCCTACGTGCCGCGCACACTACGCTCGCAGGCCACGGCACCGTTCTGGAGACTTCCGTGGCTGAGCACCGCATCGCCCGAGACACGATGGGCGAGATGCAGATCCCCGCCGACGCACTGTGGGGCGCGAGCACCCAACGGGCGGTCGAGAACTTCCCCGTCTCGGGGCAGCCCGTCCCGGTCGAGGTCGTGCGCGCCCTGGCCCTGCTGAAGTGGGCTGCGGCGACCGCCAACGAGGAGTCCGGCATCATCGACCCCCAGATCGCCAAGGCGATCCGTGCGGCCGCCGACGAGGTCATCAAGGGCGAGCACGACCACCAGTTCCCGATCGACACCTTCCAGACGGGATCGGGCACGTCGACCAACATGAACGTCAACGAGGTCCTGGCCAACCGCGCCAAGCAGGTCCTCGGTGACGGGCTGGACAGCGCAACGGTTCACCCCAACGACCACGTCAACGCGAGCCAGTCGTCCAACGACACGTTCCCGTCGGCCGTTCACATCGCCTGCGCGACGCTGACCGTGGGCGAGCTCGTCCCCGCCCTGGAAGCGCTGGCCGGGGAGCTGAGCGCCAAGGCCGAGCAGTGGAACGACGTCGTCAAGCCCGGCCGCACCCACCTCATGGACGCCACCCCCGTCACGCTGGGCCAGGAGTTCGGCGGCTACGCCCGCCAGGTCACGCTGGGCATCGCCCGGCTGCGTCGCGCGCTGGAGTCGGTGTACGAGCTGGCGCTCGGAGGCACCGCCGTGGGCTCGGGGCTGAACTGTCCCCCGGGTTTCGCGCAACGGACCATCGAGCTGGTGGCCGAACGCACCGGGCTCGCTTTCCGCGAGGCCGAAGACCACTTCGAGGCACAGGGCTCCCGCGATGCGCTGGTCGAGCTGTCGGGCGCGCTGAAGACCGTCGCCGTCAGCTTCATCAAGATCGCCAACGACATCCGCTGGCTGTCCAGCGGGCCTCGCACGGGCCTGTACGAGATCACGCTGCCCGCCATCCAGCCCGGCTCCTCGATCATGCCCGGGAAGGTCAACCCGGTGATCCCGGAGTCCGTGCGCCAGGTCGCAGCCCAGGTGATCGGCAACGACGCGGCCACGACCATCGGCGGGCTGTCGGGCGAGCTCGAACTCAATGTCATGATCCCGTTGATGGCCCGCAACGTGGTCGAGTCGATCGCCTTGCTGGCCTCGGTCAGCCGCATCTTCGTCGACAAGTGCCTGACCGGTGTCGAGGCTACCGACCGTGGTCACCACTACGTCGAGCAGTCGCTGATGCAGGTCACGGCGCTGGTCCCCGAGATCGGTTACGAGCGCGCCGCATCCCTGGCCAAGCAAGCCTTCAGCCAGGGCAGGACACTCCGCGACGTCGCGCTCGAGGACGGCGTCGACGAGCAGGTCCTGGATCGGGTGCTCGATTACGCGCGAATGGCCCAGGGGGGGATCCTCTGACGCCCGCTACCGTGTCCGAGCAGGCGATGATGTGGGCGAAGGACCCGGACGTACGGGGAAGCCGTGAGCAAGCACGAGAGCCGCAGGTCGACCCCGTCAGGATCCGACCTGCCTCCGGTGGACGCCCCCGCAGCCACCCCGCCGCAGACCCTGCTCGCTGACGCCGTGCCCTGGGTCGGCACGCTGCGTGCGTTGCAGCAGGCCGCTGCCGTCATCACCCAGACCACGGACCTCGATCAGCTCTTCGAGGCGGTGGCCGACCAGGTCCAGCTCGTCGTGCCGTACCACTCGCTGCGTCTGTTCCTCCTGGAGGACGACGGCGAGCACCTGGCTCCGGTCGCGATCCGCACCACCGTGGACGATGCCGAGATCGCCGATCTCGACGACCCACGGTTCCGGTTGCGGCTGGGCCAGGGGGTGACCGGCCACATCGCCCAGACCGGCCGCCCCGAGATCGTCTACGACCTCGAGGCTCACCCGCTGGCGTTCCACATGCCGGACACACCACGGGTCGAGGAATCGATGATCGGGGTACCGCTCGTCCACGGCGGGCAGACCATCGGCGTGCTGACGCTGACCAAGCACGGCCTGTCGCAGTTCACGCCCGAGCAGAGCGCGATGATCGAGGTGCTCGCCGTCACGGTCACCTCCAGCATCGAGCACCGACGTTCGCTCGAAGCACAGCACCGGGCCCTGCAGGCACAGCAGCAGGCCGCGACCGAACAGGCACGGCTGCGCGAGCTGCACTCGACCTTCGTCGCCAACGTCAGCCACGAGCTGCGCACCCCGCTCACGACGATCCAGGGGTTCCTCGAACTGGCGCTGCGACAGGCACCGGACGCGCTCAAGCCGCTGTTGGTCGCTGCGTCGCGTGGCTCCCGTCGCCTCGGAGGGCTGGTCGAGGACCTGCTCGAGATCGTGTCCCTCGAAGCCGGCCGCCAGCGCATCGCACCCCAGCCACACCGCCTCGGGGCCCTGCTCCAGGTCGCGTACCGCAAAGCTGGGGAGGTTGCGGACCGCGTGGA
>DASWKO010000100.1:0-16006 GCA_036396595.1 Nitriliruptorales bacterium | reverse complement strand
TGGCAGCCGTCATCACCACGACGTCGGGGTCGGCCTGCGCGACCTCGAGGATCGCGTCCGTGAACGCCTGGGTCCACTGGCGCGGCTTGATCGTGGCCCGGCCCGTGGTGATGTCGAAGGCCGACGTGTCGTGGAGGCACTTCTCGGGGTCGGTCTCGGCCGGCTCGTAGCCCTTGCCCTTCTCGGTCAGGACGTGGACGAGCACCGGCCCGTTCTGCCGTCGTGCACGCTCGAACTCGCGCTCGAGCCTCGGGAGGTCGTGGCCGTCCACGGGACCGGCGTACCGGATGCCCAGCGCCTCCACGAAGTGCTGCAAGGCGGGCGAGTCGGAGACGGCGATCTTCAGCGCCTCGACCCCGGCTTCCGTGATGCGGTGGGCCAGGGGCATCTTGGCGACGGTCTCGTCGATCACCTTGCGCCACCGGCGGTAGCGCGGGTCGAGCCGGACGCGTGAGACCTGCTCGGACAGCCTCGAGACGGTCTCGGCGTACGAGCGTCCGTTGTCGTTCAGGATGATCACGACCGGCAGCCCGGAGTGACCGATGTTGTTCAGCGCCTCGTAGGCCATGCCGCCGGTCAGCGCGCCGTCGCCCACGACGGCCACGACCTTGCGGTCCTGCCTGGCGGGATCGCCCCGCCAGCCACGAGCCAGCCCGAACGCGTAGCTCAGCGCAGTCGAGGCGTGGCTGTTCTCGATCACGTCGTGCTCGGACTCCGCTCGGCTGGGGTAGCCCGACAGCCCGCCCGCCTGGCGCAGGTGCCCGAACAGCTCGCGGCGCCCGGTCACCAGCTTGTGCACGTACGCCTGGTGGCCCGTGTCCCACAGCAGCGCGTCGTCGGGCGACTCGAACACGCGGTGCAGGGCCAGCGTCAGCTCCACCGCCCCGAGGTTGGAGCCCAGGTGCCCGCCGGTGCGCGCGACCGCCTCGACGATGAACGACCGGATCTCGGTGGCGAGCTCGGCCAACTGGTCGGTCGACAGCTCGCGCAGATCGGCGGGGGCGTTGACCCGTTCGAGCAGCGACACGTGGAACTCCTGGTGTCCGGGGCTGCGAGCACGCACCCGCGCGTACCGTGGAAGGATACGCGCGCACACCACAACCGGAGCCCTGACCAACCGGCCAGCCCGCGGTCGGACTCTCAGGGTGTTCTCAGGTCGGTCTGTGACGATGGGGGTGAACGTGCCACCCCGACCCCAGGAGGTCCCCGATGAGGTTCAACCGACGCTCGATCGCAGCCGTCGCCGCCGTCGGCGCGCTCGCGCTCGCCGTCCCGGCCCTGGCCGTCCAGGACGACGACGATGTGCCCAGCACCGAGCAGGAAGCGGGCGCGCAGCCCACGCACGAGACCCGGAAGCAGCGACTGGCTGAGGCGCTGGCACAGGAGCTGGGGCTGACGACCGAAGAGGTCGAGGCCGCCCTCGAGGCCGTCCACGACCGGTTCCGGGCCGAGCACGAAGCGGCCCGCCTCGAGCGGGTCCAGGAGCGGCTAGCCGCAGCGGTCGAGGAAGGCGACCTCACCCAGGAACAGGCCGACGCGATCCTCGAAGCGGCTGAGAACGGGGTGTTCCCGGGTGGTCTGGGGCATCGTGGCCCACGCGGCCACCACGCGTTGAAGGGCCGCTGAGCGCCGTGTCACTGCGGGTCCGCATCACGGTCATCGCAGCCCTGGCGGTCGCCGTCGCCGTCCTGGCCACGTCGGTCGGGATCTACGCGGCGACCGCGCGGGCACTGCAGGTCGGCACCGATCGGGAGCTCGCGCGGATCGCAGACGAGCTGCTGCGCAGGCCCCGCCCCGATGGGTCGGGCACCGGGTTCCGGTCGGGACCCCGGACCGGGCGCTTCGGGGGCCCAGGGGGCTTCGTCCAGGTCGTGGGGCCCGAGGGTCGCACGCTCGGTGCGACGGGGATCACGCTCCCCGTCAGCGACCGCACGGCGGCCGCCGCGAGGGACCCCGGGATCGAGCGGCGGTTCCACGAGTCGATGCAGACCCAGGGCGTCCCGGTTCGCATCCTCAACGTGCCGCTGGAGCGGGGCGTGCTGCAGTTGGCGCTGCCGACCAGCGACATCGCCGAGACCCTGGGTGATCTTCGACGTCAGCTCGCTCTTGGCAGCATCGCCGGGATCGTGCTCGCCGCACTGCTGGGTCTGGCCGTGGCGCAGCGCGCGGTCCGACCGGTTCACCAGCTCACCGAGCTCGCGGAGGACGTGGCCGCGACGGGCGACCTGACCCGCCGGATCGACGCCGCCAAGAACGACGAGGTCGGCCGTCTGGCGCGCACCTTCAACGGGATGCTGGCCAGCCTGGAGGAGGCCCGCGCCGCCCAGCAGCAGCTCGTGGCGGACGCCTCGCACGAGCTGCGGACGCCCTTGACCAGCCTGCGGACCAACATCGAGGTCCTGGAGCGCGCCGATCGCCTGCCCGACGCTTCGAGGCGGGAGTTGATCCGCGACGTGGTCGGTCAGCTCGATGAGTTCGGCCGGCTCGTGGACGGCCTGGTCGAGCTGGCCCGCGGGGCGCAGCCCGCGCAGGCTGCGACACCGGTCCGGCTGGACGAGATCGTGGAGTCGGCTGTCGAGCGGCTGCGAACCTTCACGCGTGGCCGCGAGTTCGTGGTGCAAGCCCAGCCCAGCACGGTGGTGGCCGAGGCCGACCGCCTGGACCGTGCGGTCACCAACCTGATCGACAACGCCATCAAGTACGGCCGGGGCCCGGTGGAGGTGCGCGTCGGCCAAGGCACGGTCTCCGTTCGCGATCACGGCGACGGCATCGCCGAGGAGCATCTGGACCACGTGTTCGACCGCTTCTACCGCTCCCCCGAGGCGCGGTCGGCGCCCGGCTCGGGTCTGGGTCTGGCGATCGTCGAGCAGGTCGCGCGCTCGCACGGCGGCGAGGTGACCGCGGCCAACGCCGCAGGCGGGGGCGCTGTCTTCACCCTGCGGCTGCCCGTCGCCCAGGAGGCCTCCGCGTGATCAGGGTTCGCGCAGGACGTAACCGGCCCCGCGCACGGTCTGGATCAGCCGCTGCTCACCCTGGGCCTCGAGCTTGCGCCGCAGGTAGCCGACGTAGACCTCGAGCGCGTTGGTCGATGTCCCCGCGTCCATCCCCCACACCCGGTCGAGGATGGTGTCGCGCGTCAGCACGACCCGCGGGTGGTCCAGGAACAGCTCGAGCAGCAGGTACTCGGTGCGGGTGAGGTCGACGCGCCGGCTGCCACGTTGCACCTCCATCGAGTCCGGATCCAGCGCGACGTCGGCGAACCTGCGGACCGTCGTCCGGTCGTCGAGTACCGAGCGGCGCAGCAGCGCACGCAGCCGAGCCAGCAGCTCCTCCAGGGCGAACGGCTTGACGAGGTAGTCGTCGGCGCCGGCGTCCAGCCCTGCGACCCGGTCGGCGACCCCGTGGCGCGCGGTCAGCATGAGGACCGGTCGGTCGTCGCCGTCCTGGCGCAGCCGTCGGCACACCGACAGTCCGTCGGCACCCGGCATCGAGACGTCCAGCACCACGACGTCAGGGTCGTGGTCGACGACGGCCTGGAGCCCGGCGAGCCCGTCCGCTGCGGTCACGACCTCGTGGCCGTGCAGGCTCAGCGCGCGCTCCAGGGCCTCCCGGACCGCGCGCTCGTCGTCCACCACCAGCACCGTCGCCACACCACGAGCCTACGGCTCCCGACCGTGTGCCGGTCAGCCCTGGATGGTCGAGCGCAGCAACTCGTTGGTCAGCCGTGGGTCGGCCTGGCCGCGGGTCTTGCTCATGACCTGGCCCACGAGCGCCCCGATGGCCTTCTCGTTGCCGCCGCGGATGTCGTCGACGGTGTCGGCGTTCTCGGCGATGACCTGGTCGACGATCGCCTGCAGCTCACCTGTGTCCGAGACCTGTTGCAACCCCTCGTCCTGCGCGACCTGCGCCGGCAGCTTGCTTCCGCGTGCCTCGATGACCTTGTCGAGCACCTGCTTGGCGAGCTTGGTGCTCAGCGTCCCATCGTCGATGAGCCGAACGAGCTCACCCACATGACGGCCCGACAGACCCGATTCGGACGGTGCGATCGACTCCTGTCCCAGCCGACCGAGCAGCTCGCCGGACAGCCAGTTGGCGACCGTCGAGGCATCCGCGCCCATCCCGACCGCCTCGTCGAACCAGGTCGCGAGATGGTTGTCCACGATGGTCGCAGCCTGCTCCCTGGCCACCCCTGTCGCGCCGATGCGCTCACGGGCCTGGGCGGGGAGCTCGGGCAGCGTCGAGCGCAGCTCCTCGACCCGCTCGGGCGTGTGCACGACCGGGACCAGGTCGGGGTCCGGGAAGTAGCGGTAGTCCGCCAGCGTCTCCTTGCGGCGCAGGGTCTCGGTGACGCTGCGGCCCTCGTCCCAGTGGCGGGTCTCCTGGACCACCTCGCCACCTTCCTGGAGCAGGCGGACCTGGCGCTGTGCCTCATGGGCGATGGCGCGCCCGAGCGACCGCACGGAGTTGACGTTCTTGATCTCGGTGCGCGTGCCGAGCGGCTCGCCGGGGATGTGCACGCTGACGTTGGCGTCGCACCGGATCGAGCCCTCCTCCATCTTGGCGTCGGAGATGCCCAGCGCCCGCGCAATCGCGACCAACTCGCGCAGGTAGGCCTGTGCCTCCTCGGGCCAGCGGATGTCGGGCCGGCTCACGCACTCGAGCAGCGGGATGCCGGCGCGGTTCAAGTCGATGAAGGTCCGGTCCGCACCGTGCAGCCGGCCGGTCTCGCCGGCGTGCGTGGACTTGGCCGTGTCCTCCTCCATGTGCACCCGCTCGATCCGCACGCGCACGGTCCCGGGCTCGCGGGTCCCCACTTCCTCGACGTCGATGTCGATCCAGCCGTCGTGACACAGGGGCACGTCGTACTGGCTGATCTGGTAGTTCTTCGGCAGGTCCGGGTAGAAGTAGTTCTTGCGGTGGAACCGGCAGCTCTGCGCGATGCCGCAGTTGAGCGCCAACCCCAGCCGTGCCGCGGCCTCGACGCCCTTGCGGTTGGCGACCGGCAGCGAGCCGGGCAGACCGGCCGACACCGGACCGACGCGCGTGTTCGGCTCGCCGCCGAAATCGATCGGGTCGGCGCAGAACATCTTGGTCCGCAGCTCGGTCAGCTCGACGTGCACCTCGAGCCCGACCACCAGCCGGTAGCCGTCGAGCTCCCAGCCGATGCGGTCGTCGGTCAGCGGCTCGGTCGCCGTGCTCATCGTGAGGCCCCCTCGGGGAGCGGCACGGCGTTGGGGCCGCGTGGGATGGGGTCGAAGCCGAGATCCTGCTCGAAGGCGTGCGCGAAGCGGAACGCGACGTCCTCGCGCAGCAGCGGCGACATGAACTGGATGCCGACCGGCAGCCCCTGGTCGTCCAGACCGCCCGGCACCGAGATCGCAGGTATCCCGGCGAGGCTGGCCGGGACGGTCGCGACGTCGTTGAGGTACATGGCGAGCGGGTCGGCCGACTTGGACCCGAACGCGAACGCGACGCTCGGGGAGGTCGGGCTGACCAGCACGTCGACCTGTGCGAACGCCCGGTCGAAGTCCTCGGCGATGAGCCTTCGGACCTTGGATGCCTGCAGGTAGTAGGCGTCGAAGTAGCCGGCCGACAGCGCGTAGGTCCCGATCATGATGCGGCGCTTGACCTCGGGGCCGAACCCGTCGGCGCGCGTCCTCGCATTCATCTCCTCGGCCGTCGCAGCCGGGACACGGTGGCCGTAGAGCGTGCCGTCGTAGCGGGCCAGGTTCGACGACGCCTCCGACGGGGCGACCAGGTAGTACGCAGGCAGCCCGTACGGAGCGTGCGGCAGCGACACCTCGACGATGTCCGCGCCAAGGCCCTCGAGCCGACGCAGCGCCTGCTGGAACGCTGCCTCGACGCCGGGCTCGTATCCCTCCCCCTGCAGCTCGGTGACGACCCCGATCTTGGTGCCCGCGATGTCGCGCCCCAGCGCGTCGCGCACCCCCAGCACGTCCTCGGGGATGGACGTCGAGTCGAGCGGGTCGTGTCCGGCGATCGCTTCGTACAGCAGCGCCGCGTCCTCGACGGTGCGCGCGATCGGGCCGGCCTGGTCCAGCGACGACGCGAAGGCCACCATGCCGTACCGGGAGCAGCGGCCGTAGGTCGGCTTGAAGCCGACGGTCCCGGTCAGCGCCGCGGGCTGGCGGATCGATCCACCGGTGTCCGTGCCCACGGCCAGCGGCGCCATCAACCCCGAGACCGCCGCGGCCGACCCGCCGGACGAGCCGCCTGGGACCCGGCCGAGGTCCCACGGGTTGCGGGTGTTGCCGTGTGCCGAGTTCTCGGTGGACGAGCCCATGGCGAACTCGTCCATGTTGACCTTGCCCAGCGAGATCGTCCCCGCCGCGCGCAGCTTGCGGACCACGGTCGCGTCGTAGGGCGGCTCCCATCCGGCCAGCATCCTCGAGCCGGCCGTGGTCGGGATGCCACGCGTGGTGAACAGGTCCTTGATCGCGACCGGCACGCCGGCCAGCGGCGGCAGATCCTGCCCCGCGACGACCTTGGCATCGACCTCGTCGGCCTGGGCGCGCGCGTCGTCCGCGGTGACGTGGAGGAACGCGTGGACGTCGAGGTCGCCACCGTCGACGGCCTGGATGCGGTTCAGGTGCGCGTCGACCACCTCGCGCGCCTTGACCTCGCCGGAGGCGATGGCCGTGGCCAGCTCGGCTGCCGTCCGGGTGATCAGCTCGCTCATCGCCTCAGCCTTCTTCGACCGCGACGATGCGCGGAACGACGAAGCGGCCGTCCTCGGCCTCGGGGGCCTGGCGCAACAGTTCGTCGCGGTCGATCGTCGCGCCGGGCTCGTCCTCCCGCAGCACGTTCTCGAACGGGTAGGGGTGCACGAGCGGCTCGACGTCGCCAGCGGCGACCTCGCCGACCTGCTCGGCGTAGCCGAGGATCGCGCTCAGCTCGGGGGCGAGCAGCTCGACCTCGTCATCGGTCACGGCCAGCCGCGCGAGCATCGCGACGTGCCGGACCTCGTCGGCGGACAGCGCCACAACGGGCTCCTGAGGTGTCGGGGTCGTGCGGTCGTTTGGGCCACGACGTTCGTCGGCGGCCGAGGCTACCCATCCGGTCGGACCTGACAGGAGCGCGCGGACGCAGCACGTGTGCTCGGATGGGCGCCGAGGAGGAAGGCGTGACCCACCACATCATCGTGATCGGCCCCCCGGCGTCCGGGAAGGGCACGCACGGCCAACGTCTGTCCGTGGACCTGGGACTCGACCACGTGGCCACGGGGGACCTGCTCCGGACCCACGTCGCCGAGCGCGACGAGCTCGGCGAGGCGGCCGAGGACTACATGTCCCAGGGCCAGCTCGTCCCGGACGAGCTGGTCGTCCGCATGCTCTCGGAGCGGCTCGCCGACACCGCTGGGGGCGTCGTGCTGGACGGGTTCCCCCGGACCGTGGCGCAGGCCGACGCCCTGGCCGACCAGGTGGGGCTCGGACCCACGCTCGTCATCGTCCTCGAGGTTCCCGAGCAGGTCCTGGTCGAGCGGATCGCGGGTCGTCGGGTCTGCCCGAACGGTCACGTCTACCACGTCTCGGCCGACCCCTCCGAGCAGCCGGGGGTGTGCGACATCGACGGCGAGCCACTCGAGCAACGCCCCGACGACACGCCGGAGACGATCCGGGAGCGCCTGTCGGTCTACCGCGACCAGACCGAGCCGCTCGTGGACCGGTACGCCCGGCAGGGCCTGGTGTCACGCGTCGACGGCGTGGGCGAGCCCGAGGACGTCTACGCCCGGGTGCGCCAGGCCGTCCTCGGCTGAGGGCGCACGGGTAGGTTCGACCGTGTCACCGACCGAGGGAGCAGGCGTTGGCCCGCCGACCGAAGGTGCTCGGCGTGGTGCTGGCCGGGGGCCAGGGGCGCCGGTTGTGGCCGCTGACCCGTGACCGGGCCAAGCCTGCGGTGCCGTTCGCGGGTGACTACCGGCTGGTCGACTTCGCGCTGAGCAACCTCACCAACGGCGGCTACGTCCGGATCGCGGTCCTGACGCAGTACAAGAGCCACTCGCTGGACATGCACCTGGCCCGGACATGGCGCCTGTCGGCGACGCTGGGCAACTACGTGGCCCCGGTCCCCGCCCAGCAGCGCGAGGGCAAACGCTGGTTCGAGGGTTCCGCCGATGCGCTGTACCAGAACCTCAACCTGATCCACGACGAGCGCCCGGACTACATCTGCGTCTTCGGCGCCGACCACATCTACAAGATGGATCCCTCGCAGATGGTCGACGCCCACATCGACTCGGGGGCCGCCGTCACCGTGGCGGGCATCCGGGTCCCCCGCGAGGACGCGTTCCGCTTCGGCGTCATCGAGCCGGGCGACGGCGGCGTCATCCAGACATTCCACGAGAAGCCAGCCGATGCCGAGGGCTTGGCCGGCGACCCCTCGAAGGTGTTCGCCTCGATGGGCAACTACGTGTTCACGACGCAGGCCCTCGTCCAGGCGGTCACGGCAGACCACGGGTCCGAGCAATCCCATCACGACGTGGGAGGCAACATCATCACCATGATGGTGGCGGACGGCGACGCCGCGGTCTACGACTTCAACGCCAACGACGTACCGGGCTCGACCGCACGCGACGGGGCGTACTGGCGCGACGTCGGGACCATCGAGTCCTACTTCGACGCGCACCTCGATCTGATCTCGGCCGACCCGGTGTTCAACCTGTACAACCAGGACTGGCCGATCCACACGTGGCACGAGTCGCTGCCGCCGGCGAAGTTCGTGCACGACGAGGATGGGCGCCGGGGCAGCGCGGTGAACTCGATGATCAGCAACGGGGCGATCGTGTCCGGCGGGATCGTGCGCAACTCCGTGATCTCGCCGCGCGGGTTCGTGCACTCCTACTCACTGGTCGAGGACTCCATCCTGCTGCACAACGTCGATGTCGGCCGGGGCGCGGTGGTCAGGCGCGCGATCGTCGACAAGGACGTGCGCATCCCCGAGAACGCACAGATCGGCGTCGACCCGGACTTCGATGCCGAGCACTTCCACGTGTCCGACACCGGCATCGTCGTCATCGGCAAGGGCGACCAGGTCCCGGTCCCCTGACAGGAGGTCGCGCGTGCGCGCTGCGCTGCTCACCAAGGAGTACCCGCCCGAGGTCTACGGCGGCGCCGGCGTGCACGTGGAGCACCTGGCGGCGGAGCTGGCCGGGCTCATCGACGTCGAGGTGCACGCGTTCGGTGCGCCCCGTGACTCCGATCTGGTCGCGGGCACGTACCAGCCGTGGGACGCGCTCGACGGGAACGCGGCGCACGTCGCGGCGCTGCGGACGGTCTCGGTCGACCTGCTGATGGCCGCAGCCGTCGAGGGAGTCGACCTGGTGCACAGCCACACGTGGTACGCCAACCTCGCGGGCCACCTGGGCAAGCTGCTGTACGAGGTCCCCCACGTGCTGACCACCCACTCACTGGAGCCGTTGCGCCCGTGGAAGCGCGAGCAGCTCGGCGGTGGCTACGCCGTCAGCAGCTTCTGCGAGCGCACGGGCATCGAGCACGCGGACGCGATCATCGCCGTCAGCGAAGGGATGCGCGGCGACATCCTGCTTGCCTACCCGGCGGTCGATCCCGACCGCACCAGGGTCGTGCACAACGGCGTCGACCCGCAGCGCTACGCGCCGGACGCGGGCACCGACGTGCTGGCGGCGCACGGGGTGGACCCGGACCGCCCCTACGCCATCTTCGTCGGCCGCATCACGCGCCAGAAGGGTCTGACCCACCTGCTCGCAGCGGCCGCGCAGGTCGATGCCGACGTCCAGCTCGTGCTCTGTGCCGGCGCGCCGGACACCGATCGGCTGGCACGTCAGGTCCGTGAGCAGGTCGAGGATCTGCGCGGCGGCGGCCGGGAGGTGGCGTGGATCGAGCAGATGCTGCCCAGGTCGCAGGTGATCCAGCTACTCACGCACGCGACCGTGCTGGTGTGCCCGTCGATCTACGAACCCTTCGGCATCGTCAACCTCGAGGCCATGGCCTGCGCGACCGCAGTCGTGGCCAGCGACGTGGGTGGCATCCCCGAGATCGTCGTGGATGGGGTCACCGGCCACCTGGTCAGCTTCGAGCCCGACGCCGCCGACCCGATGGGGGCGCCCGCGGATCCGGAGTGCTTCGCGCGCGAACTGGCCAGCCGCATCAACGCCCTGGTGGCCGACCCGGCACGGGCCGCTGCCTACGGCGTCGCGGGCCGCCAGCGGGTGCTCGAACGCTTCAGCTGGGCCGCCGTCGCGCAGCGCACCGTCGAGGTCTACCGCTCGGTGCTCTGAGCGTGGAGCACGGCGGCCCCAGGACGTCTGGCGGGCGGGGTACGCCGGGGCTCAGGCCAGCGCCGGGTCCGGCCAGCGGCCGGAGCGGATCGGCGTGCCCGGGGCCGGTCCCTGCGCGTCGTTCCACGCGTACGCAGCCGCGAACGTGCGCGTGACCCCGTGCTCGGCGCGGACCGTGACCCTGCGGAACAGGCTGGGGACGTCCTCGACGCGGTCGACGATCTCGTAGAGCGCCTGGGCGGCGTGGGACCCGCGCGGCCGGAGCAGGACCCCGTGGACGTGACCACCCGCGCCGAAGCTGGCTGCCGGCCAGCCGTAGAACGTCGAGACGAGCGTGCCCGGCACGGCCGCCTGGGTCAGGACCTCCACGTGCTCGGCAATCGCCTCCCACCGTTCCTGCCCGGGCATCAGGGTCCCGTAGACGAACAGGTCCAGGTCGTCCAGCGGCGTCGGGGGCCACCCCTCGTCGATGCAGGCTGGCAGTGGATCGGCTCCCACCGTGACCGGGTCGCCCGCATCCACCATTGCGCCCACGCGAGCCTGGTCGTACGCGGGCTGGATGCAGACGTCGCCCGCATCGGCGAGCAGCCGTGTGCCCAGGGTCGGCCCGTAGGCCAGCGCAGCGGGCAGCACGAAGCGCGACCCGACCGCGACCTCGGAGGTCCGGCCGAGCGCGTAGTTCACGCCCCGTCCCTCGGACGCGTCGAGCAGGTCCGTGTCGTCCTCGACCACACCGAGCACCCACAGCTCCAGCAGGGTCCCCGGGCTCCGGATCAGCGTCAGGGGCACGGCCCCGGTCGAGGCGGTGCGGCGCGCCTCCCACACGGGGGCCCAGCCCTCGACGAGACCGGGGAGCAGCACCGCGCCCCGCACGTCCAGACCCTTGTCGAACAGCCGCCCCGGGCTGGCGGTGCTGCCGTACGCGACCGACCACCGCACCGCCCGATCCTCCAGCACGGCAGCCCCCGACGCGGCCGGCTCGACGTTCAGCGGAGCCTTGCGCGTGCCCCCGAGCCGCACGGGCCACTCGCGGCCGGCGTACAGCAGGGTCGCGCCCGACGGCCGGGGACCGGGGTAGGTCGTCGGGTCGAAACGGCTCACCCTTGCGGCAGTTCGCCGGTCCGCAGCAGCCGCTCGAACGCCTCCTCGTCGAGCACCGGCACATCCAGGCTCAGGGCCTTCTCGAGCTTGCTGCCGGGATCCTGGCCCACGACCACCGCGGCGGTCCTGCCGGAGACGCTGCCGCTGACCTTGGCCCCCCGTGCCTCCAGGGCCGCCTTGGCCTGGCTGCGGGAGTGGTTGACCAGCGTGCCCGTCACCACGAAGGTCATCCCGGCCAGCGCGTCGGACTCGGGCTCGGGCTGCTGGTCGGCCTGCGGGTTGACGCCGAGCTCGATCAGGTCGTCCAGAAGCTGCGCGTTGCGGGGGGTGTCGAACCAACTGACGATCGCGTCGGCGATGACCGGGCCCACGCCCTCGACGGCCTCGATCTCGTCACGACCGGCCGCGCGCAAGGCGGTGACGTTCCCGAACGCACCGGCCACGAGCTTGGCGACCTGCGGCCCGAGGTGGCGGATGTTCAGCGCGACCAGGAGGCGATCCAGCGGGCGCTGCCGAGCCTGCTCGATCGCCGCGATCAGGTTGTCGACGCTCCTGTCCTTCCAACCCTCGAGCTCGAGGATCTGCTCGCGCTTGTCAGGCAGGCGGAACACGTCGGCGAGGTCGCCGATCAGACCCAGGTCGACGAACGAGCGGACGGTCTTCTCGCCCAGACCCTCGATGTCGAGCGCGACCCGCCCGGCCATGTGCGTCAGCGACTCGAGCAGCCGGTTGGGACAGTCCACGTTCACGCAGAAGTGGTGGGCCTCGCCCTCGGGCTTGACCAGTGGTTGCCGGCAGGACGGGCAGTCGTGGGGCATGTGCCACACCTGGGTGCCCTTTGGCCGCTCCTTCAGCACAGGGCCCACGACCTCGGGGATGACATCCCCCGCCCGACGGACGATGACGGTGTCGCCCACCCGGACGTCCTTGGCCTGCAACTGCTCCTCGTTGTGCAGCGTGGCGTACGTGATCTGGACGCCGCTGACGACCACCGGCTCGAGGCGCGCGAACGGCGTGACGCGTCCCGTGCGCCCGACGTTGATCTCGATGCCCCTGAGCGTGGTCTGCTCCTCGATGGGCGGCATCTTGTACGCGATCGCCCAGCGGGGTGCGCGGGCGGTGAAGCCCAGGTCGTCGCGCTGGTCGAGGTCGTCGAGCTTGACCACCACGCCGTCGATCTCGTAGCTGGTCTGGTGCCGTCGCTCGGTCCAGCTCCGGATGTAGTTCCACACGTCGTCGATGGACCCGACCGCAGCCGTCTCGGGCGCCACCGGCAGGCCGGCTGCGCGTGCCCAGTCGAGGAACTCGGTGTGCCTGCCGAACACGCGGCCCGCGACGGCGCCCGCGCCGTGCACCCACAGGCTGAGCGGCCGCTGTCGCGTGATCTCGGGGTCCTTCTGGCGCAGCGCCCCCGACGTCGCGTTGCGCGGGTTCATGAACGCGGTCTCGCCCTGCTCGATGCGCTCGGCGTTCATCCGCTCGAAGGCCCCGACCGGGTAGTAGACCTCGCCGCGCACCTCGATGAGGTCCGGGACGTCGTCGCCGGCCAGGCGGTACGGCAGCGCGTCGATCGTCAGCGCCTGGTTGGTGACCGTCTCCCCGACCACGCCGTCGCCGCGCGTTGCCGCCGTGGCGAGCACGCCGTCCCGGTAGACCAGGTTGATGGCCACGCCGTCGACCTTCAGCTCGCACACGTACCGCACGTCGGCATCGCTGCCGAGGCCCTTGACGACCCGGTCCGCCCAGGCTCGGAGCTCGTCCTGGCCGAAGACGTTGTCCAGCGACAGCATCGGGACGAGGTGCTCGAACGACGGGAACGCCTGGTCGAGCGGGGCTCCCACCTGCTGCGTCGGCGACTCCGGCGTCCGCAGCTCAGGATGCCGGTCCTCGATAGCTTCGAGCTCGCGCAGCCGCTGGTCGAACTCGGCGTCGCTCATCGGCGGATCGGACAGGACGTAGTAGCGGTAGCGCGCGTCCCGCACGACCCGGACCAGCTCGTCGTGCCGCTGGCGTGCGTCAGCCAGCTTCGCGGGCACGTCGGGCATCGGCGTCGACCTGTCGGACGGTGAGGGCTGCGGATCCGGTGGGCCAGCGAGCCTACTTCTCGGCTGCAACCGCCAGGGGCAGGCTCGTGGGACGCTGGGCCGCCACGATGCGGCCACCGCCGAGGCACTCGTCGCCCGCGTAGACCACGGCGGCCTGTCCGAGCGCCACGCCGTGGACCGGCTCGTCGAGGTGCACGCGCGTGCGTCCTGCAGCGCGGCCCCCGACGGACCCGGGGACGGGGCGCCCGTGCGCACGGATCTGGACCAGGATCGGGCCAGCCGGCGCCGCACCACGGATCCAGTTCGGGGCGTCCACGTCGAGCCACCTGCAGGCCAGCGCCCCGCGCGGACCGACGACGACGCGACGCCCCGGGGCGTCCACGTCGATGACGAACCGACGCACGTGATCGCCCAGGCCGAGCCCCCGACGCTGGCCCACCGTGAAGCGCCACGTGCCGTCGTGCTCGCCGAGCACCTGACCGTCGACCTCGACGATCTGGCCGGGGCGTTCCTCGAGGTGCTGACCGAGGTAGCCGGCGGTGTCGCCGTCGGGGATGAAGCAGACGTCGTAGGACTCGGGCTTGGCGGCCACCCGGAGCCCACGCGCCGCCGCCTCCTCGCGGACCTGGTCCTTGGTCAGCTCGCCCACCGGGAACAGCGAGTGCGCCAACTGAGCTGCGGTGGCCACGTACAGGACGTAGGTCTGGTCCTTGCCCGGGTCGGCACTCCGGAACAGCCGCGCACCGGCCGTCGGCTCGATGACGGGCGTCGCGCCGTCGGGCGCACGCAGCCGGACGTGGTGGCCCGTCGCGAGCGCATCGAAGCCGAGCTCGCGTGCGCGTGCCAGCAGGGCCGCGTACTTGACCTTCTCGTTGCAGGTCACGCACGGGTTGGGGGTCCATCCCGCGGCGTAGGTCGCGGCAAACGGGTCCTGGACCTCGCGGCGGAACGTCTCGGACAGGTCCCAGACGTAGAACGGGATCCCCAGCACCTGGGCCACCCGCCGCGCGTCCTGGGCATCGTCCAACGTGCAGCAGCCGTGGCCGGGTACCTGCTCGTCGAGAGGCACGTCGGCCAGCTTGAGGTGGACGCCCGTGACGTCGTGCCCGGCGTCGACGAGGCGCGCCGCCGCCACGGCGGAGTCGACACCGCCGCTCATCGCGATCAGCACCTTCGCCGAGGACGTCACGCGACCGCTCCCCCGCCAGCCGCGCGGAGCTCGGCGACCACCTCGGAGAACACGCCCACGGCGCCCTCGACCTCGGCCAGCGTGGAGGTCCAGCCGAGGCTGAAGCGGACTGCGGCGTCCCCGCCGATCCCGGCCGCCTCGAGCACGTGGCTGGCCTTCTGGGCTCCGGCCCCACAGGCCGCACCGGCGGAGACCGCCAGGCCAGCCCGGTCCAGCGCGAACGTGAGCGCCTCGCCATCGACCCCGTCGATCGAGACGTGGACATGGCTGGCCAGCCGGTGCCTCGGAGCCGTCGGTCCGTTGCGCCGGACCCCGTCGACCGCCTCCAGGCCCTCGGTCAACCGGTCGCTCAACGCGCTCAGCCGCTCGTGCAGCCGGTCGCGATCCGAGCTCGCCGCCACGACCGCAGCCGCACACGACGCGTCCAGCGCGGCGGCGAGCGTGCCGCTGCGCACCCCCCGATCCTGCTGGCCCCCGTGGGTCAGCGGCACGACGGGCACACCCCGGCGCAGCACCGCGACACCCGTTCCGACCGGCCCGCCGAACTTGTGCGCCGACAGGCTCAGGGCGTCGACGTGCCACGCGTCGGCGTCGACGTCGCGGGTCGCGAACGCCTGGACGGCGTCCGTGTGGAACGGCACGCCGCGCTCCCGCAGGGCCACCCCCAGCGTAGGGAGGTCGTTGACCGCGCCGAGCTCGTTGTTGGCCGCCATGACCGACACGACGGCGGTGTCGCCGCGGACGGCGTCCAGGACGTGCTCCACGTCGACCCGGCCGTCGCTGTCCACGCCCACCACGGTCAGCTCGAACCCCTGGTGCGCGGCCAGCCAGCGCGCAGGCTCGAGGACTGCCGGGTGCTCGACGGCGGTCGTCACCAGATGCCGGCGCCCGCGTTCCGCGCCGGCCCAGGCGAAGCCCTTGATGGCCAGGTTGTCCGCCTCCGTGCCGCCCGACGTGAACACCACGTCCTGCGGGTGGGCGCCCAGCGCCAGCGCGATCGCCTCGCGCGCCTCCTCCACGGCCACCCGCGCCCGTTGGCCCGCGTGGTGGGTGGAGCTTGGGTTGCCGATCGGCTCGTCGGCCGGCTCCAGCCAGCGCGACAGCGCCGCCCGTGCCTCAGGGCGCGGGACGGTGGTAGCAGCATGGTCCAGGTAGAGCTCGGTCACGACCCCGAGGATACGGCCGAACACCTCCCGCCGGGGCCGGGGGCCTCCCGCCGCGGGCCGGCCCGTCACCACCAGGCGCGTGCGCATGCCAGTGTGGACAGCCGGTTTGACTGCCACGATGCAAAGGCCACCGTCACGGTGGTGGAGACTCCGGTCCGGTGGCTCCGCTCGAGGGTCTGACCCACGGTTTGACTGACGCCGCGAGGCTGTCCTCTCTGTGAACTGTCGATCC
>DASWKO010000099.1:0-10962 GCA_036396595.1 Nitriliruptorales bacterium | reverse complement strand
GTCGTCGGCTCCCTGCGGGTCGAGCTGCGAGGTGGGCTCGTCGAGCAGAAGGACGTCGGGCCGACCGACGGCCACCGCCGCCACGGCGACGCGCTGGCGCTCGCCGCCGGACAGCGTGCGCGGGTGGCGGGCGGACACCGGCTCGAGGCCGTAGCGGACCAGGGTCCGGGTGACCAGCTCCGGATCGCGACGGCCCAGCAGGTTCAGCGTGTGCTCGAGCTCGCCACGGACGGTGGGTGCGAACAGCAGGCTGTTGGGGTCCTGGGGGACGTAGGCGATGGAGGCCCGCCGCTCGATGGCGCCGCCACCGGTGTCCAGCAGGCCGGCGAGCGCGCGCAGCAGGGTCGTCTTGCCCGAGCCGTTGCGGCCCAGCAGCGCCAGCACCTCGCCCTGGCGCAGGACCAGACCGGCGTCGCGCAGGATCCGCGACCCGCCGCGCTCGACCACCACCTCGCAGGCCGCCAGCACCGCCTCCCCGGGCGCCTGGGCCGCGAACGCCGGCGACGGCGGCAGGCCGGTGGTCCGGCGCGCGAACCGGCGGGCGTCACGGACGGTCAGCGGCGCCGGGTGCCAGCCGAGCAGCCGGCCGAGCTGGGTGACCGTCGGCGCACCCGGGTACTCGCTGAGGATCAGCGCTGGATCGCCCGTGGACACGACGTCCCCGTCGAGCACGAGCGCCACGCGGTCGGCCATCGGGCCGGCGCGCTCGAGCCGGTGCTCGGCCAGCACCACCGTCGTCCCGAGGTCGTCGTTGAGGCGCTGGACGGCGGCGAACACGTCGTCGGCTCCCTGCGGGTCGAGCTGCGAGGTGGGCTCGTCGAGCACCAGGACACGCGGGCCCGACGCAAGCGCGCCGGCGATCGCGCAGCGCTGCCGCTCGCCCCCGGACAGCGTGGACGGCGACCGGTGCCGCAGGGCCGCGACGCCCATGGCGTCCAGCACCTCCTCGACGCGGCGGCCCATGGTGGCCTGGGGAGCGCCGAGGTTCTCGAGCACGAACGCCACGTCGGCCTCGACCCGGTCGATGACGAACTGCGCCTCGGGATCCTGGTGTACGAAGCCCACGGCGTCGGCGAAGTCGCGCGGTCGGTGGTCCCGGATCGAGCGCCCGAGCGTCACGACGTCGCCCCCCAGCGTGCCGCCGCTCGAGTGGGGCACCAGGCCGTTGGCGCACCGCAACAGGGTCGACTTGCCCGAGCCCGACGACCCGACGACCAGCAGCACCTCGCCGTCGTGGACCTCGAGATCCACGCCCACGACGGCGTCGCGGTCGGCGCCGGGATAGCGGACCCGGGTCTGGTCGTAGCGGATGGCGGTCATCCTGCCCCCGCCTCGGGCGACGGCTCGATGGCGACGGCACGACCGCGGTGCAGCGCCGGGACCGCCAGCGCCAGCACCGGCAGCGCGACACCCAACGAGAACGGAGGCAGTGGCTCCGAGGTGACGTCCCAGACCCGGGTCGCCTCGCCGCCCAGCACCAGGACGCCGACCCCGACGGGCGCCAGGGTGACGACCAGCGCCAGCCATGCGTCGGTGGGCGTGGGTCGCGTGGTGCGGTAGCGCGGCCGGCGCGATGCCCGCGACGCCACCACGATGCTGCCGACCATCGCACCGATGCCCAGCCCTCCCAGCAGCGCCGCGACGACGTTGGCGCGCGCTACGAGGGCGGCGAAGGCCCCCGCGAGCGCGGTCAACGAGCCGACCGCCACCCAGCCGGCCACGCGTTCGAGCCGCGAGGCGCTGAGGTGGCCGAAGCCCCGGGCGTCCATCGACTCGGCCAGGTGGATGGCCCGCTCCATCCCGCTCTCGAGCACGGGCACGACCAGCCGCAGCAGCCGACCCCGGTGGACGGCACGGCCACCTGTGCGGGCCCGGTCCGCGTCGCGCACCGCGGTGATCGCCGCCATCGTCGAGGGCACGAACGCCAGCGCCACGGTCACGATCAGCCCGAGCTCGTGGAAGGCGCGCGGCGCGACCCGCACGAGCTGGTGATGCGAGACCACCGCGTTGAACCCGCCGAAGGCCGCCACGATGCCCACGACCGCGAAGCCCTCGGCCGCCGACCTCAGCACGACCGCCAGCTCGACCGAACCGCCGACCGTGAAGCCCCCGAGGATGGTCGGGAGGGTGAGTTCCGGCAGCGTGAACAGCGCGCCCACGCCCGTGTGCGTGGTCAGGGTCGTCAGCAGGACGCGGACCAGCACGAAGAAGGTCGCAGCCGCCACCAGGATCGGGAACGCCCGCCGGAACGGCCCGGCCTCGGCCTGGGTCTCGACGACGAGCACGGCGATCACCACGACCAGGGCGACGTACGTGGGGTTCGGCGCGAGCTGGATGACGCCGACCGCGCACAGCGCCCACCACGCCCAGGTGAGGGCGTGCAGGCGTCCGAGCTCGGGCACGGGTGATCCTGTCCTCTTCGCGGGTGGACCTCGCAGGTGTGGCACCCTCCGGGCTGATGCGCCCGATCCTGCTCACGTCGCTCGCGCTGGTCCTCACCGTCACCGGGGGTGCCAGCGCGCCCAGTCTGCCTGCTCCGGCGCTCGCCGCCGCGACACAGGGTGCCGGGAGCGCGGCCGGCCTGGTGATCGCGGACCCCCACGGGGGGCCGCCCAAGACCGTCTGCGTGCGGTTCGCCGAGGGCGCCATCACCGGCAGGCAGTTGCTGGACCGCGCCACGCAGCAGCGCCCCGAGATCGATCCGGTGTACGCGCGGTTCGGCAGCCGGGGTCACGCGGTCTGCGCGCTGTGCGGCGAGGGCTGCGATGCCGGTGACTGCTTCTGCCAGAGCCGCTACTGGAACTACAACGTCGCCCGCGACGGCGGCTGGACGCGCTCCGGCGTCGGGGTCGACCAGCGCACCGTCGAGCACGGGGACGTGGACGGCTGGGCGTTCGGGGGCGACGGCGCCGCCCCGCCCTACCTGAGCTTCGAGCAGATCTGCGGTCCGGCCGCGCAGCCCTCGCCGTCGGCGACCGCGCAGTCTTCCCCCACGGCGACCCCGACACCGACACCCGCGACAGCGACGCCCGCGCCGACCGCGACGGCCACGGCGTCGCCATCACCGCTGGCCACGAGCCCGACGACGACACCGACGCCGACCGTCTCACCGGTCCGCCCGTCCCCGTCCGCCGATCCCGAGGTCCCCGATCCCGAGTTCGCCGCGCGTGCCGACGACGGTGACGACGGCGGCCGGGAGCTCGGCGGCGCGGTGGCGTTCCTCGCGATCATCGCGGGCCTGGTCGGACTGATCCTCCTGCGCCGCCGCTGATCGGCTACGGGGTGACCGGCTACGGGGTGACCGGCATCGCCTTGACGATGCGGTCGGCGAGCTGCACGTCGCCGCGACAGCGGACCTGGCCACGCGCGATCACGTCCGCGTAGCCCTCACGCCCGCAGCCGAGCACGACGAACGTGTCCAGGTCGAGCTCGAGGAGGACGTCGGGGTCCGCGGGGGGCTGCGCGAGCAGCTCGGCTCCGTCGGGGCCGATGCGCATCGCGACGGTGCGGGGCTCGGGCTCGGTGATGGCGAACACCGCCACGACGTCGTCGGTCAGCCCGAGCTGCTGGGGCAGGTTGTGGCGGATGCCTCGGGTCAGCCGGTCGATCGACACCTCGGCGGGCAGGCCGGTCTGGTTGCCGGGGCGACCGACCGCCCGGCGGATGTCCTGGTCGTGGGCCCAGCAGTCGAACACGCGGATCGGCAGGACGCGCTTGGCCGGCGCCGGAGCACCCAGGAGGCCCGTTATCTCGGTCTCGAGGTCGGCGTCGGGGACGGAGCGCAGCTCGCCGATGCGTCGAGCACGGACGTCGTCGAACTCCGCCAGCACGTCGGCCGGGTCCACCGGCCGCCGCAGGTCGACGTCGACCTCCATGAACCGGCCGATGTCGTCGCGCACATGGGGCAGGTCGGGCAGGTCGGGCAGGTCGTGGTCGGGCTGGGGCTCGCCGAGCAGCACGCGCTCCATCCCGATGAGGTGGGACACATTGTCCTTCACCGTCCAGCCGGGACAGCCCGTGGGCAGCTCCCACTCCCGGTCGGTCAGCGTGGACGCGAACGACGACGTCGCGGCCCAGGTCTGCTCGAGCGCGTCAACGAGTTCGGTGTAGGTCAACGGTCCTCCGTCCGCACGGCCGGTCCGCAGCGTAGGAGGGTTGTGCGCAACGGGGCTACCCGGCCGCCTGCTCGATCACCGCCTTGGCGGTCTCCTCGCTGACGGTGGCCTTCGGGTAGGCGATGCGGGGGTGGTAGACGCCCACCAGCGCGTCGACGACCGAGTCGCGCACGGACGACAGCTCTGCGAACGTGAGCTCGGCCTCCTCGAGCTGACCGTCGTCGACCCGGTCGGCGATGAGGTCGTCGACGATGAACTCGATCTCGTCGCGGCTCAGCGTGCCCTGCGCCATGGCGGCGCTGCGCGTGGTCGCCTCGCAACAGTCGGCGATGAGCAGCACCGACGCCTCCTTGGAGCGCGGCTTGGTCCCGTTGTAACGGAAGTCGTGCTCGTGCACGTCCGCGGGGTCGCCATGCTCCTCGGCGTGCTCGAGCGCTTTGCGGTAGAAGAACTTCACGATCGTGGTGCCGTGGTGGGAGCCGATCGAGGCGACGACGTCGGGCGGCAGCTTGAACTCGCGCGCCATCATCACGCCGTCCTCGACATGCTCCTGGATGATCCGGGCGGACACCAGCGGCTCGAGGTCGTCGTGCGGGTTGGCGATGCCCTGCTGGTTCTCGATGAAGAAGTGCGGCCGCCGGACCTTGCCGATGTCGTGGTACAGCGCGGCCACCGACCCGAGCAGCGCGTTGGCGCCGATCGCCCGGCAGGCCCGCTCGACGAGGGTGGCCACCATGACCGAGTGGTTGTACGAGCCGAGCGCCTTCTGCTCGAGTTCCCGCAGCAGCGGGTGGTTGCGGTCCGCCAGGTCCAGCAGGGTCGTGACGGTCGAGACCCGGAACGTGGACTCCAGGAAGGGCAGCAGGCCCTGCACCAGCACGGCGCTGAGCAGCCCGTTGACCAGGCCGGCACCGGCCACCTGGGCCAGCGGCCCGCCGTCGAACACCGCTGCCGTCAGCACGGCGAGCGCGGGGAACGCGAACCCGGCCCGGAGCAGGGCGCTGCGCAGGTCACCGCGGGAGCTGAGGCTGGCCACCAGCGGCACGCTGACGAACACGGCCGCCAGCAGGAAGACCGCCAGGCCAGGTGCCCGGCTGGACATCACCAGCGGCAGCACCACCCCGGGGACCGCCATCGTCACGCCCACGCCGGGGCCGAGCAGGATGGTGGCGATCATCCCCAGCCCACCGGCCGGCAGCGCGTACCACCAGACACTGGTCGAGACCCCGGACAACGAATCGATCGTGGCCACCAGGGCGGCGTAGCCGGCCACGAGGAACCCGAGCAGCAGCACCGCGCGCCCCGAGCGCCAGACCCGGCGCTGCGCCAGTGCCAGATACGCCGCGACCGCTGCCACCACGAGCACCAGCGCGCCCACGCTGCGCAGCAGGACCCGTACCGGGTCGGAGCCCTCGAGCCCGACCTGCTGCAGCGCCTGGAACGCGATGGGGTCGACGGTCTGGCCGGCGGTCACGATCGGCGTGTTCTGGAGGAAGGTCCGCGGGACGTCGTCGACCTCGTTCGCGGCCGCCGCCTTCCGGCGGTCGGTCTCGGCCTGGTCGACCCGGACGGTCGGCTCCATGACCGCACGGATCAGGGGCTCGATGACGCTGCTCTCGATGCCCCCGGGGAAGGCGCGCAACGCCAGCTCGACCCGGAGCTGCTCGTCGAGCATCTGGTCGAGCTCGGCCTCGCGGATGCGCTGGCGAGCCAGTTCCTGCGCCACGCCGATGGTCTCGGCGTCGACCTGCGCCAGTGCCTGGTCGGTCAGCGACACCAGGTCGGACAGCGCGTCGTCATCGAGGAACGTGAGCTGGGCACGCAGCGCCTCGATCTGCTCCTGGGTGGTCGGGCGTTCCTGGCGCGGTCCCTCGGGCGTCGTGACGGTCGTGGGCTCGCGTGCGGACCTCACGGCGTCGAACGCGTCCCGGACCCGGCGCAGCACCGCAGCCTGGGCCTCGTCGTCGAACACGAGGACGGGCGAGACGTTGTCGCGGGCCTGCTGCCGCGCGCGTTCGGTGGCCGCGGGGTCCACGACCCGGACGGTCTCGCCCGCGACCACGGTCCGTGGCGCCAGTTCCCCCTCGCGGATCGGCGCCTCGCCGGCCAGGCTCGCCGCGACCAGGAACAGCGGGGCTGCGGCCAGGGTCAGCACGAGCGCCGCGGCCCGCTGGAGCCAGGCGCGTCGCGCCCGGGTCAACGCCACGTGTGGCTCCGTTCAACGGGTGCGCGGTCCGGCCCAACCCGGGCCGCCCTGTCAGTGTCGGCGCCTGACCGGGGCCAGGGCCGTCCGGTCGGTCAGCGTACGCCCACACGGCCCCCTCCGCGCGCGCACGCCTCCTCAGGGGATGGCGGGGAGGACGGGACGTACGCTCGGTGACCCCGCAGGCACGAGGTGCGATGGTCCAGCAGCATGCGTCGAGCGACGAGCTGATGGCGCTGGTGCGCCGGTCGGTGATCGGCGATGACGAGGTGCTCGACGGCCCGTTCGGTCCGCGGCGCGTCACCTACGCCGACTACACCGCCAGCGGTCGCGCGCTGTCGTTCATCGAGGACTTCGTGCGCCAGGCGGTGCTGCCGCTGTACGCGAACACGCACACCGAGTCCTCGGGGACGGGGCTGCAGACGACGCGCTTCCGCGAGGACGCGCGACGCATCCTGTGCCAGGCAGTCGGCGGGACCCGGGACGACCACGCGGTCGTGTTCTGCGGATCGGGCTCGACGGCTGCGATCGACAAGCTCGTCAACGTGCTGAACCTGCGCCTGCCGGCCGACCTCGACGCGCGCTACGACCTGGCGGCGGCCATCCCCGCGGACGAGCGACCGGTCGTGTTCATCGGCCCGTACGAGCACCACAGCAACGAACTGCCGTGGCGCGAGTCGATCGCCGACGTGGTGTGCATCCCCGAGGACAGCGACGGTCGCATCGACCTCGTGGCGCTCGAGACGGCGCTCGTGGAGCACGCCGGCCGCCCGCTGCGCATGGGCTCGTTCTCTGCGGCCTCCAACGTCACCGGCATCGTCAGCGACACCCGCGCCATCTCCGTGCTGCTGCACCGCTACGGCGCGCTGTCGTTCTGGGATGTCGCCGCCGCTGCCCCGTACGTCGACATCGGCATGTCACCCCACCGTGCCGGCCCCGACCCCAGCGCCGACGACGCGGGGCTGGACTACAAGGACGCGGTGTTCCTCTCCACCCACAAGTTCATCGGCGGGCCGGGGACGCCAGGCGTGCTGGTCGCGCGCCGGGAGCTGTTCAGCAACTCGGTGCCGGTCGTGCCCGGCGGCGGCACGGTCGAGTACGTCAACCCGACCGACCACGTCTACCTCGCAGACATCGAGCGCCGCGAGGAGGGTGGGACGCCTGACATCGTCGGCTCGATCCGTGCCGGGTTGGTGTTCGCGTTGAAGCAGGCGGTTGGCGTCGACGCGATCCGTGAGCGCGAAGAGTCGTTCATCCGTCGGGCCATCGCCTCGTGGGAGGCCAACGCCAGCATCGACGTGCTCGGGTCCCACGAACTCGAACGGCTCAGCATCGTGAGCTTCGTCGTGCGGCCGGAGGTGCCCGGCGTCGGCCGGCGCTACCTGCACCACAACGCGGTGGTGGCGCTGCTGAACGACCTGTTCGGGATCCAGAGCCGCGGCGGGTGCTCGTGCGCCGGACCGTACGGTCACCGGCTGCTCGGGATCGACCTGGAGACCTCGCGCGAGTTCCAGCGCGAGATCCACCGCGGCTGCGAGGGCATCAAGCCCGGGTGGGTCCGGGTCAACTTCAACTACTTCATCAGCGAGGCCGTGTTCGAGTTCGTGTTGCAGGCGGTGCACCTGATCGCCGACCACGGCTGGAGGTTGCTGCCGCAGTACCGGTTCGATCCCCTCACCGGCCTGTGGACCCACCGATCGGGTCTGGTCGAGCCGCCGCTCACGCTGGACGACGTCCGCTTCACGGCCGACGGCATCGCCTACCCGAGCCACGAGCGCCGCACCGAGCGCGAGTCCCGGCTGGCCGACTACCTGCGGCTCGCCGAGAAGCTGGTCGCGGCGGCAGCAGCCGGGGCCGCGGTGCTCGACCCGGCGGACCGCCCCGACGTCAACGCCGACTTCGAGCACCTGCGCTGGTTCGTCCTGCCCGGCGAGGCCGCCGCCGCGCTGGCGGGCGAGGCCGCAGCATGAGCCCCGATCCCGACACCCGGCCGGCCCGGTCCCCCGCGCCCATCGCATGGGTGGACGGTCGGGTCGTGCCGGCCACCGAGGCGACCGTGCCGCTGCTCGACGACGGCTTCCTGCGTGGCGACGCCGTGTTCGAGACCATGCTCGTCCGGCACGGCCGCACCCACGCGCGTGACGCGCACCTGGCCAGGATGCGCGACAGCGCCCGAGCCCTGGGGCTGCGCCTGCCGCTGCTGAAGCGCCCGATCGAGGATCTGCTGGCGGCATGGGGGGCCACCGAGGGCGCGCTGAAGGTCATCGTGACCCGCACCGGCACCGTGCGGGGACTGCTGATGGCGCCCGACCGGCCCAGCTCGGTCAGCCTGCACGTCGTCGACATCCCCTGGCGGACGGCGATCTCCGGGACCAAGACGCTGTCCTACGCCGCCAACCAGTGGGCCGAGCGGCAGGCCAGGGAGCAGCACGCTGACCAGGCACTGATCACCACCGACGGCACCGTCATGGAGCTGCCGACCGCCGCCATCGGCTGGATCACGGCCGGGCGGGTCCACACCCCCGACCCCGCCGCGCTGCCGATCCTGGACTCGGTCACCGTCCGCGCGATCACCGCGGTCACCGAGGTCGCCTACGGCAGCTACCCGCTCGACGACCTGCTCGGCGCCGACGAGGTGTTCGTGGCGTCGGCGACCCGCCCCGTGCTGCCCGTCCACGCCGTCGGCCACACGGAGTTCCCGGCCGACGGCGCGGCCACACGGGACCTGCAGGCGGCCCTGGCCGCGCACATCGAGGCCACGCTCGACTGAGGTCGGGCCGGGTGGACGTGGGCCGTGCGGGGAGGCTGCGTCAGCGGGCCACTACCGTGACCGTCGACCCCCGCACGAGGCGCTCGTGAGCCCACGGACACGCACCAGCCTGAGCCGACCATTGGTGGTCCTGGCCAACCGACTGCCCGTGTCGAAGCAGGGCGCGCTCTGGGTCCCGAGCTCGGGCGGGTTGGTGACCGCCCTCAAACCGGTGACCGACGAGGTCGGCGGCGCCTGGGTGGGCTGGGACGGCGACGACAAGGACGTCCCGGCCCGCGTCGACGGCCTGGACATCGACCTGGTCCCGGTCAGCCTCAGCCGCGCCGAGGTCCAGGCCTACTACCACGGCTTCAGCAACCGCACGCTGTGGCCGCTGTTCCACGACCTGATCGAGCAACCCGTCATCGATCGCCGCTGGTGGCGCGTCTACCAGGAGGTCAACCAGCGCTTCGCCGAGGTGGCCGCCGGGCTCGACGCCGGGGGCGACCCGCTGCTGTGGGTCCAGGACTACCACCTGCTGCTGCTGCCCGAGCTGCTGCGCGGCAGCCGACCGGGCTCGCCGATCGGGTTCTTCCTGCACATCCCGTTCCCCCCGCCGGAGCTGATGGCTCGCCTGCCGTGGCGCGAGGAGCTGCTGACCGGGATGCTCGGTGCGGACGTCGTGGGGTTCCACACCGAGCGCTACCGCGAGAACTTCGTCCAGTCGGTGCTGCGGGTGTTCCCGGATGCGGCGACGCGCGGCCACCGCATCGTCCTGCCCGAAGGCCGCCGCGTGCGCACCTCGGCCACACCGATCTCGATCGACGTCGACGAGTTCAGCGACATCGCCGGCAGCGAGGAGACCCAGGCAGAGCTCGCCGAGCTGCGCACCCAGTTCGAGGGGCGGCGCGTCCTGCTGGGCGTCGACCGCCTGGACTACACCAAGGGCGTACGCCACCGCTTCCAGGCCATCGAGCTGCTGCTGGAACGGCGCGCCGACCTGCGCCGCCAGCTCGCGTTCGTGCAGATCGCCGTCCCGAGCCGGGAGGACGTCAAGGAGTACCGCGAGCTGCGCGAGGACGTCGAGCGCATCGTGGGCAAGATCAACGGGCGCTTCACCGAGCCCGGCCACGACGTGCCGGTGCACTACTTCCACCGCGGTGTCACCAAGCCGCGGCTGGCGGCGTACTACCGGCTGGCCGACGTGATGCTGGTGACGCCGCTCAAGGACGGGATGAACCTGGTCGCCAAGGAGTTCGTGGTCTGCCAGGATGCAGGGGGCGAGTCGGGCGCACTCGTGCTGTCGGAGTTCACCGGCGCCGTGCTGGAGCTGACCGAGGCGATCCGATGCAACCCGTTCGACGTCGAGGGCCTGTCCTACCGGATCGAAGCGGCGCTGGAGCTACCCGAGGACGATCGTCGCCGGCGCATCCGCCGCATGGCCGCAACCGTACGCAAGCAGGACGTCTACGCATGGGTCGACAGCGAGGTCGGGGCGCTGGAGAAGGTCGCCGGCAGGCGGTGACGGCGCGCCATCGTCACCCAGGTGGGTGACGTGTCACGCTCACCGTCCATCGCGGGACGCTCCGAGCGCCGCTTCCACCCGATCGGCTCGTACGGGATGATCGGCGACTCGCGGTCGGCGGCGCTGGTCTCGCCCGACGGCTCGGTGGACTGGTTCTGCGCCCCGAGGTTCGACTCACCCAGCATCTTCGGGGCCCTGCTCGATCCCGTCCGCGGCGGTCGCTTCCGCATCCGTCCCGCCCGCGACGGCTACCAGGTCCAACGCACGTACCTCGGCGAGACCAACGTGCTGGTCACCCGGTTCGTCCGCGACGGCAACCCGCTCCTCACGCTCACGGACTTCCTCGTGTACTCGAGGGTGAACTCCTTCG
>DASWKO010000098.1:0-4957 GCA_036396595.1 Nitriliruptorales bacterium | reverse complement strand
TGCTGCCGTCCGGTGCGGTGGTCAGCCTGCGCGTCGACACGCACACGGCTGCCGGCGTACGGCATGTCGAGACGGTCATCCAGGCGCTCAAGGTGCGTTGATCGGCCCGGTTTCCCGGCTGTTCGCGATCCGGTAGCCTTTCTCCGCAAGAGGCTCCGGCGCTTGCGTGACGCGACCGGAGCCTTCGCGTTGTGAAGGAAGGATCTCGGATGCCGGCCGTGGTACTCGTCGGCGCCCAGTGGGGCGACGAGGGCAAGGGCAAGGCCACCGACCTGCTGGCCGACAGGATGGACGTGGTCGTCCGCTACCAGGGCGGCAACAACGCCGGGCACACCGTCGTGGTCGGCGACGACGTCTTCAAGCTGCACCTGATCCCCAGCGGGATCCTGTACCCGCACGTCACCCCGGTGATCGCCGACGGCGTCGTCATCGACCCCAAGGTGCTCATCGCCGAGCTCGACGGGCTCGAGGCCAAGGGGCTGGACGCCTACGCGCGCGTCAAGGTCTCCGGCAACGCTCACCTGATCATGCCGTACCACCGCGAGCTCGACATGCTGATCGAGCGGCGCCTCGGCTCCAACAAGCTCGGCACCACCAAGCGCGGCATCGGCCCCGCCTACGCCGACAAGGCGTCGCGCGTCGGGCTGCGCTTCCAGGACCTGTTCGACGAGAAGATCCTGCGCCAGAAGCTCGAGGCGGCGCTCGAGCTGAAGAACCTGATACTCAGCCGCATCTACAACCGACTGCCCATGAACGCCGATGAGATCGCCGACGAGTACCTCGGGTACGCCGAGCGGCTGCAGAACCAGCTCACCGACACGACGGCGATGATCCACGAGTCGCTCGAGGCCGGCAAGCGCATCATCCTCGAAGGCGCGCAGGGCACGCTGCTCGACCTCGACCACGGCACGTACCCGTTCGTGACGTCGTCCAACCCGGTCGCGGGCGGCGCACTGACCGGGGCGGGCCTCGGGCCCAAGCACATCGACCGGGTCATCGGCATCACGAAGGCCTACGTCACGCGCGTGGGCGCCGGCCCGTTCCCGACCGAGCTGTTCGACGAGGTCGGCGAGCGCATGACCGAGGTGGGCGGCGAGTACGGCACGACCACCGGCCGGCGGCGGCGTGTCGGCTGGTTCGACGCCGTGCTGGCGCGCTATGCGGCGCGCGTGAACGGCCTGACCGACATCTTCCTCACCAAGCTCGATGTGCTGAGCGGGTTCGACACGCTCAGGATCTGCACCGCCTACCGCCACGACGGCGCGGAGTACGAGCACTTCCCGCCGCACCAGTCGATCTTCCACCACGCCGAGCCGATCTACGAGGACCTGGACGGCTGGGGCACCGACATCAGCCAGGCGACCGCGTACCGTGACCTGCCGCTCGAGGCACGTCGCTACGTCGACGTCGTCGAGGCGCGTGGCGGGGTCCCGGTGACCTGGGTCTCGATCGGCCCCAAGCGCTCGCAGACGCTCCAGCGCGACCCCGCCGCCGACCGGCTCGGCTGACCACGACCACGACCGCAACACGCGACCACGACACGAAGGACACCGGATGGGAGCGACCGTGCTGGTCATCGGAGGTGGTGGCCGCGAGCACGCGCTGGCGTGGCGGCTCGCCGTGTCACCCAGCGTGGACCGGGTCGAGACCGCACCGGGCAACGCCGGGACCGAGCAGCTCGGTCCCAACCACCTGGTCGACGAGCGGGACCCGGTCGCCGTCGCCGAGCTGGCCGCGAAGATCGGCGCCGACCTCGTGGTCGTCGGACCCGAGGCGCCGCTGGTCGCCGGCGTGGCCGACGAGCTGCGCGCCCGCGGCATCCCCACCTTCGGTCCCTCGGCCGCGGCGGCCCGCATCGAGGGCTCCAAGGTCTTCAGCAAGGAACTGATGGCGGCAGCCGGGGTCCCGACCGCCGGGTACGGCGCGTTCACCGACCCGGAACGGGCGAAGGCGGCGCTGGAAGGCTACGCGCCGCCGTACGTGGTCAAGGCGAACGGCCTGGCCGCCGGCAAGGGCGTGATCATCAGTGACGACCTCGGCGAGGCAGGTGCGGCCGTCGACGAACTGATGGTCGGCAACCGCTTCGGCGATGCCGGCCACACCGTCGTGATCGAGGAGTACCTGAACGGGCCCGAGGCGAGCGTGTTCGGCATCTGCGACGGCACCGACGTCGTGCTGCTCGCGCCGAGCCAGGACTTCAAGCGGGCGCTGGACGGCGACGAAGGCCCCAACACGGGAGGCATGGGCGCCTACACCCCGATCCCGGATCTGACCGGCGAACAGGTGGACGCGCTCGTGCCGACCGTGTTCGAGCCCACCCTGCGCGAACTCGCGGACCGGGGCGCCCCGTTCAGCGGGCTGCTGTACGCGGGGCTCGTGCTGACACCGGATGGGCCGAAGGTCCTGGAGTTCAACTGCCGCTTCGGCGACCCCGAGACCCAGGTGGTCGTTCCCCGGATCGCGAGCGACTTCGGCGAGCTGCTGGCGGCGGCAGCCCGGGGCCGGCTCGCAGACGCGACCGTCCGGTACCACGACGACGCCTTCGTGACGGTGGTCCTGGCCAGCGGCGGCTACCCCGGGAGCTACGAGACGGGACAGGTGATCCACGGCGTCAGCGCCGCGCAGGCACGCTCGGGCGTCGAGGTGTTCCACGCGGGCACCGCCCGTGACGCCGACGGCAACCTCGTCACGGCCGGCGGGCGCGTGCTGGCCGTCACCGGCCGCGGACCCACCCTGGCCCAGGCCCGCGCCACGGCCTACGACGCGGCAGACCTCATCACCTGGCCCGGACAGCAGCGCCGGGGCGACATCGCCCGGCTCGCCGCGCAACGAGCCTGATCCACCCCGGCAGCCTGCGGCGGGTGCGCTCGCCGGCAGGCGAGCAACACTGTTCACCCAACGGCCCGCGAACCGAGGTAGGACGACCGCTCGACCTGGAGGACACGACGTGAGCACACCGCTCGTAGGCATCGTGATGGGCAGCAAGACCGACCTGCCCGTCATGGAGAAGGCTGCCAAGCAGCTCGAGGAGTTCGGGATCGCGTACACGCTCGACGTGATGTCGGCCCACCGCAACCCCGCCGAGGTCAGCCAGTGGGCCAGCGGCGCGCGCGAGGCGGGCTACAAGGTCCTGATCGCCGGGGCCGGTCGCGCCGCGCACCTGCCGGGCGTGGTCGCCGCGCACAGCGACCTGCCGGTCATCGGCGTGCCGTGCCTCAGTGACCACCTCGGGGGCGCGGACGCGCTCTACTCGATCGTGCAGATGCCCCCCGGGGTCCCGGTCGCGACGGTCGGGATCGACAACGCCAGGAACGCGGCCATCCTCGCCCTGCAGATCCTGGCGACCGCGGACGAGGGTCACGCCCGGACGCTGGCCGAGTTCCGTGCCGAGCAGGCCGGGAAGGGCATGGAGCACCGCGAATGGTCAGCCGAGGGCGCCTCGCCCCGCAAGCTGGGCTTCCAGACCGGCAACTGACCAGCAACTGACCGGCTCCTCAGGAGCCCTGCTCGACCAGCTTCTTGAGGTTGCGGCTGTCGGCCTCCATCTGCTTCTTGACCTGGCGCTTCAGCACGGCTCCGGGGACGGGGAAGAACTTCCCCGGGTCGACCCTGGTCGTGGCCCGCACGTCCGTACCACCGCCGGACACCGACAGCTCGAACAAGAGGCTGGTCGGGAACGGCTTCTGGCCGTGCAGCGCGTAGCGGTGCGGCTCGTCCGCCTCGGTGATCTCGTTCTCCACGTCGAAGCTCAGCCCGAGGAAGCTGGCCCTGGAGCGGACCGTGGAGCCGGCCTCCAGCGGTCCGTCGCGCTCGGCGCTGCGGACGACGCTCATCCACACGGACGCGCGGTCCGCGTCCGTGATCACGGCCCACACCTCGGCGGGCGGCGCGTCGATGTGGACCTCGTCGGTGTACTCGATCACGGGCTTGACCTGGCGTCGGGCCACTGAGCGTAGGCGATGGCCCGACGGCTCCGACCCCTCCATAACTGCACGACCGACCCGTCGCGCCGGTTTGTGCCGCGACGAGAACTGCGGCTGCACCATCGCGAAGGGATTGCACAAGAGTGCAGCCTGCCTTGCGAACCTAGGCCGACGTGGCCTCGGCGGAGGCGGGCGCAACCACGGTCTCGCCGTCCAGCGCGCGCTGGAACTCCTTGTGCAGCCAGGCCACATCAGCCGCGAACGTCTCGCCCAGCGCGGTCTTCTCGATGTAGCCGAACGCGCCCAGCGCGCGGGTGGGGTCGCCCTCGCTGTCCTCGTCCAGCGCCGACAGCACCACGATCATCGCCCGCGGCACGTGCTTGCCGAGCAGCGGCAGCGCCTCGCGACCGCTCATCTTGGGCATCATGAGGTCCAGGAGGACCACGTCGGGCTCGAGCTCCTGCGCGAACTCGAGGCCGTCGGCCCCGTCGGCGGCCTCGCCCACCACCTCGAACGACCCGTCGCGCTCGAGCAGCAGCCGGACGATACGCCGGATGTCCGGCTCGTCATCAACGACGAGGACGCGCGCCTTGCGGTCCGTGTCTGCCATCCATCGCCCCTCGTCGGTCTTCGCCGCACGTCCGGCCGGGAAACGACCTCACCCCCACAATGGAACCTGTACCGAACCACACCAGCGCCTGCTCGACAAGAGCGAAGCGTCCGTTTGTCGTTCGCCAGGTGGGACGAACGTCCCACCCTCCAGCCGAGTCTGCGTCGGTAGTCTCGATGGCGCTCGTCCCGACCTTGAACTCCCGCCGTCCCGACTCAGTTCCCCACCGCTTCCCCAGAGTTTCCCCCCGCCCTCCCAGAGTTTCCCCCCGCCCTCCCAGAGTTTCCCCCCGCCCTCCCAGAGAGGTTCCCGATGGCGCTCCCCGGCTTGCACCACCTGCGCTCCGGCAAGGTCCGCGACCTGTACCGGGCCGATGACGACCACCTGCTGCTGGTCGCGTCGGACCGGGTCTCGACCTACGACG
>DASWKO010000097.1:0-5940 GCA_036396595.1 Nitriliruptorales bacterium | reverse complement strand
GCAGAAGTCCAACAAAGACATCATCCGCTGCCTGAAGCGCTACGTCGCCCGCGAGGTCCACCACGCGATCCTCACCGACCTGGGCGTAACCTCAACATCCGAGCAGCCCAACCTGGCCGCTTGACATCCATAGGAGCATCGTGGCGCTCGAACCAGTTGAGGTGCCGGCGCGCGAAGTAGGTCCGCGCGTACACCTTCTGGGATTCGGGCGAGTCGTCGAACGTGCCCCCGTAGGGCTCGCCGTCACCCGGAGCGGGGGCGTAGCCCCCGTGCCCGCTGCTGTGCCAGATGACGGCGACGGGCACGCCGCGCTCCTGGAGCGACCGCAGCGCGGGCACGGTCTCGTTCGGAGTGAACAACGTGTCGGGCAGGCCCTGAGAGATGATGGTGGGGGTGTCGAGCTCGTCGATCCGTGTCGCGACGGCCGACCCCGCCACCAGCGCCCGCCCGGCGTCGTCAGCGGTTCCGGCCGCAACGAGCTGGGCGTAGACCTGGCAGACGCCGGGGATGTACCCGCTGCAGGGGGCAGCGGTGGGGTAGGTCAACTGGCGCGTGATCGGATCGCAGCCACCGTTGCCCTGCGCCGGCTGCGCGGCCCCCAGCGCGAAGAACAGCGAGGTCCACTCCTGCTTGAACACGCCCTGATCGGCGTGGTCGAGGTCCCACGGTGCGGCAGGGTCGGCCCAGTTGTTGGGCACCAGCGAGTACTGCAGCGTGTGCCAGGTGCGGCCGGGAGCGATGGCATCGACCCGAGGGTCGGTGACCGCCACCAGGCCCTGGTGGCCGCCGCCGTACGAGCCGCCCATGAGCCCGACCTTGGGGTCTCCGGGGGCGTCGAGCGCGACGAAGTCCTGGCCGGCCAGCCAGTCCACGATCGCGATCACATTGGCCCCGTCGTAGTCGATGCGGTCCAGCGCGATGCACCCGGTGGACGCGCCGAAGCCCTGTGTGGTGATGGTCACCACCACGTACCCGTGCCCCGCGAGGTAGGCCGCGTTGGTCACCGACTCCGCGTTGTCCTTCGCGCCGCCGTACCCGTGCTGGTGGACGATCGCCGGCATCGGGTCGGCCGCGGACGCGTCGTCGGGCCTCCACAGGTCGGCGTCGATCGTGACCGGGATATCGCCGTCCGGACCGGTCATCACGTCGAACGTGATCGCCTCGACCGTCCACGTGTGCGGGCCCACGCCGGGAGGCGCCTGACCATCACCGGGCTCCTGCGCGCCGGCTGGGCCCGGCATGCCAGCCAGGACGGACGCGGACAGCAGGGACGCGAGCAGGACGAGGACAGGTCCCGACGCGCGGCGGGCGCGGCGGGCGTGGACGGTCACAGGCTCTCCGGGGTCGTGGGGCGCGCACTCCTGGTCACCGTACAACCTGAGAGAAAACCGCGGCTACGGCGCCGAGAGCTGTGGGAGCGGTTCGGGCAGTCGGAGCGCGTCGCGGACGTGCTCGACGGCCTCGGGGTTCAACCGGTAGTACACCCAGGTCCCGCGCTTGTCGCGGTCGATCAGTCCGACCTCGTGCAGCACCTTGAGGTGGTGGCTGATGGTCGGCTGAGTGAGTCCGATCGGCCCGCCGAAGTCGCACACGCAGGTCTCGCCGTGCAGGGCGAGCAGGTTGAGCAGTCGCAGCCGGGTCGGGTCGGCGACCGCCTTCAGCGCCGCCGCCGCCTCGATCGCCTGTTCCTCGGACAGCGGCGACCGCAGGATCGGCGGGCAGCAGCTCACGGTGTCCACGGGGCCTCCGGCGGCTGGGTCCGCAGAGCGTACATCGATGGGCATCTAACTTGACGGGTATCGATGCCTCAGCGTACCGTCCGGGTCAAGACATCGACAGCCGTCGATGCATACACAGGAGGAGGACCCACGTGAGCCGAGTTCAACTCGCTCTCAACGTCCCGGACATCGATGAGGCCGTCGCGTTCTACTCGCGCCTGTTCGGGGCCGAGCCGGCCAAGCGCCGTCAGGGCTACGCGAACTTCGCCCTGGACGACCCCGCCCTCAAGCTGGTGCTGATCGAGAGCGCGGACGCCAGCGAGCACCTCAACCACCTGGGCGTCGAGGTCTCGTCCACGACCGAGGTCCGGGCCGCGACCGACCGGCTCGCCGGCGAGGGACTGCCCACCCGCACCGAGGACGGGACCGAGTGCTGCTACGCCGTGCAGGACAAGGTCTGGGTCCAGGCGCCCAACGGCGCCCCGTGGGAGATCTACACCGTCCTGAGCGACGTGCCCGAGGGGGTACACGGCTGCTGCTGACCGGTCCCGCGCAGGCTCACGGGTACGCAGCCCCGGTTAGACTGGTCCCTCGTCGGGGAGAACGAGACGAGGGATCAGCCAACGTTCCACGCGCGACCGCGGCTCCAGCGGCGCCTCGATGCGTCGCGGGCCCACCGACTCACGACCGTCTCGGCACCCTCCGGGTTCGGCAAGACGGCGTTGCTCTCCGCGTGGGCAGGTGAGTTCAACACCGCCTGGCACACACTGACGGACCAGGACCGTGACGTGACTGTGCTCGCGGCGCACGTCACGGAGGCGCTCCGGCTACGGGTCCCCGGGCTGCCCCGCCGGCTGCAGGCGGGCCAGCTTGCCGCGCGCGGGCCGACCGCGCAGCGGGAGGTCGAGGCGCGGGCCGAGGTCCTCGCGGCGCTGCTCAGCCGGTCGCTCCAGGACGAGTTGCACCGCGATCTCGTGCTCGTGCTCGACGACGTCCACGTCGTCGACGACGAGGCTGCGGCCACGCGGTTCCTCGGGGCCTTCGTGCGCCAGACTCCTCCCCGTCTCCACGTCGTGCTGTCGACCCGGACCGGGCTCGCATTCCCGACCGACCGGTTGCGGGAGCGGGGCGAGGTCCTCGTGCTCGACGGCACCGACCTGGCCCTCGGCCGCGACGAGACCGCGAGCTGGCTCGAGGCTGCGCTGGGGGAGGGATCGGCGCGGCTCGCGGCGCGCCTCCACGCGACGACGGCCGGGTGGCCGGTCGCCACGCGGATGGCGATCGAGGACCTCCGGAGCACGCCACCGGCCGCCCGGGAACGGCGCCTGGCCGGCCAGCCGCACGACACGCCCTTCGCGCTACTGGCGCAGCGGGTCCTGGGATCCGAGCCGGCCGCTGTCCGGACGATGCTTGCGACGGTCGCCCCGCTGGGCCGGTTCACCGCCGAACTCTGTGAGGAGCTGGGCCTGGAAGGCTCCGCCGAAACGATCGCCTCCCTGCGGCGCCGCGGCCTGTTCGTCGACGAGCTCCCCGAGGAGCCCGACGGTTACACGCTGAGCGTGCTCGCACGCGAGCACCTTCACGGCCACGACCCGCTGACGCAGGAGCGGGCCGCGCTCGTCGTCGACACGGCGGCAGCCTGGTGGGCGGAGCGTGGCCGGCACGACGAGTCGCTGCGCACGCTGCTGTTCGCAGGACGGGTGCACGGCGTCGCCGAGCTGCTCGATCGCGTCGGCGAGCGGCTGGTCACCACCGGTCACGCCGAGCTCGTGCTGCGGGCGGTCGCCTGCATCGGCCCCGCCGAGCGCGACGATCGGTTGACGATGCTCGCCGGCGTCGCGGCGCAGCTCGCTGGTGACTGGGAGGCGGCGCAGCAGTCGTTCGAGGCCGTCGCCGGCGACCGCGACCCGCTCCCGCCGGGGCTGGCGTGGCGCCTGGGGCTGATCCACCATCTCCGGGGCGAGCTCGATGAGGCGCTGGCGGTGTACCGCCGAGGCGAGGTCTGCGACCCGCCGACGCGCGACGGCGCCCTCCTGCTGGCGTGGACGGCGACCGTCCACTGGTTGCGGGGCGACCGGGAGCGCTGCACAGAGCTGGCGTCCGAGGCGCTGTACGCGGCCGCGGCAGCCGACGACGCCCAGGCGCTGGCCGCCGCGCACACGGTCCTGGCGATGCTCGCCGCCCTCGAGGGCGACCGGCGCGGCAACGACGCCCACTACCTGCGTGCGCTGGACCTCGCCGAGAGCGCGGGCGACGTGCTCCAGGTCGTGCGCGTGCGGACCAACCGGGCATCGCACCACCTCGAGGAGGGGTCGTACGTCGAGGCGCTGGCCGAGCTCGAGATCGCGATCGAGCTCGCGGAGGGGACCGGCTACGGACCGTTCGCCGCGATCGCGCTGTCCAACCGGGCCGAGACCCGCCTCCGCCTGGGACAGCTCGAGGAGGCGCTCGACGACCTGCTCGCCTCGGCTGCGATCTGGCGCCGCATCTCCTCGCGCATGGTGGCCTACCCCCTGGCGCGCCTCGGTGACCTGCTCTGGCTTCGGGGCAACCCGTCCTCCGCACGGGCGCGTTACCAGGAAGCGCTCGAGGCGGCCGAGGCGGCGTCCGATCTCCAGGGGCTGGTGCCGGCGCTGAGCGGTCTGGCGCGTGTGGAGCTCGATGACGACCCGCAGCAGGCACGCGAGCTGGCCGAGAAGGCCGTCGCGATGGGCGAGACCATGGGCCTGGTCGAGGCCCTGCTGGCCGCCGCTCGCGCCGCTCACCGCTGCGGTGACCTGGCGGCCGCCGCGGAGCACGCGCAACGTGCCGAGCGGATCGCCACGGTGCGCCGGGACCGCGCCGGGCAGGCCGGAGCCCTCGAGGTCCAGGCCGTGCTCGCCGACGAGCCCACCGCGCCGGTGCTCCTGGACCGCGCGATCGCGCTCTGGGACGAGGTCGGTGACCCCGTGAGCCTGGCCCACGCGGCGCTGGCGCGGAGCCGCTACGCCGAGGAGGACGAGGCGCGCGCGACGGTGACCGCGATCCGCGATCGCATGCGTGCCCTCGGCTGCCGCTGGCTCGACGAGCTCGCCGAGCGCCAGCTCGCCGAGCTCGAACAGCGCGCACCGGCCCCCGTCGCGATCGTGACGCTGGGTGGGTTCCGGGTCCTGCTGGCGGGCGCCCCGCTGGTGGCCGCTGCGTGGCAGTCGCGCAAGGCCCGCGATCTGGTGAAGATCCTGATCGCGCGCCGGGGCCGCCCCGTCCCGCGCGAGGCGCTCGCCGAGCTGCTGTGGCCCGGCGACGAGTTCGACAAGACGTCCAACCGGCTGAACGTGGCGCTCGCGACTGCGAGGGCCGTGCTCGATCCCGACCGTGCGTGGCCGACCGACACCTACATCGTCAGCGAACAGGACGCGGTGCGCCTCGCCCTCGACCGCATCGAGGTGGACGTCGAACGGTTTCTCGACGACGCCAGCGCGGCCAGGCAGCTCCGCCGGTCGGGGCACGTCGACGAGGCGATCGCCCGGCTCCGCCGCGCCGAGGGTGCGTACGCGGGCGCCTTCCTGGAAGAAGACGCCTACGAGGACTGGTCAGTGGCCTTGCGCGAGGAGGCACGGGCGACGTACCTCGAGGTGGCGACCTCGCTGGCCGCGCACGCGCGCGCCGCAGGCGACGTCACCGAGGCCGTGCGCCACCTGTTGCGCGTCCTCGAGCAGGACCCGTACGACGAGGGGGCGCACCTGAGCCTGGTATCGGCACTCGCCGAGGCGGGGCGCCACGGCGAGGCACGGCGGCGCTACCTGCTCTACGACCGCGCGATGCAGGACCTGGAGGTCGAGCCCGCCCCGTTCCCCGAGCCGGCGTGACCTGAAGACCACCCGAACCCGGATCCGGATGGTGTGCGCCAAGCCGACGACGAGGTCCCGTGCGCACGCTCATCCTCCGCCTGTTCACCCCGGACGACGGCAGTCAGGTCGAGCTCCACGGGGTCGTCGAACCGCCGGGCGGCCCGGCGACGCCGTTCAGGGGGGACCTGCAGCTCCTGGCCGAGGTTCACCGACTCGTGCGCGACCAACGGACTGATGCGCGCACCAGCCGTGCGCAGGACGTGACCTTAAGCCCACCCGAAGCGACGGCGGGAAGGTGAGGTCGCAACCGAGTCGGGATGACGGGGGGCCGGCATGAGTGACGTGTACGACCAGCGGCGGCAGGGGCGGATGGACCGGCGCCGCTTCCTGCG
>DASWKO010000096.1:0-5700 GCA_036396595.1 Nitriliruptorales bacterium | reverse complement strand
GCCTCGACCACCGCCTTGACCGCGGCGAGGTCCCAGAGGCTGACCTCGGCTTCGAGCGCGACATCCGTCGAGCCGGCTGCGACCAGGCAGTGCTGCCAGAAGTCCCCGTACCCGCGCTGGCGCCTGGTCGCCCGCGCGAGCTGGTTGACCACCGGCAGCAGGTCGTCGCGCTCGAAGTAGGTCAGTCCACCGAACGCGACCTCGGCATCGGCGAGCAGCTCGACGTCGCTGACGTGGATCACGCGGCCGTCCTGCCGCGCCGGCCCGCCCAGGACGCCGTCCCAGCGCGACCCCAGAGCGGGCGCGCTCACCACGCCCAGTAGCTCCCGCCCTCCCAACTGGAGCGCGATGAGGGTCGCCCAGATCGGATTGCCCTTCACGTAGTTGGACGTGCCGTCGATCGGGTCGACGATCCAGGTCGGCGCGCCCTCGGGGCCGTGGCGCCCATCCTCCTCGCCCAGCACCGCGTGGTCCGGGTACCGCTGGCGGATGAGCTCGCGCAGGCGCCGCTCCACGCGCCGGTCGATCTCGGTCACCCAGGTGCCATCGGACTTGGTCTGCACGGTGAGCGCACCACGGAACGCAGGCAGGGCGATCTGATCGGCTACGTCAGCCAGCCCGTGGGCGAAGGCCAGCGCCGCCCCGACGTCCACGCCTGCGGCGTCACCGTCGATCGCGCCCCGGATCAGCCCCACTCGAACGAGACGTCATCGAAGCGCAGCAGCAGGTCGTTGGGCTGCACGGTCAACGTGACCTCCTCGCGCGGCACCCACAGCGGGATGCACGGGCCCTGGCCGGCATGGCCCATGAGGCAGATCAGGAGCTGGCCGTCCTCGTCGAGGCCGACGATCTGGCGGGCGTAGCTGAGCAGCTCGTGGAAGTCGGCGTTGCCGGCACGGCGCTTCTGATACGCCATCGCCCAGCGCGACTCCGACTTGCCGTAGTTGGCGATCGCCTGCCCGGGCTTGAGCTTGGTCACCGACTTCAGCGACCGCGCGTTGAGCAACGGCTTGTCCTGGCCCGCGGTCTTGCCGACGCGCACGGCCGCCGCCGGCTTCGCCAACGGGCCCGGTAGGTCCTCGAGCTCGTAGTTGCCCGCGGCCTGTGCCGCCTTCTGGCGCTCGACCGGGACGTCGACCTCGATCTTGTTCTTGGTCGCCACTCGTACTCCTGAACGTGGGGCTGGGACAAACGGGCAGGTGCGGCCGCGCGGCGCGCCACAGAGCATCCGACACCACCCGGACGCGCCCAGCGTACCCGTCCGAGTCGGCCCGGCCCGGCCCACAGCGCGGCCGGTACGCTCCCGGGCCCGCGGCCCCGTAGTGCAGCGGCCCAGCACTCCTCCCTTTCAAGGAGGCAACGCGGGTTCGAATCCCGTCGGGGCTACCGATCGCGTCTGGCCTGTCGTTCAGGGCGTGCTGCGGATGCTGCGAGGGTGGCGGGCCCCCCCACGTCTGGGCCCACGCAGCCCCCAGAGCAGCACGCGCCACAGCGCCTCCAGGACGATCGCACGCGAGATCTTGCTCGCGCCTTCGCGGCGCTCCACGAACGTGATCGGCACCTCGGTGATGGCGAAGCCCGCACGCCAGGTGCGCAGGACGAGCTCGAGCTGGAAGGAGTAGCCGTCAGAGCGCATCGTCTCGGGATCCAGGACCTCCAGGACCGCGCGCCGGTACGCCCGGAAGCCGCTGGTGGCATCCCGGACCGGCACGCCGGTGACGAGCTGGACGTAGCGGTTGCCGCCGGCAGAGAGCACACGACGGTGCCATGGCCAGTTCTCGACCGCCCCGCCCGGGACATAGCGGCTGCCCACGACCAGATCGGCATCCTCGGTCGCAGCGATCAGGCCCGGGAGCTGTTGGGGATCGTGCGAGAGGTCCGCGTCCATCTCGACCAGCACGTCGTAGCCGTGGCGGATTCCCCACCCGAGTCCGGCACGATAGGCCGGGCCGAGCCCGAGCTTGCGTTCCCGGTGCATCACATGGATGCGCTCGTCGCTCTCTGCCAGCCGTTGTGCGATCGTCCCGGTCCCGTCGGGCGAGTTGTCATCGACCACCAGCACCTCGACGCCCGGGGTCCGCAGTGACAGTTCGACGGCGCGCTCGATGGTGAGCTGCTCGTTGAAGGTCGGGATGACCACGAGTGCCTTCACGTGGTCGGCTCCACAGCCGCCGGCTGACCGGTGTCACGACGGCGGCGGCGTGCCAGGACGGCAGTGAAGGCCACCAACGTCAGCAGTACCACCCGGCTGACCGCCCCCACGATGTCGCCGACGACGAGGAACGGCGTGCTCCCGGACACGGTGGGGACCTGAGCCCTGATGGTGTCCAGTTCGAACAGCTCTGTCGCCTGCGTGACGTTGCCCCTCGGGTCCACGAACGCCGAGGAGCCCGACAGGGCAGCGTGCACCACCCACCGCCCGGTCTCCACGGCCCGTAGCCGGCTCTGCGCCAGGTGCTGGGCCGGCTCCGCGGAACGGCCGAACGACGCGTCGTTGGTGGTCGCGAGGATCATCTGGGCTCCGCCCTCGCGGACGTTGCCGCGCACGAGTTCCGGGAACAGCGTCTCGAAGCAGATCGCCACCGCGACCCGTACCGGACCGGCCGTGATGGTCTGTGGGCCCTCGCCTGGGACCCCATCGCGCGGCACCTGCCGGAGGGGCCCAAGATCCCCGATGAGTGACCGGAATGGGACGTACTCACCGAACGGCACGAGATGGCGCTTGACGTAACGGTCCAGCCGGCGCCCGGCGTGGTCCACGAGCATCGAACTGTTCTCGAACGTTCCGGGCAGTGCTCCCTGGAGGTTGACGCCGAACAACAGGTTGCCGCCCACCGCCGCGGTGGCCGACGCCACCAGCGAAGCCAGGGCCTCGTTGCCGGGTGCATACGGGTCGCGGTCCACGCTGGACTCCGGCCACACGGTCAGATCCGGCGCACCGTTCGCGGCGACCTCAGCCAGCGTCAGGTCGTGCACGCGCGTGGCAATCTGCTCGTCCACCGCACGTCCCGAACGGGTCCCCCAGTCTTCGAGGTCGTTGCCCTGGACGGCCAGGACGTCCACGGCATCCCCGGTGGCAGCCGGGGGCTCGATGGTGATCAGGGTGCCCAGCAGCACCGCGCCCGCCAGCCCGAGGAAGGCCGGCTGCGCCTTCGGCAGACCAGCTCGCAGGCGCGACAACCAGGGACCCCCGATCCCGGCCGCCTCGGCCAGGCTCCGGCGGACGGCGTCGAACGCGAAGGCGCCGATCAGCACCGTGACCAGCGTCACGCCCCGCGCCCCCAGCACCCGCGCGGTCGGCAGCAGCCAGGACCCGTCTGCGTGCGCGTACGAGAGCGCCCCCCAGTCGAACCCTCCGAGCGGCCAGGACCCCCGCCACGCCTCGACCCCGACCCAGGCCAACGGTGCGACGAAGGCGATGGACGGCCGCTGCACGAACGGCCGCACCACGAGCGTGAACGTGCCGTACCACAGCCCCTGCATCACCGACAGCAGCACCCAGGCCAGCGAGCCGGCCGGCCGCGCGAGCCACACCAGCATCGGCAGGAACGTGACCAGGCCGGCGAGCAGCCCGTACCGGTAGGTGCGCGCCGTCCGCCCGCTCGCCTCGGCGTCTGCGACCTCGATGGCCACGGCTCCGAGCAGCAACGGAGCCGGCAGGAACACCAGTGGCCACAGCGAGACCGGCGGGTGCGCCAGGTAGCCGGCCAACCCGGCGATCGTCGCCAGCACCGCCGCCGCGCCGCGCCATGCCATCACGCGCAGTCGCGGCAGTACTGCTTCTTGGGATCGGCGAGCTGCGAGGGGCCCTTGACCAGGAAGCACGACCGGCACACGAACTCGCCATCCTTGACGCGCTCGCGGTCGTCGTCGACCTCGTGCTCGCCGGCGTCGAGGAGCCTCTCGTCGTCCTCGTCGTCCTCGTCGTCCTCGTCGTCGGCGTCATCCTCACCGTCGAAGACCGCCAGCGGAACCAGCTCGTCGTCCTCGTCGTCGTCGGCGACGGGCTCCGCGTCGAAGACGGTCTCGACCGTCTCATCGGCGATCACCGCATCGTCCTCCAGATCGAGCTCGTCGTCGTCCACGACATCGGCTTCGAGCTCGTCCCCATCGAGAGCGAGGTCCTCGACGTCGAGTTCCTCCTCCTCGTCCTCGTCATCGACGAACTCGTCGTCGTCCACGACCTCGACGACGGGCGGTTCGGCGTCCTCTCGCTTGCGTGCCACGATCGCTCCCGGGAGCAGGGCGCTGCTGGGGCGCGGAGTGTGGTCCGGCCGGCCCCAGAACGCAACGTCGCGGTCCGCGACGCCCTACAGCGAAGGCCCCGGATCCGGTCCGGGGCCTTCGTGGCTGGGTGCGCACTCCGCCGTTGGGGCCGCTCGTCAGCGGCTGGGATGCCCGGCGAGCGTTTTCTACTGAGTGGACGTGCGCACCAGGGGTCGGGGTCGCGAGCGCTCGGTCCTGGGCGCCTCTCGCGCCCCGCAGTTGGCGATGCGATGGCCGCAATCGTCGACCCGCGCGCCGGCGAGCCATCCGCCCCCCAGCACGACCGTCACGTCCCTGCTCCCTACGTTGACGGTGCGGACTATCGAGCCTCGACGCCCGCGCGTCAACCCCTGTTGTCCACCTTCTGCTCATCTCGTCGCAACCGTCGCGCGGACGAGCGGCGAACTCCCAGGTCAGGGGCGGTCTCCTGCCGACCTGCCAGGTGCTTCCACCTGTGCCGGGTGTGCGCATCCGTCGCGTCGCGAGCGAAGAGCGGACGCCGGTTGCACGACGCCCGGCCGACCCGCTACCGGGCCGGGGCCCGTTCACCGGGCTGGTCGTCCCAGTGTGGCAGCGCGGACGCATCACCGTGGGTGACACGCCCCTTGAGCAAGGTGAGCACGCAGCGGGTGCCGCGCGGATCGTCGGCCTGGAACGGGTCGCCCGCCCAAGCGGCGATGTCCGCCCGCATGCCAGCGCGGATGGTGCCGACGAACCGGTCCTGGCGGGCAGCATGACGACCGCCCAGGGCCATGGCGGAGACCGCTTCGAGCCGCGTGACGCTCTGCGCCTCGTGGTGCCGGTGCTGCGCGGCGTACACGGTCCCCCACGGGTCCATCGGCGTCACGTTCGCGTCGCTGCCGAACGCGAGCGGTACCCCGCGATCGGCCAGGGCCCGGTAGGGGTTCATCCACTGCACCCGGTCGGGACCGAGCCTGCTCTCGTACATCCCGCCCGGCTCGCCCCACCGCGCGTCGAACTGCGGCTGAGCGCTGACGACCAGGCCGAGGTCGGCGATCTCCTCGAGCAGGTCGGGCCGCAGCACCTCCGCGTGCTCGATGCGGTGCCGCAGCCGGTGTAGCCCGCCCTCGAGGTACTCGGGCAGGCCGTCATCGACCGCCCTCCAGCAGCGCACGACCTGCTCCACGGCGGCGTCACCGATGGCGTGGGTGCCGACCTGGATCCCGGCGTGCGTGGCCTCCCGGAACAGCTCCGTGAGGGTCTCGTCGTTGTACTCGAGGTGACCGCGCTCGTGATCTCGGTCCGCGTACGGCTCGCTGAGCGCCGCGGTGTGGGAGCCCAGTGATCCGTCGACGAACAGGTCGCCGCCGATCTGCTTGAGGTCGCGCTCGACGACGAAGCGCAGGTCCAGCCCGCCCCAGTACGGCACGATCTCGACCGGCCACCGCCCGTACCGCCACACGTCGAAGTCGT
>DASWKO010000095.1:0-4267 GCA_036396595.1 Nitriliruptorales bacterium | reverse complement strand
GGATGGCGCCGACGACCCGGCGGGCTTGCTCGACCCGACGGATGGCGCCGACGACCCGGCGAGCCTGCTCGACCCGACGGATGGCGCCGACGACCCGGCGGGCCTGCTCGACCCGACGGATGGCGCCGACGACCCGGCGGGCCTGCTCGACCCGACGGATGGCGCCGGCGACCCGGAGGCAGGCGTGCCGGCTGGCCCCGGCCGGTATGCGTGGCTCACCGCGCTGCCGCTGGCGGTGCTGCTGGCCGGGGCGAGCTGGGGGGCGGTGGCCGAGCGCGCGGTCACGGGGGGCGCCGAGGGCCTCTCCTCCGCGGAGTTCTCGGAGCTGCCGCTGCCCTGGCAGGGGGACCGGCTGAGCCGGCACGCCCTGGACCTGTCGCGCGCCGGCGAGCACGAGCTGGCCGCACGCACGATCCAGGAGGCGACGCGCTGGAGCCCGGACGTGCGCGGCTACCACGCGGTTACCCAGATGGTGCTCTACCGAGCGGGGGCGATCAGCAGCCAGACGCTGCTGGCCCGCATCGAGGAGATCGGACCCGGCTTCGGCACGATCAACCTCGTCGCCGAGGCGCTGATCGACCAGCGCGACCTCGCCCTGGCGCGGGCCCTGACCGAGGACCTGCTGGCCACCTACGACGACTTCGAGGCGCAGGGCCTCGATGCCGTGCGCGCCGAGACGTGGTACCTGCGGGCCGAGCTCGAGGCCGTGGGCGGCGACTGCGAGGAGGCACGCGCCCAGATCGACCGCGCGGTCGACCGCGGCGACGTTCCCGAGGCCTTCGTGGCGCGCGAGTTCGGACCGCTGGTGCTGACCTGCCCCGGCATCGTCGAAGGCGTATCGGTCCAGAACGACGCCGCGTGACCAGCGGCGGCGACCGACCGGGACACTGTCAGTGGACGGCGGCGGCCTGCCGGGTGACGCGCAGGAGCTCGTCGATGAAGCGCTCGTTGTCGAACGGCTTGGCGATGTAGCTGTCGGCACCGAGCTGCCAGCCCTCCCACGTGTCCGACCCGGAGCTGAGCGCGGAGCAGAACACCAGCGGGATGTCGCGCAGCTTCGGGATCGCCTTGAGGCGGCGCGCGACCTCGTGACCGTTGGCGACCGGCATCATCACGTCGAGCACGATCACGTCCGGGTCGAAGTCCTGCACGACCCGCAGTGCCTGCACGCCGTCGGGGACGGTCAGGACCTCGAAGCCCTCCAGACCGAGCACGAGCTCCAGCATGGAGCGGACGGAAGGGTCGTCGTCGGCGATCAGGACACGGAGGCTCATCAGTGGACCTGTCGGTGGGTGACATCCAGATGGTTGCCGGCAGCGTTGCCTCGCTGCTTCACCCTTTGTCATCGACCCGTACGGAGCCCCGGTGGATGACACGCGCGGGCCATACCCGACGATCCGAAGGGACTAGTCAGCCGCCTGCGATGCTGGATGCGCGACGACCGAGCCGGTCAGCTACTGCTGACCCGGGCCCACACGCCGCCGTTCGTGCCCATGCCGGTGCCCGTCCCCATGCGCCCCGACGTCCAGACGTCGGTCGGAGGCGCGAACGGGCGCGGCGCGCGGCGCGCGTCCTCGGCGGTGGGGTCGGTGTCGCGACGCTGGGGCAGGCGGACGGTGACCTGCAGGGCGCCACCGGCGTCGAGCGCGTCGAGCTCACCGCCCAGGCGGGTGGCCAGCTCGCGGGCCGCGATCAGGCGGATGCGACCGCCGACGGCGTGCGCCCCTTCGGAGTTCGCGCAGATCCGCACGACCAGGTTGTCGACGTCGCGGCGGATGCTCACGTCGACGGGCTGGTCGCTCGGGGTGACCTCCAGAGCGTCACCCGCGAGGCACCGGAGCAGCAGGTGGATGCGCTGCTGGTGGCCCATCAGCACGTCGGCGTCGTGGGCCGCGTCGAACCGCATGCGCTCGAGGCCGCCGTGGCGACGCAGCTCGGCGGCGACGTCACCGGCGACCTGGCGCAGGTCGACCAGCACGTGGTCGTCGGCGCGGCGCTCGGTGGTCAGCTCCTCGCCGACCGCGGTGAGCAGCGTCTCGAGGTCGTGCAGCCGCTCCGCCGCGCGACCGAGCGTGCCGATGGCCACACGCTCCTCGCCATCGCGGGGCAGGACGTGGTCGAGCAGGGTGACGGCGCCCAGGATGGCCTGGACGGGGGTGCGCAGCTCGCGCGCGATGCCGTCGAAGTTGCCCGTCTGGGAGGGCGCGCCGAGCGTGTCGGGGGCGAGCGGGCGGCGAACCAGGTTGACGACGGCGGCGACGGCCGCGAAGCAGACCGCGAACGTGGCGGCCTCGGCGTCGGTGACCGCGGTGTCCAGGGCGGGCGACAGCGGGCCGGCGAACGCCGCGCTGGCGATGGCCACGGCCATGCCGACCTGCCGGTCGAAGCGGTGGGCGGCCAGGGCGACGGGCACGGCGTAGGCGCTGGCGACCGCCACGTTGCCGTCGCCCAGCAGCCGGACGGCGAGCCAGGCGGCCGCCCACGCCAGCACGACCACACCAGCGTCCAGCACGCGCCGGTCAACCTGGTCGGTCACACGAGGTCCCATCGCGCGGATCCGTTCGCCCACGGTCCTGCCTTCCCTGATCCGTGCCCCGCTCCGATGCGTCAGGTGACGCTGCGCGGCGTACACGTGACATAGCGACAGAACCCGGCCCGAGGTGACGCAACCAGCCAGCTACCCTCCGCGATGTGCGGTCACCGTGCGTGGTTACAGTCATACGTGCGTTCAGCGCACGTAGCGACCCCCTCGGAGCCCGCGCCGCGTGGCGGCGAGGCCGGCCGACCGTCAGCTTGGACGAGCCCCCTGCCTCGGAGCCTGCGCGGGGTGCGGCCTGGCCGACCGACCGTCAGCTTGGACGCGCCCCCTGCCTCGGAGTCTGCGCGGGGTGCGGCCTGGCCGGCCGACCGACCGTCAGCCCCACCCCAGCTCGTGGAGGTGGTCGTCGTCGATGCCGTGGTGGTGGGCGATCTCGTGCACGACCGTGACCGCGATCTCGTCACGCAGGTCGTCGAGGTCCTCGCACATCGCGCACAGCGGCAGCCGGAAGATCGCTATCCGGTCGGGCAGCGCACCGGCGAAGTAGTCGTCCATGCGCTCGATCAGCGGGATGCCCTCGTAGATGCCCAGCAGGTCGGGCTCCTCGGGGTGGGCGTCCTCGACCACGATCGCCACATTGTCGAGGTGGGCAAGCATCGGCTCGGGCAGCTCGTCGAGCGCCTGCTCGACCAGCTCCACGAACTCGTCCTCGGGGATGGGGTCCACGACCGGTGATCGTAGGGCCGGGTGCTCGCCCTGCTCGCGCAAGGGGGCGTGCGTTAGGCTCGGGCTGCAACGGGATTGCTGAAATGGACGACCGCAACGAGGCCGAGGGAAGGCGCATCGTGACTGACGAGCCGGGTGAGCAGCGCCGGCGCCGGTCGACCACGTCGTCGTCGCCTTCGGACGACCGCCGCATGCGCTGGGAGGTGCGCCGCAACCGCAAGCCCTGGCAGAGGTTCCTCGAGAAGTTCGGCTTCACCCTCATGGCCATCGGCATCGCGATGATGGTCGGCGTGCTCATCGCCAAGATGGGCTGACCTTCGGTAGCCCCACCCGTGTGTGGGGTCAGGACTCGCGCACGGGCTGGAGTTCCTGGACCTGGAAGCCGGGGATCAGGTAGGGGCCGGTGGTCATCTGGAATGACGTCCACGCTGGCTGCGGGGCGGGTGAGGTCCGGCGGTAGCGGACGGTCCAGACCTGCGTGACCGAGATCGTGTAGGTGCCACGGTCGGTGTAGGTGTGGTGGATGTCTCCCTCGGGCCAGGCGCCGCCGACCGAGGCGTGGGGGCCCGTGGCCGTGCCGTCGCCCCAGTCGACGTGGAACACGCCGGTCGCCTCGACCTCCCACGAGACCGGGATGCCCGCGATGGTGGTCGAGAACGTGGTGCGCGGGTAGTCGGTGGAGCCGTTGGTCACCAGGTAGGTGGGCTTGCCGGCCACGCCCTGGCCGGGGTTGGTCGCGGGGCTGGGCTGGGTGACCGAGTCCTGGACGTGGCGGGTGATCGGAGGTGTGCCCGAGGCGGCCACCCACGGGCACGGCGCAGGCTCGACCCCCTGGCGGGTCAGGTCGTCGTACTCGAACCAGAACTCCCGCGTCTGATCCAGGTGTCCGGTGTCGCCCGGCGCCAGCATCGCCCCGTCCCGCGACGTACACGCCGTCCCGTCCGCGGCGGTCGAGATCACCGGCCAAGTCCGCCAAACCCCCGCCGGCTCCTCGGTCGGCGA
>DASWKO010000094.1:0-2243 GCA_036396595.1 Nitriliruptorales bacterium | reverse complement strand
AGGCGCCTGGTGCGGAAGATGTGGGTGGCCAGGTCGAGGTCGCCCAGCGTGAACCAGCGATCCTCACCGAAGCGCTCCAGTTCCTCGGCCACGCGGAACGTCTCGTCGGCGCGCCCCCACTGCTGCTCTCGGTGCACCGTCCCTGACAGCCAGTACGTGATCGAGTCCAGGTCGGGCGAGACGTGCAGCCCGTAGCGCTGGATGTCGTCACCGACGTTCACGATCGCCGTCACCTCACGGGGATCGACGGCCCGCACCAGGCCGCGCAGGAACCGCGCCGCACCGATGCCGCCTGCCAGAACCGCGTAGATCACGCCGCCTCACGCCGGGGTGGGAGCCTACGCCGGGGATGCTCCCCGAGGTGGGTGCACCCGGCTGGTGCCGTAGGCTGCCCGCAGCCCCGTCCCCGGACCTCGGTCACGCGTGAGCCAGCACGTCCCCGTCCGTCGGCTCTCTGATGGCGAGAGGCTGCAACGACTGCGGCCGCGCGCCCTCAAGCGCGCCGACCACGGCGAGACGCTCGACGCCGACGAGGCTGCCGCGCTGATGACCAGCCGCGGCGGGGACCTCGACCGGTTGCTGGCCATCGCCGGTCGTGTCCGCGACGCCGCGCCCTGGCTGGCCGGCGACCAGACCAGGCGGGTCACCTACTCGCGCAAGGTGTTCATCCCGCTCACCCACCTGTGCCGCGACACCTGCGGCTACTGCACGTTCGCGTGGCCGCCGAAGCGGCAGCTCCCCGCGTTCCTGTCGCCCGAGCAGGTGCTGGACATCGCGCGCCAGGGCCAGGCGGCGGGCTGCAAGGAGGCGCTGTTCACGCTGGGGGACAAGCCCGAGGAGCGCTACCCGGCCGCGCGTGCGTGGCTCCAGGCGCGCGGCTACGACTCGACGCTGGAGTACCTGCGGGCCGTGAGCATCCAGGTCATCGAGCAGACCGGGCTACTGCCTCACCTCAACCCGGGGGTGATGAGCTGGGCCGACATGGCCACGCTGAAGCAGGTGTCGCCCTCGATGGGGATCATGCTCGAGTCCACGTCGCGCCGCCTGCTCGAGAAGGGCCGGGCGCACTGGAACGCCCCGGACAAGGACCCGGAGGTCCGCCTGCGCACGATCGAGGACGCCGGTCGGCTGTCGATCCCGTTCACGTCCGGGATCCTCATCGGCATCGGCGAGACGCTGGTCGAGCGCGCCGAGACGCTGTTCGCGCTGCGCCAGATGCACCGCAAGTACGGCCACCTCCAGGAGGTGATCGTCCAGAACTTCCGGGCCAAGCCGGACACGGCGATGAAGGCCCACCCCGAGCCGACCTTCGAGGACCTGCTGGCCACGGTGGCCACGGCGCGGATCGTGATGGGCCCGACCGTGCACGTGCAGGCGCCGCCGAACCTGTCGCCCGACCACTACGAGCTCATCCTCCGGGCGGGGATCGACGACTGGGGCGGCGTGTCGCCGGTCACGCCGGACCACGTCAACCCGGAGATGCCCTGGCCGGGGCTCCAGGAGCTGGCCACGCGCAGCCGGGCCGAGGGCTTCGCGCTCACCGAGCGGCTGTGCGTCTACCCCGAATACGCCACGCAGCCAGACCCCTGGCTCGCCGGGCGCATGCGGGCTCCGGTCGTGGCGCTGATGGCCCCCGACGGACTGGCCACGCCGGACCGGCGCCCCGAGCCCCAGCCGTGGCAGGACCCCGAGGTCAGCTACACCGCCACGACCGCTGCGATGGACGCGGTCATCGCCGGTGACGAGGCCGGTGGGTCCGCGGCCGACGGCCGCAACGCGCGCTCGGCCCAGGCCGACGACGCCATCCACCGCGCCGTCTTCGGTGACGTGCACGTGATCGCCGAGGGCGTGCTGGCCCGCAACGCCCCGCGTGCCGAGGGCCGGGCCCGCAGCCGCATCCGCCCCGAGGTGTCTGCCGCCCTGACCCGGGCCGCCGCCGGCCAGGTGCTCGACGACGACGAGGCGCTGCTGCTCCTGGACGCCTCCGGCGTCGAGATCGACGCCCTGGCCAAGGTCGCCGACGAGGTCAGGGCCGAGCGGGTCGGGGACATGGTGACCTATGTGGTCAACCGTAACCTCAACTTCACCAACATCTGCTACACGGGCTGCCGGTTCTGCGCCTTCGCCCAGCGCCGCGACGACCCCGACGCCTACAACCTCTCGCTCGAGCAGGTCGCCGACCGCGTCGAAGAGGCCTGGAACGAAGGTGCCACCGAGGTCTGCATGCAGGGCGGGATCCACCC
>DASWKO010000093.1:0-2550 GCA_036396595.1 Nitriliruptorales bacterium | reverse complement strand
GGGTAGTGGCTGGCCAGCTCGGCAACGCCCTCCTCGGCGTCGATCGCCCGGCGCACGATGTCACGCCGGGTGGCATCGGCCAGGGCGCCGAACAGGCGGTCGAAGTCGGGCGGCGCGATCTGCATGCATACAACCATACGGTTGTATAAAGTCGATGTCAAGGCGTCGGTCTCCGTGCGCCGCTCTCACCAGGGAGCTTGGAGACTCCGGCCGCCCGGTCGACGAGCGCTGGGAGCACATCAACCTCGAGGCCGCCACGTGGGCCTTCGGCGCGACTGCGATCGTGGTCCTCGCGATGTTCGTCGGGTCGACGCCCAGGGCGGCGACTGGCACCCGTACGCGTTCGTGGCCGCGGTCATGGCGTTCGCCTATGTCGGCTCGCTGCTGCTCGTGCGACTCCGCCACTGAACCCTCGCCGGGCCGCCGGCGGTTCTCGGCCCTGCTTTCCGTAACGTACTGTCGATGACCGCGTCGGTGAGGTGATGCAGACCATCCGGCCATTTGCGCTGCTGCTCCTCGGGTCGGGGATCCTCGCGGCGTGTGCGTCGAACCCGACGCCCGCGCCTGACGCGCAGTACGTCCACGTGCGCGCGAACGAGGTGGCCATCGAGCTTGACCCCGCGACGGTTCACGTCGGGGACGACCTCTACCTGGTCCTCGAACCGCCGACCGACCACGTCATCACGCCGATGGGCCAGGAGTAGGCTGGCCGGATGGTTGACCGGGGAGCGACGACCCAGCGGCTCACGAGCGTGCTGGTCGCTGCGGCGCTGGTGCTGACGGTCAGTGGGTGCGCGGGAGCATCGGCGTCGGCGAGCGCGAGCGGTGCGGCCGGTGCGACGCCACACGAGTCGTCTTCGGCATCCTCGACCCCGGACGCGAGTACGGCTCCTGCGTGGACTGCCACCGGGAGCATGACTGAGGCCCGCGCCAACGGTCCCACGGCCACATTGCTGCCCGATGGCACGGTGCTGGTGGTGGGCGGCGACGGCAGCAGCGGCCCGCTGGCCTCCGCCGAGGTGCATGACCCCAGCACCGGCTCTTGGACCGCCACCGGGAGCATGATCGAGGCCCGCGCCAACCACACGGCCACGCTGCTGCCCGATGGCAGGGTGCTGGTGGCGGGCGGCAATGGCAGCCTCGGGCTACTGGCCTCGGCGGAGTTGTACGACCCGGGCAGCGGGTCATGGACCGCCACCGGGAGCATGATCGAGGCCCGCTACGGTCACACGGCCACGCTGCTGCCCGACGGCAGGGTGCTGGTGGCTGTGGGCGCGGCGATCTTCACCGACGGCGATGTTTCCGGACCCGACCCATTGGCCTCAGCCGAGCTGTTCGACCCCAGCAGCGGGACCTGGGGCGCCACCGGGACCATGGGCGGCGTGCGCTTCGGTCACACCGCCACGCTGCTGCCCGATGGCACTGTGCTGGTGGCGGGTGGCGAGGGCAGCTTTGGGAGCGGCGACCCGGCCTCCGCCGAACTGTACGACCCCAGAAGTGGGTCGTGGACCGTGACTGGGAGCATGCACGCGGCGCGCGCGTACCACACGGCGACGCTCTTGCTCGATGGCACCGTGCTGGCGGCGGGCGGCGGCGTCATCGGCGTACTGGCCTCGGCCGAGCTGTTCGACCCGGGCAGCGGGACCTGGACCGCCACCGGGAACATGAACGGGGGCCGCGCCGAGCACCCGGCCACGCTCCTGCTCGATGGGACCGTGCTGGTGGCGGGCGGCAACAGCGGCAGCAGCGGCATCGGCTTTCTGGCCTCGGCCGAGCTGTTCGACCCTGGCAGCGGGTCATGGACCGCCACCGGGAGCATGATCGAGGCCCGCGACTTTCCCATGGCCACGCTGCTGTCCGATGGCAGCGTGCTGGTGGCGGGCGGCTCCAATCAACAGGGGTGTACCCCGGGGACGCCTTGCAGTGGCAGCATCGTCCCACTGGCCTCAGCCGAGCTGTACGACCCCGGGAGCGGGTCCTGATAGTCGCTACCAGCCCAGCACTAACCACCGGGCCATTCCAGATCCGTCTAGCGTCATTCACGCACGCTCGCGCACGGCACGCCAGCCTCGCGAGGAGGACCGCGACCGCGCCCGCGTCGAGTCAGGCAGCTCCGCCCTTCTGGTTGACCACTCCGCCGCGCGGACCACCGACCGGCCAGCTATGGAACTAAGAGAGTCTCAGGCCGAATTCCGGTCGTCGCGCAGTGGCGTCACTCAGCGCGGCAGCGGGTTCGGGCCGGTCCCGGTCACGAGGCGGTGCGGGACCCAGTCGTCGACGTGGCTGAATCCGTCGCCGAACGGGCCTTCGAAGAGTTCGACCGAAGCCCGCAGTGAGAGTCGATAGAACTTCACGTGGGTGAAGTCCTCCATCAGGATGTAGACGGGGTCTGGAGTGCTCGTCGGGCCCTGGAACTGCTGTCCCGTGAGGACCGGCTTGTGGGCCTCGACGAACGCGTCGAAGGTGTCGCCGACGACGACGCCGAGGTGCTCCAACCCCATCTTGTAGACGCGCTGGTGGACGGGCGGGATGAGCTCGATGAGCGGGACG
>DASWKO010000092.1:0-8097 GCA_036396595.1 Nitriliruptorales bacterium | reverse complement strand
GACCTGGAAGAACACGGGGAGGAAGGCGAGCGAGCCGTGCAGGCTCATCCCGAGCAGGAGCCCCACAGCCGTGGTCACGGCGACGGTCGGGTTGCGCAGGAGGCCCGGCGGGATCACGGCGTCGGCGGATCGGCGGGCGTGAGCCACGTACGCAGCCATCGATGCAGCCGCGACCGCGCCGGCCAGCAGCATCGGGCTCGAGGTCCAGCCGAGCGCGCCCCCGGCCAGCACCGCGAGCATCAGGCTCACGACCCCGGTCGCGAGCAGGCTCGCGCTGGTCAGGCTCGCGCGTCCCTCGCGTCCCGACCGCTGATCGGGCACGCGCACGGACACCATCAGGGCGTAGATCCCGACGGGAGCGGGCGCGGCGAGCGCGACCCGCCAGGACACGTGGTCGACCAGCAGGCCGCCGACGAGCGGGCCGAGTACGCTGGCCAGCACGTGCATCGAGACCGTGTAGCCGAGGTAGCGGCCGCGCTCCCGCGGGGAGAACACGTCCGCGACGATCGCGTGCGGGAGCGTGATCAACCCGCCGCCACCGATCCCCTGCACCACCCGGGCGATCAGCAACTGGGGCAGCGTCTGCGCCGCGCCGCTGGCCAGCGTCCCGATGATGAAGGTGATGATGGCCGCACGGAACACCCGGCGCCGGCCGAGATCGTCGCTCAGCCGGCCGAACAGGGGGACGCTCGCGGCGGTGGCGACCAGCCCGGCCGCCACCACCCACGGCAGGTGTCGCAGGGCGCCCAGCTCGCCGACCACGGTCGGCAACGCGGTCGTGAGGACCGATTGCCCCAGCGCGACGAGCAGGATCCCGGACATCGGGGCGAGCAGGAGCGGCAGCGTCCGAGGTGGGGCCTGCACCCGCCCACCGCCGGTGGTGACGTCCGCGCTTGCCTGTCTCATGCCTGGAGCCCCCGCGCCGCCTCGTAGGTGCGCTCGAGCAGCGCGGCCAGGGCCACCACGTCCTCACGCGGCCAGTCGTCGGTCAGCGCGCGCCACAGGCTGAGGCGGGCCTCGCGCAGCTCCCCGAGCCGGGCGACGCCCTGCTCGGTCAGGTGGACGTGGGTCCGGCGCCGGTCGTGCTCGTCGGGTCGGCGCTCGATGAGCTGCTCGCTGACCGCTCGGTCGATGAGGCGGCTGGCCGTGGACGCGTCCACGTCGAGCGCCTCGGCGATGTCGCCGACGGTCGGGGCGGCACGCTCGGTGCGCTCGACCGCGCGGAGCACGCGGTACGCGCCCGGATCGACCTGGCTGTCGAGCTGCGCCCGCAGGAACCGGTGCACCGTTGGCAACTGCGGGAACCGCCGCCACTGGGTGGCGGCGGCGTCGAGCGCTTCGAGGTCCGGCTTGCCCGGACGGTGCTGGTCAGGTCCCACGCCCCGAGGCTACCACGATATGCATGTACCACACAAATGAGTGAGGGGCCGACCCGGCTTCGTGCGCGCCGACGAGAACCAGGCAGGAGTCTTGGGCCATGACACAGAACCTTCCCCGACGCGGCGAGGTTCGATGTCCCGGATCGACGGGACCCAGCGGCCCCTGGCTGTGAGGAGACGGCGTGAGGCGCAGGCACCGGACCGGCATGACGCTGGTGCTCGTGCTGGCAGTCGTGGGCAGCGCGTGCTCGACCTCCGGCCTGCAGTTCCGCGAGGACGAGCGCGTCGACATCGTCGCTCCCCGGTACCGCGAGAAGGTGGCGCTCCCGTTGACCATCGAGTGGGAGGTCCGGGGTTTCGAGATCACGGGACCGACGGAGCAGGCACGGGACGACGCCGGCTACTTCGCCGTGCTGATCGACGCGGAGCCGCCACCGCCCGGCGAGACGCTGGACTACTACGGGCGTGACGACACCAGTTGCCGCCCCGAGGCCGGGTGTCCGGACCAGCAGTACCTCGCGACTCGGGGCGTCCACACGACGACCGGGACGCAGTTGCTCGTCGAGCGGCTCGCCCCCGCGCCCGGCGTGGACGTCAGCCGGGGCGACCCCGACCGCCACGAGGTCACGATCATCCTGCTCGACGGTCGCGGCCGCCGGATCGGCGAGAGCGTGTGGAACCAACCGTTCGAGGTGGTGCGCGATGCCTGACGATGCCATCGAGGCGGTCGTCCGCGAGCGCGACGCACTGCGCGACCGCGCCCGGCGTGTGCTGGGCGTGACCGGCAGCGAGGACGACGACGCGCCGCCGCTCGCCGAGGTACTGCGCAGGAGCAACGTGCGCTGGTACCCGCTGGTCGCGCTGGGCGCCCTGGTCGTCGTCGACGAGTTCCAGCGGACCGCGTTCGTGATCCTGGCTCCGGACATCGCGGGTGCGCTGGGCATCAGCAAGGCGGCGATCGGCGCGTTGCTGACGCTGTCGCTGCTGGCGGTGGGTCTGGCCACCCTTCCCATGGCCGCCTACGTCCAGAACCGGCCCCGGCGTGCCTTCATCGCGATCGCGACCGCGATCGTGTGGAGCCTGACGACCGTGTGGGCGGGCTTCGTGACCGCGCTCGTGGGGCTGTTCATCGTGATGCTGCTCGACGGCGCGACGACGGGCAGCACGCAGGCGGTCCACCAGCCGCTGCTGATGGACAGCTACCCGCCCGAGTCGCGCGTCCGGATGCTGACCGCCTACCGGGCGGCCGACCAGGTCGGCAAGATCCTCGCCCCGCTGCTGATCTTCCTGCTCGCGCTGTTCGCCTTCACCTGGCGGGGCGTGTTCCTCGGCCTGGGGATCGTCTCGGTAGCGGCGACACTCATCGCGCTGCGCCTGCGTGATCCCGGCTTCGGTCGCTTCGACACGGGCCGCATCCGCGAACTCGTGCGCGCCCACGGTGAGCAGGTGGACGAGCGCTCGCAGCTCGAGGAGCGCACCGAGCTCGGCTTCTTCGAGATCGTCCGGCGCCTGTTCCTCATCCCGACCCAGCGCCGGCTGCTGGCCGCGTTCGGCGTCTACGGGGTGTTCGTGATCCCGTTCCAGACCTACCTGTCGTTCTTCCTCGACGAGAAGTGGGGCCTGGACACCCAGGGTCGGGCGCTGTTCGGCGTGGTCGCGGCGACCGCGGCGGTCGTGGCGCTCGGGCTGTTCTCGCACCGCGCGGAGGAGGTGTTCCGTCGCGACCCCAGCCGCTCCGTCCAGCTCACGGGCTGGCTGCTCGTCGTGGCGCTCGGGGCCATCGCGCTGGGCTCGTTGATGCCCGTCTTCGGCCTGGTGGTGGCCTTCTTCGTGCTCGCCTCGTCGCTGCTGCCGGCGATGCTGCCCTCGTTCTACATGTCCTCGCTGTCGATCGTGCCGCCCAACATGCGGCCGCACACGATGGCCCTGATCACGATCTTCATCACCGGGGTCGGGGGGCCGGTGGGGCTGGTCCTGCTCGGCTCGCTCGATCGCCGCTTCGGGATCGAGTGGGCGCTGGTGGCCACCACGGTCCCCGGCATCCTCGGCGCGCTGATCCTGCGCAGTGCGGGACGTACCGTGACGCAGGACCTCGACCGCATGATCGACGAGGTCATCGAGGACGAGGAGGTCAGGGAGCTGGCCCGGTCGGGCACGCACCTGCCGATGCTGGCCTGCCGGGGCATCGACTTCAGCTACGGCCAGGTCCAGGTCCTGTTCGACGTCGGTTTCACCGTCGACGACGGCGAGATGGTCGCGCTGCTCGGCGTCAACGGAGCCGGGAAGTCGACGCTGCTCAAGGTGATCTCGGGCCTCGGGCTACCCGCCCGGGGCAGCGTGCGGATGCGGGGCGTGGACATCACCTACCTCGACGCCGAACGGCGCGTCAACCTCGGGATCCAGCAGGTACCCGGGGGGCACGCGGTGTTCGGCCCGCTGTCGGTGGTCGACAACCTCGAGCTGTACGGCTACACCCTGCGCAAGGATCGCCGCGCGGTGAAGGAGGCGATCGACACGGCATTCGACGCCTTCCCGCGGCTGGCTGAGCGGCGCAACCAGGCGGCGCAGACGCTGTCGGGTGGCGAGCAGCAGATGCTCGCGCTGTCCAAGGCGCTGATGCTCGAGCCGCGGCTGCTGCTGATCGACGAGCTCTCGCTCGGGCTCGCACCGGTGATCGTCTCGCAGTTGCTGGACATGGTCCGGCGCATCAACGGCGAAGGCACGGCGGTGGTGCTGGTCGAGCAGTCGGTCAACGTGGCGCTGTCGCTGGTCGACCACGCCTACTTCATGGAGAAGGGCGAGATCCGTTTCGACGGACCGGCGATGGACCTGCTGGGGCGCGAGGACCTGCTGCGGTCCGTGTTCCTCCGGGGCGCAGCCGCTGGGGGCCACTGATGGACATCGGGTTCACGCTGCTCGGCTTCGAGGTCACGCTCCCGGTCATCACGCTCGGCGCGATCTTCGGGATGACGTACGGGATCCTGGCGGTCGGTCTGGTGCTCGTGTACCGCCAGAACAGGATCATCAACTTCGCCCACGGCGAGGTGGGCGCGTTCAGCGCGGCGACGCTCGGGGTGATGGTCACGAAGTTCGGCGTGCCCTACTGGCTGATGTTCCCCGTCGGGATGGCCCTGTCCGCAGGGATCGGGGCGCTGGCCGAGGTCGCGGTCATCCGCCGGCTGCGACACGCCCCGAAGCTGATGTCGATCGTGGCCACGCTGGGAGTCGGACAGATCCTGAGCGTGTTCGCCCTGGTCATCAACGCGCAGTCGGTGTCGGGGACGCTGTTCCCCAAGCCGCCCTGGCTGCCCGAGTTCGGCGTCGGCGTGCTGAACGTGACCTCCGCCCACTCGGGCATGCTGCTGCTCACGCCGGTGCTGGTCATCGCGCTGGTGCTGTTCCTGCGCTGGCACCCCATCGGCAAGGCCATGCGCGGGTCGTCGGCCAACCCCGCCGCGGCCCGGCTGTCGGGGATCTTCGCCAGTCGCATGTCCACGCTCGCGTGGGCGATCGCCGGGGGGATCTCGGCGTTCACGGCGATCCTGTTCACCCCGACGGCCACGATCGTCACGACCAGCTCGTTCGGGCCGTCGCTGCTGCTGCGGGCGCTGGCGGCGGCCGTGATCGGACGCATGACCAACCTGCCGCTGGCGCTCGGTGCCGGGGTCGGGCTGGGCGTCATCGAGCAGCTCCTGCTGTGGAACAACCCCTCGGGCGGGGCCGTCGAGGCCATGATCTTCGTGATCATCGTGGTCGCCCTGCTGCTCCAGCGGCGCGGTGCCACGAGCACGCGCGACGAGGAGCGCGGGAGCTGGACCGCGGTGCAGGCGTGGCGGCGGCTGCCCGAGGCCTACGACCAGCTCGTCAGCGTGCGTGCCCTGCGCCGGATGGCGGTGATCGGCTCGCTGGCCCTGGTCGTGCTGCTGCCGACCTTCACGTCCAACGCGAACGCGATCACGTTCACCGCGATCATCGCGTTCACGATCGTCGGGCTGTCGATCGTCGTGGTGACGGGTCTGGGCGGCCAGCTCACGCTGGGTCAGTTCGCGCTGGCCGGGATCGGGGCGTTGGCTTCGATCTGGTTCACGACCAACGTCGCCGGCTTCGAGTTCGGTTTCATCGTCAGCGGGCTGGCGGCGGCGGCCGCCAGCCTCGTGCTCGGGTTTCCCGCGCTGCGGATCCGGGGACTGATGCTGACGGTCACCACGCTGTCGTTCGGGTTGATGGTGCCCGCGTGGCTGCTCCAGCAATCCTGGGCGTTCGGCTCCGGCGTGAACCCGGGGCGCCCCATCATCCCCTACTTCGGGATCGGCGAACTGGCGTCCGCCAAGCACTACTACTACTTCGCGCTGTTCTGGTTCCTGGTCGCGTGGGTGTTCGCCCGCAACGTCCGCCGGGGCGGCATCGGCCGCCGGCTGGTGGCCGTCCGCGACAACGAGGACAACGCGCGGGCGTTCACCGTCAACGCGACCGCGGTCAAGCTCCAGGCGTTCGTGCTGTCGGGGTTCCTCGCGGGCATCGGCGGCAGCGTGTTCGCGCACACCTTCAGCCGGGTGGGCAACGGCACGTTCCCGGTCTCGGCCTCGATCGACATCGCGGTCATGGCCGTGGTCGGTGGCCTGGGGATCCTGGCGGGGCCTCTGCTCGGGGCGCTGCTCGTCATCGCGGTGCCCGAGTTCATCCCGCTGGACAACCTCGGTCTGTTCGCCCAGAAGGTCGGCCTGCTGCTGCTGATCCTGTACCTGCCCGGTGGTCTGGCCCAGGGCTTCGAGCCGCTGCGTATGCGGGTCGTGCGATTCCTCGCGCGCCGGGCCGGGCTGGACCCCGCCGAGGTGGAGGCCGACGTCGACCTTGCCGTCGACGCAGCGGGCACCGACGTCGCCGTGCTGGGCAGCGAGCGGCTCACGGTGCCTCGGACCGAATCCGTCGACGTGCCGGACGGAGCGCCGATCCTGAGCACCCAGGGGTTGCGCAAGCACTTCGGTGGCGTGCGCGCGGTCGACGGCGTCGACATCGAGGTGAACCGGGGCGAGATCGTCGGCCTGATCGGGCCCAACGGCGCCGGCAAGACGACGCTGTTCGAGCTGCTGGGCGGGTTCACCGAGCCCGACGAGGGACGGGTCGTCTACGCAGGGCAGGACGTGACGGGCCTGAGCCCCGAGGCACGCGGCAGGCTCGGGCTGGTCCGGTCGTTCCAGGATGCCGGGCTGTTCCCGACCATGACCGTGATCGAGACGGTGCAGCTCGCGTTCGAGCGCGCCCAACCCACCAGGCTGTGGAAGGGCCTGCTCGGGCTCCAGCGTGACGAGCGCGACAAGGAGGAGTCAGCCCGCGCGATCGTGCACGCGATGGGGCTCGACCGCTACCGCAACAAGCAGATCCAGGAGCTGTCCACCGGGACCCGCCGGATCACCGAGATCGCCTGTCTGACTGCGCTGCAGCCCACCGTGCTGCTGCTCGACGAGCCGTCCTCGGGCATCGCCCAGCGCGAGACCGAGGTGCTGGGCAGCCTGCTGCGCGAGATCAAGCGCCGCTTCGACCTCACGCTGGTGATCATCGAGCACGACATCCCGCTCATCATGGGGCTGGCCGATCGCATCGTCGCGATGGACACCGGCAGGGTCATCGCCGTCGGCGAGCCCGACGAGGTGGCACAGCACCCCGAGGTCGTGGAGTCCTACCTCGGCGGCGACATGACCGCGATCTACCGGTCCGGACAGGCGCCTCCGGCGGCTGGCGTTGCCCCGGCCGACGAACCGGGGCAGCCGAGCGACGAGCTGAAGGCGTTCCTCGCCGGTGTGCCGGGGTTGGGCCCGGTGAAGCAGGAGCGGTTGTTGGACGCGTTCGGTTCGCTCGGGGCCTTGGCCGCCGCTGACGTCACGGATCTGACCGAGGTCGAGGGCATCGGCCCAGCGCTGGCCGGACGCGTCTCGGAGGCGGCTGGCACCGCGGTGCGCGAACGGGCGGTGGCCGGGCCCTCCTGAACGTGAGCAGCGTTCGTGGTTACCGAGCCTCGCCGGGAGGCCCCTGCTCGGAGTGTGGTGGTCCGAGCACCTCGTCCACATTGACGTCGAGCCCGGGGAGCTGGGAGCAGGTCAGCCGGCCGCCCCGCTCCACCGTCTCGGGTTCGCCGTAGTGGCCGTCCGCGCCGAGGCGGTAGACGTCGACGACGTCGGCGTCGAGGTCGACGAACCAGTACTCGGGGACACCGACGCGCTCGTACAGCCCGCGCTTCTTGATGAGGTCGAGCCGGCGCGTCGACGGCGACGACACCTCGACCAGCAGGTCGGGGGCGAACGTGAGGTGGCGGTGGTCATCCATGCGCGCGACCGAGTCGGCGGCGAGCACGACGACGTCGGGCTCGACCTGCGTGACCTCCGACAGGCGCACGCCGGTCGGGGCGGGCCACACCCTGCCGCCGTGCGCGCGTACGTACGTCTCCAGCGCGTAGGCAATGGCCATCACGGAAGACTGGTGCGGGATGATCGGTGGCGGCGTCACGTACAGCTCCCCGTCGATGAGCTCTCGACGGAGGTGGTCGTCGGGCATCGCCTCGAGGTCCGCGACCGTCAGGCCGCGTTCGACGGGCAGGTCGTGCGCGACCGGCAGCGACATGGCTTCCACCTCCTCGGACGCCGGATGCTACGCACGTCAGGGTAGGCCGTCAGGCCGAGGTTGCGTCGACCTGTGGATGGTCAGGCCAGGCGTTCGACGGCCA
>DASWKO010000091.1:0-2641 GCA_036396595.1 Nitriliruptorales bacterium | reverse complement strand
TGGCACTTCGCACGCTGCGCGACCAGGGCGGGCAAGCCGGCCCCGCCGTAGAACACCGGGACCAGGCCGTCCAGCGCGAGGGCAGCCTGCTTGACCGCGTTGTCGTCGCTTGGCACGTCGTGGCGCCAGGCGTCGGCTGCGGCGCGGACGTGGTCGCCGACGCCGCCGAGGGTGTCCAGCGCACCCTTGACAACCCCGGCCGCTTCGAGCAGGCCGAGGACCGGGACCGACAGGTACGCCAGATTGGCCCGCGGCTGACCGCCCCCCGGGATCTCCACCGTCGCCCAACCACGCTCACCGGCCACCGCGCCGATGTGGCCACCAGAGGTCACGACCGCGATCTGGGCACGGGCTTGCCGGGCCTGTTCGAGGCACGCGCGCGTCTCCTCGGTACCACCGGAGAAGCTGACCCCGACGACCAGCGTCTGGGGCCCGATCCAGGCCGGCAGGGTGTAGCCCTTCGCGGGGATGACGGGCACGCCGGTGCCGTGGTGGAAGGCGACGGCCCGCGCCACGTCCGCGGCGATGCCCGAGCCGCCCATCCCGCACACGACCACGGACCGGATGCGGCCGTGCCGCGGGTCGCGCACCCCGCGCGCGATCGCCAGCGCCGCGTCCCACTGGTCCCCGCTGGCCTCGACCGTGGCCAGCATGCCCGCGGGATCCACCCGACCCAGGTCGAGCGCGTCCAGGTCCACCGTGGACGTGCGTGGGGTCACGAGCCGCCGCGCTTGGCCGGCTTCTTGGCCTCCTCGACCAGCATGACCGGGATCCCGTCGCGGACGGGGTACTGCAGCCCGCACTCCTGACACACGATGACGTGGCGCCGCTCCTTGTACTCCACCTCGCCGTGGCAGTCGGGGCAGATCAGGATCTCGAGCAGTTCGGGGTCGAGCGCGACCATCGGTGGCTCCTGTCTCGGTCGGTGTCAGTCGGTGACGAGGTCGGCGACCTCGTCGCGGAGGGCGACCATCGCGGTCTCGTCGTCGCCCTCGACGTTCAGGCGCAGCAGCGGCTCGGTGTTGCTCGGACGCAGGTTGAACCACCCGTCCTCGAGCTGGACGGTCAGACCGTCCACGCGGTCGATGCTGCCACGTTCGGCGAAGTGCTGCTCGACCCGGTCGAGCGCAGCCCGCTGGTCGTCGACCTCGAAGTTGACTTCGCCGGACGGGGCGTACACCGCGTAGGGCGCGACCACCTCGGACAGCGGTGCGTCCGCCTCGGAGACCGCCTCGAGCAGCACGACCGCGGCGATCAGTCCGGAGTCCGCGCGGTAGTTGTCCCGGAAGTAGTAGTGACCGGAATGCTCGGCGGCGAACACCGCATCGGTCTCGGCCATCGTCTCCTTGATGAACGAATGGCCCACGCGCGTACGGATCGCGGTGCCACCGTTGGCCTGGATGGTCTCGGGCACGACCTTGCTGCAGATGAGGTTGTAGAGCACGGTCGAGCCCGGCGCCTTCTGCAGCATCTTCCTGGCGACCACCGCCCCGATCAGCGACGACGGAACCGGCTGGCCCTTCTCGTCCACGGCGAACATCCGGTCCGCGTCCCCGTCGAACGCGAGCCCGAGCTGCAACCCATGCTCGCGCACCACCTGCTGGAGATCACGGAGGTTGTCCTCCTCGATGGGGTTGGCGGGGTGGTTGGGGAACGTGCCATCGAGCTCGAAGTACAGCGGCGTGACCTCGAACGGCAGAGGGGCGAACACCGGCGGCACCACGTGCCCGCCCATCCCGTTACCGGCGTCCACGGCCAGCTTCACCGGGCGCAGGGCGCCCGCGTCGACGAACGACCTGACGTGGTCGGCGAAGCGCTCGAGCACGTCCTCGTGACGGACCTCGCCACTGCCGGTCGCCGCGACGCGGCCCTGGGCGACGAGGTCGCGGATCGCCGAGCCGCCCCCGTCGATCGACACGGGCTGAGCGCCCGCCTTGCACAGCTTGATGCCGTTGTAGCGGGCCGGGTTGTGGCTGGCGGTGAACATCGCGCCGGGCAGATCGAGGTCACCGCTGGCGAAGTACAGCATGTCGGTGGAGGCCAGCCCGATGAGCACGGCGTCCAGACCCTGGGAGTTGACACCCTCGGCGAAGGCGCGCGACAGCGGCTCGGACGACAGGCGCATGTCGTGGCCGATCACGAACGCGTCGGCGTCGCGGCCGATCACGGCAGCCGAGGCGGCCCCGATGTCGCGGACCAGCTCCTCGGTGAGCTCCTCGTCCACGATCCCACGGATGTCGTAGGCCTTGAAGATGGACCTGAGCACCGCGTCGCGGTCTGCCACGGAGGCTCCTGGCTCGCTGGTCTCGGATCGGGGCGTCGAGCCTGCCAGGCTAGCCTCACCGCAGGTCGGGCACGACGGGCTGCATCGGCTCGCCTGGCAGGTGCCGGCCGATGTAGCGCGACCGGGTCCGGCCACCCTCCTTCCAGTACGCGTACCAGTACGGGCCGTGCGGACACGAGTTGCACGTGTCCTTGCCGCACCGGACCTGCTCCTGGCGATAGGTGACCCCGCGGGGCAGGTCCTCGGGCAGCTCGCGTGCCTGGTCCGGGTGGCCGTCCACATGGATGAGCAGGCCGCGGATCAGGATCATCAGGCGTCGCAGGTCGTACTCGTCCAGGCGGCGAACCTGGCTGACCA
>DASWKO010000090.1:0-7070 GCA_036396595.1 Nitriliruptorales bacterium | reverse complement strand
AAGTCCACCGTCCCGACCAGCACGACGCGACCGCGCACGACCGCGGTGGCGCCGTCGAGGACCTGCCGCGCCCCGGCGTACGGCACCGCGTCCGGGATGGCCGCGGTGGTGGTTCCAGGGACGTCGCGGACCAGCACGCCGCTGTAGCGGATGCGCAACGCGCCGTCCTGGTCGGGGACCAGCAGGTCGCCGATGGCCAGCCCGTCGTCCACGAACCGCGCCTGCTCGAGCGCATCCCGCCGCTCGTCGGCAGCGACGGTCGCGGCGGCGGCCAGCGCAGCGGGAAGCGCGACGAAGCGCTCACCGCTCGACAGGCGGACCGTGAGCGGGACCGTCCGGACGGCGGCCCCGTCGGGGGGGCGGGCGATCAGGGCGTGCACCGCCGGCGGGGACCCGGGCACCCAGGGGTCGACCCAGCGCGGGCGGACGCTGCCGCCGTCGTCAGCGCCGCGGACCAGCGGGGCGGCGTCCATGCGGACGGCCAGCGAGCCGGTCCCGGCGACCGCGGACGCCAGGGCGGCGAGCTCGGCCGGATCGCGCTCCGACGGCACGACCAGATCGCTCCACCCGATCGCGACCGCCCCCGCGCCCTCCAGCGTCGTGAGCAGCCGCGCGAGCTCGTCGGCATCGAACCGATCATCGACGCCCACGACCAGCAGCCGGGGTGACACGCCGGGGCCGCGATCCAGCCGGTCGCTCACCCCGGCGTCGATCCCGTCGAGGACGCCGCTGCCGGCCAGCACGGCCGCGACGACGGCCGCGGCGGCCCCCGCCGCGATCGTCATCCAGCCCCGTGCCGTCACGTCACCTCCCGCACACCCCGAGTCACCTGCCGCACTGGCTGCCGGCTCCCGCACGAGGGTCTACGGTGGGGGTGGTCGGATGCCGATGCTAGTGGTGGACCGGAAGGTGGCACATGAGCGACGACGCCGAGACCAGATCGACGACCCGCAAGGCGGCCAGCGGCCTCGCGGGGACCGCTGGCGCGGCCGGCGGGGCAGCCAGCCTCCGCGGCGGGGACCAGGCCGACGACGGCCCCGCGCTGGCGGCGCCCGACCCGGCACTCGGCGCGGGGGACGGTGTGCTCGGCCTGCCGAGCACGCCGACGGCGCCGGCGCCGGTCCCCGGGGGCGCACACCTCGGTGACGAGGTCGAGGTGGGCCGCGACCTCCACATCGACGTCGACCGGACCGATGACCTCGAACTCACCGGCGAGGATCCGGGGCTGGTGGCCGCGCCGGACCTGGTCGATCCGGTGGCCGACGGGCTGGGCGGGCAGGACGGGCTGGATGACTCGGGCGGCGACAGCCTGCTGGCCAGCGACGACCTCGAGGGCGGCGACGACCTCGACCTGGATGATCCCGACTTCGACGACGGCGCCGACCTCGCCTGAGCACATCGGGGCCGCGCGCCAGCCGGGGTCACAGGTCAAAGGTCGAGGCTGGCGAACAGGTCGCCCTCGGGGGCGTCCACGTCGACGGTGCTGCTGATCACCGCGAAGCACTCCCAGGGGAAGACCGCGGCCTCGAGCCCGCGGTCGATCTGGAACCAGAAGCCGGCGGGATCGACCTGCGTGGCGTGGGCGCGCAGGGCATCGTCCCGGCGCGGGAACCACGGGGCCACGTGCAGCTTGGCCGCGCAGTGGGCGCGGTCGGACTCCAGATCCTGCCCGCGTTCGGCGGCGCGCTCCATCCAGCCCTCGAACGGGCTCTGCCCGTCACGTGCCAGCAGCGCCTCGTGCAGGCTCAGCACGCGCTCCGGCGGGAAGCCGCTGTTGGCGTAGACCTTGGCCACCTGCCACGGCTCGCCGTCGACACCGGCGTCCGGGTCGGCCGCGAGCTCGACCGCTCGCAGGGTCACGGCGTGGGTCATGATGTGATCCGGGTGGGGGTAGCCCCCGTCCTCGGGGTAGGTGACCACGACCTGCGGGCGCTCGCGGCGCAGGATGGCTGCCAGGTCGGCCCCCGACACGTCGGCCGAGGTGCGCGCGAACGTGCCCTCGGGGACGCCCGACGGGTCCTCGTGGTAGCCCGAGTCGGGGTAGCCGAGCTGGTAGGCCCGGCTGAAGCCGATGATCTGGATGCTGGCCTCGAGCTCCGCCTTGCGGATCGCGGTCAGCGCCCCCTCGGGGATGTCCGAGGGGTAGTTGGGGTTGAGCACCTCCCCCGCCTCGCCGCCGGTGCAGGTGACGAGCACGACGCGTGCGCCCTCGTCGACGTACCTCGCGGCCGTCGCCGCTCCCTTGGAGGCCTCGTCGTCGGGGTGGGCGTGCACGAACAGCAGCCGCCGGGCAGGCAGCGGGTCGGGCAGCTCGTGGGGGTGGTCCGTCACGGTCAGTTGCGCTCCTGCATCGCTCCGAAGCGGCGCGTCCACGCGTCCTTGAGGCGTGCCCCGCCCTCATCCTGCTCCAGCTCGCGCACGTAGGTCTGCAGCTCGTCCATGGCGGCCACCACCTGGTCCTCCTGACCGATCAGCCGCACGATCATCGGCACGCCCGGGTAGGAGCCGAGCTTGACGCCCGGGTAGCGCTCGATGAGCCGCGCGAAGATCACGTTGAGCAGCGACTCCGGGAAGCCGTGGGTGAGTTCGCGGACCTCCAGGGGCTCGTTGCGGCCCTCGAGCAGCTCCGGCTCGACCGTGTTGGTGATGATGGCACGGAACTCGGAGGGCACGCCGGGCAGGATCAGGATCGAGACACCGTCGTCGGCCTGCGCTCCCCCGTCCAGATCGACCCGGACGCCGGGGACCCAGCCCCCCTCGCGCCGCAGCAGCGACGCCCCCTGGGGGATGCGGGCGATGCGCATCAGGTGCTCGGTGAACTCGTCGGTCACCTCGACGCCGTGGTCCCGGGTCCAGTCCACCGCCAGCCCGATGGCCTCGGCGATGCGTGGCTCCTCGGTCAACCCGCGCTCCAGGCTCGCGGCGACCGCCTCGTAGGTGATGTCGTCCGGTGTCGAGCCGATGCCGCCCGACGTGAAGATCACCCGCGGTCGCGAGCGGGCGAGCTCGGCGGTCAGCGCCTCGTCGATCGCCCCTGCCTCGTCGGGGATGGTCACGACGCGGGTCAGCGGCACGCCGTGCTCACGCAGGCGTACCGCGAGCCAGTGGCTGTTGGAGTCCTCGACGAAACCACCGAGGATCTCGTCGCCGATGACGAGGATCGAGGCTGCGAGCATCGAGCACCTGGGCCGAGGACGTCGCCGCCAGCGTAGCCACGGTCGGCGATGCTGCCGGGTGGCGCTGGTAGCGTCGCGCCCCATGTGGATCACCGCCGAAGATGCCCGGAGCGATTTCGTGCTGGCCGCCGCCGCGGCCCTGCTCGGCCCGATCCTCCAGGGCTTCGTCTCCGGCCTGCCGTTCTACCCGCGTGGTCTGATCGGCACCATGCTCGGCATCGCGTGGCTGTTCGCCATGACCGGCCTGGTGCCGGTCCTGCTGGCCGGGTACCGCGACCACGGGCTGTCCGCGTTCGGGCTGGACCAGCCCCAGGAAGGGCTGGGGACCGGCGTCATCGTCGCGCTCCCACTGGTCGTGGCCGGGTGGCTGGCGTTCTGGCTGAACGGCGTGTCCGTGATCGACGCGCTGCTGGGGCTGCTGCCGTTCCTCAGCGGCGGTCAGGGGCTGGTCGTGGACCTGCTCGCGTTCGCCGTGGTGACCATCGGCTCGGTGCTGCTGTACACGTTCCTGACGGTGCGCGCCCGCCACGCCTTCAAGGCCACCCACCTGACGCAGGTCGAGGCGTTGCGGACCTTCGGGATGGGCGCGGTCGCGGTCGCGGCGGTGCTCGGGCTGCTGCTGTCGATCTCGGGCAACGCGACCAGCCTGCTGCTGCGGGTGGCCGGCGTGGCCGGCCTCGTGCTGGTCGCCGACCGCTACGTGCAGCCCGCCGACTCGACCACCCGGTCGACCGTCCTGGCGCCAGCGATCACGGTGCTGGTGTTCTGGGTGTTCCGCAGCGGCGGCCTGTTCCGGGGCAGCCTGCTCGACGGCCTGTACGCCGGCTCGCTTGCGGCCGCGATCGCGGTCACGGTCGCGATCCTCGTCGAGACGCGGCGCCATGCCTGGGCCACCGTGCCGGTCCTGGCTGCGGCCGCGCTCTACGGCGTGCCGCTGCTCGTCTGACCGGTCGCCGACGTCTCGGGACGGCGTGGTCAGCGCCGCGAGCTCGCCGGCCGCCAGCGCACGATCGCGGCCACCGCGGCCTGGACGGTCTGCTGGCTCAGGGGTTCGCCGAAGTCCACGGCCTCGGGGAATTTGGTGAGTGGCACGACCCGCATCGGGATGCTGCCCGCCTGCAGGGGTGCGGGGACGATGGTCGCGTCGTCGACGGCGATCACACCCTGGACCGGCACCTGCAGATCCTGTTGCTCGTGGAGCAGCTCCTCGAGCATCGGGGCCAGCCGCTTGACCTCACCGAGCAGGTTGTGCCCCGCCGGACGCCCGTCGTACAGGATCTGGCCGTCGAGGTACCCGACGTGGTGATCGCCCACGTCGACGGGCTCGACCACGTACACGCCGGTCGGCCCGATGACCGCCTTGGGCCACGGGTTGCCCAGCGGGTGGATGGTGTGGGTGAGGCTCGGCAGCCGCTTCAGCCGCTGGTCGAGCTTCCTGGCCAGGGCGCGCTGGGTGAGGTGCATCGGGGCGGCCTTGGGCCCGAAACGCCGGTACACCAGGCCCACCAGCAGGTAGCCCGCGATGGCCAGGCCGATGCCGACCGGCCACGCGAGGAACTCCATGTCGAGCTCGTCGCCGAAGTACGCGAAGCCCCAGATCCAGGCGTACACGACGCCGGTCGCCACCAGCGCTGCGACCAGGGCCCGCGCCCACCACCTGCGCAGCATGATGTCGAGCATCGAATCGCGACGTGTCACTGGCCAGTCCCCGAACGCCTGTGGCTACCCGCACCGTAGCGGGAGCAGCCCCCAGACGGCGCCACGACCTGCCGTTTCAGGTGAACTTCTTGTACTTCTCGATCTCGGCCACGTGCTTGGCGCGCTTGTTGGGGTCCTGCACGCCCTGGCCTTCCTGGCTCGCTCCGACGAGGATCCCGATCTTGCCCGTGTGCAGGTTGTGGTGCACCTGGTAGGCGGCCTCGCCGGTCTGCGCCAGCGGGTAGGTCCGGCTCAGGGTGGGGTGGACCATGCCCAGGTCGACCAGCCGGTTGGCCTCCCAGGCCTCCTTGTAGTTGGCGAAGTGCGAGCCGAGGATGTCCTTGAGGTTCATCCACAGGTAGCGGTTGTCGTACTCGTGCAGGTAGCCGGAGGTGGACGCGCAGGTCACGATCGTCCCGCCCTTCTTGGCCACGAACACCGACGCGCCGAACGTGGCCCGCCCCGGGTGCTCGAACACGATGTCGGGGTCCTCGCCCACCAGCTCACGGATCTTCTTGCCGAACCGCCGGTACTCGCCGTAGTCGGGCTGGCCGTCCCCGTCGAAGAAGCGGTAGCCCTCGGCCTTGCGGTCGATGACCGCCTCGACGCCGACGTCGTTGAGCAGCTTGACCTTCTCGTCGCTGGACACCACGCAGACGGGGATCCCGCCCCCGTTGAGCACGAGCTGGGTCGCGAAGCCACCGAGCCCGCCGGTCGCACCCCAGATCAGCACCACGTCGCCCTGCTTCATCCGGGCCTCGTTGGCGCCGACCAGCATCCGGTACGACGTGGCCAGCGTCAGCCCCAGCGAGGCGGCCTCCTCCCACGTCAGGTGCGTGGGCATCGGCATGAGCTGGTTGGCCTTCACCATCGCGATCTCGGCGAGCCCGCCGAAGTTCGACTCGAACCCCCAGATGCGCTGGGAGGTGTCCATCATCGAGTCGTCGTGGCCCTCGGGGCCCTCGAGGTCGACGTAGTTGCAGTGCACGGTGACGCGGTCGCCCGGCTTCCAGCGGGTGACGCCGGGTCCGACGCGCAGCACGACCGCCGAGGCGTCCGAGCCGACGATGTGGTAGTCGAGGTCGTGGCGGGCACCGAGTTCGGACTCGCGGCCGAACCGCTCGAGGAACGCGAACGTCGGCAGCGGCTCGAAGATCGAGGTCCACACGGTGTTGTAGTTGATCGCCGATGCCATGGGCGCGATCAGGACCTCGTTGGGGCCCAGGGGCGGGCACGGCACCTCGTCGATGTGCAGGCTCTCGCGCGGGTCCTTGTCCTCGGACGGGAGGTCGCCGAACATGCCGGCCTCGTCCTTGCGGACGAACGCGGCGGTCATCGTCCTGGGCAGGTCGATCCCGCCGACGGCGGCGGCGTCGCCGTCGAGGATGGCTTGGTGGATGGCGTCCATCGACACGTCGGGACTCCTGAGGTTGCGGCGGTCAGTGAGGAGTGAGGAAGGTGTGAGCCCGGCCCCCGGGCTGGCGACGCTACCAGCGGCCGCACCGGGTCCAGGAACCGAGCGGGCAGGGTCCGCGGGCTACGGTGAGCGCCCACGCGTCCAGGAGGCCGTCCGGGTGCGCATGGCCACCTACCTGCCCCCCGAGGCACCGCACGAGGGCAGCTCGTTCGACCTGGCGGCGCACGGTCGTGCCGCCGTGGTCGTGGACGTGTCCGGCACCGAGTGGATCGTGGACGCCGAGCACGGCGCGCAGGCGCTGCGCCGGGAGCTGCCGGCGCGGATGCTCCAGCTCATCGAGGCCGGCCCCGACGCGGTGGACACGCTCCGGGAGGTGGAGCGGGCCGCAGCCCGGGGGCGCCTGCGCAGCCAACCCCTCGGCGACGGCCAGAGCAGCTTCCCCGCCGAGCTGGTGCGCCTGCTCGCGCCGCTGCCCGACCCGCCCAGCCTGCGCGACTTCTACGCGTTCGAGCAGCACGTCCGGAAGGGCTTCGAGCGACGCGGCGAAGAGATCCCGGCGCCCTGGTTCGAGCTGCCCGTGTACTACAAGGGCAACCACCGCTCGATCCTCGGGCCGGGCGAGACCATCCCCTGGCCGTCGTTCACCGACGAGCTCGACTACGAGCTCGAGCTGGCCATGATCGTGGGACGGCGTGGACGCGACCTGACCGTTGCGCAGGCCCACGAGCACATCTTCGGCTACACGCTCATGAACGACATCTCCGCCCGCGACCTGCAGC
>DASWKO010000089.1:0-7001 GCA_036396595.1 Nitriliruptorales bacterium | reverse complement strand
GCTGGCAGCCGCCGAAGCGGTGATCCTCCACCGGCACGCACCGTGATCGTCGCGCTCGGACAGCCGAGGTGGCGGCGCCCGGCGCATCAGCGCGGCGGGCCGTTGCCCGGCGTCGTGCCCGCGGTGCGGAGGATCGCCGCCACCTCGTCATCGGTGGTCTGGCCGAAGTCGAGGTAGAAGCTGCCCACGGCACCGAACCCGGCCGGGGTCTCCAGCACGACCACCCGGTCGACCTCGGACCGCAGCCGCTCGACACTGCGCGGGGCACCAACGGGGACGGCAAGGGTGATCGTGCGCGGCCCGCGTCGCCGGAGCACGCCGACGGCGGCCAGCGCGCTGACACCCGTGGCCAGGCCGTCGTCGACGACGACCGCGTCCCGCCCAGCCACCTCGATGCGGGGCTGCTCACCGCGGTAGCGGGTGACCCGGCGCTGCAGCTCCTCGGACTCGGACGCGATGGTCGGCTCGAGCGCCTCGCGGGTGAGCCCCAGCCGCCGCAGGCTCGACCCGTCGAGCACCTCGACGCCGCCCTCGCCGATGGCGCCCACGCCGAACTCGGGGTACGACGGCGCGCCGAGCTTGCGCACCACCAGGACGTCCAGCGGCGCCCCGAGGGCGGCCGCGACCTCACGGGCCACCGGCACGCCGCCGCGGGGCAGCCCCAGGATCACCGGGTCGGGCAGCCCGAGTTCGGCCACGGCCGAGGCGAGCCGGCGGCCGGCATCGGCGCGGTCACGGAACATCGTGGGACGCATGATGACACGATGGGCCGGCGCGGGCGCAGGCGCGAGGGGGTCAGGCCGCCAGGGCGCTGACCTCTGATCGCGTCACCGCGTCGACGGCCGCGTCGAACGTCACGTCGCCACCGTGCTCCAGGAGGTAGTCGGCGGTCGCCTCGGGCACGTACGAGCTGACCAGGATCTGCGGGGCGGCCGAGCGTGCCGAGCGTGCCGTCAGCGCCATCGCGGTGGCCCAGCCGTCGGCGTGCCAGCCGTTGAGGACGAGCAGGTCGCCCGAGGTCGTGCCGAAGAGCTGCTTTGCGACCGCCACCGCGGTGGCGGCGCGGTCCGGGCCGGCCACGCGGCGGGCGTCGAGCCGGTCGCGCACCGCCTCGGAGACGACCACGGTGCCGCCGAGCACGACCTTCTGGGCGTCGCGGTAGCCGTCGAGGAAGGACGAGGTGACCACGGGCACGGTGTCGGTGGCCGTCAGGACGACCGGCAGGCCGTTGCGCGCGGCCGCAGCCCCGCCGGTGACCGCGTCGGGCCAGTTGCGGCCGTAGGCCACCAGGATCGTGTCCGGAACGCCCTCGCGGCGCACGACCTCCTCGGCGATCCTCACCGCGGTCTCGTACCGGTCGAGGCCGGCCAGGCGCTTCACGGTGTAGCCGGCGGCGCGCAGCTCGGTCTCGACGGCCGGCCCCACGGCGGCCGGGCCACCCATGATGTAGACGGTCCCGGACCCGCCGAGGACACGGTCGAGCTCCGAGCGCGTGTTGGTGTCCAGCTTCGGGTCGGGGTTGGCGGCGTCGGGCGACGGGGTGAACAGGATCGGCCCGTCGCCGCCGGCCAGCGCCGCCCCGCCCAGGGAGTCGGCGAAGTCGTCGGCACGTGCGACGACCGCGAGCGCCGCAGCGCCGGACGCGAAGACGTCCTGCGAGGCACGGACCGCGGTGTGGACGGTCGCCGGCGTCGGGGCCAGCATCGGCTGCGCGACGAGGTCGGCCTGCATGAAGATCTGGGTGACCCACAGCCCGCCGTCGACGTCACGGAACCCGCCGACGCCGATCTGGTTGACGTCGCCGGCCAGGATGTTGGCGCGGTGGCCGGGCGAGCTCATGAACCCGTCGTGGAGGATGGCGGCGGTCCCGTACGAGCCCTGGCCGCAGCCGACGTTCTCGCGCAGCGTCCGCCAGGCGGCGGTGATGCCCTCGGACAGCGAGTCGCGGTGGCGCAGCGTCACGCCGTCGAGGCAGCTCGCGCCGGACTCCACGTCCGCGGCCATTGCCTCGCTGTGCTGGCGGGCGATCGCGACCAGCTCGGCGTTGCTGACCAGGGCCGGCAGCCCGTCCACGGCGCGTGCCTGGTTGACGAGGTCGAACGAGCCGGCCTCCGCGGTGGTGTCGACCGTGCGGGTCCCGGCGGCGGACGCCGGCAGGGCCGTCAGCGCGAGGGACATCAGGGCGGCGAGCGCGGTGAGCAGGCGGGACATCGACCAACAGCTCCTTCGGCAGCTCCGCTGACCGCGTGGGTCCGGTGGCTCTGCGTGCCCCGCCTCGCGGCGGGGTTGCCCTTGTCGGGAACGAGGGGGCGTGCGTGATCCCTCACTCTGTGTATTCGTCACAGCACGCTGTGGGCTGGAGCCGGCCACCCGAGAACCACCCGTGTGGACTAGTCCGCGTCCCCCCGGGCGGTCAGCGAGCCTCGAGCCGGACGCGGGTGGTGGCGCCGACCACGACGTGGTCGGGACCGGGCAGCCCCCGCGAGAAGATCAGCGGGACGCGCGCGTACACCCGCGCCTCGATCGTCGGATCGCCCCCGGCGTCCACGCACGGATCCACCACGTCCAGCGTGCTCGCGGGCGCCGCGGCCGGGTCGCCCGGGTCGGATCCGAGCTGCACCGCGAAGCCGTCGTGGCTGGCCGCCGCGTACCGTCGTTGCGCGTACGCGAGCAGTTCGGCGTGCGACAGGCACACCTGGTCGCGCTGGTACAGGCCGGCCTCGTCGACCAGGGCGGCCGCGTCGTTGGCCACCGAGGTCGCCAGGTCCGCCGCCTGGCGCTCCCCCAGGTAGACCACGGCCGCATCGACCGCGATCGCCCCCAGGACCACCACGATCAGGACGGCCGCCGGCATGAGCAGCAGGACGCTGCCGGCGTCGTCCCAGAGGTCATCCCGCAGGCGGCCGTGCAGGCGGCCCCGCAGGCGGCCGACCAGCCCGCTCCTCAGTGCACGCGTCCAGGCCGCGGCGGACGTCTCAGAGGGCACAGATCCCTCCCGCGTCCAGGCCGGACCGGAACGGGTCGACGACCTCGGTGTAGCTGGCGCGGACCTCGAACCCGCCCTGGCGCAGCACACCCACGAACGGGATGAACAGGCTGGGGACGCTGGTCGTGACGGTGCTGGTCACCTCGGCGCACCGCACCAGCCCGCGGCCCGGAAACGCGCCCTGCATCCGCACGTCGACGAGCGCGACCCGACCGCTGCCGTGCCCCGCCATCGTGAGGTGGGCGGCCTCGCGCGCCCGGACCTCGGCCTGCTCGACGGTCGCTTGCGCCGGCGACTCGACGAATGCCCGCGTGGCCTCGCGCGCCGCCGCCGACACCGCGACCTTGGCATCGACCACGCCCCAGGCGTTGACGATGAGCAGGGTCCCGCCGACGAAGATCAACGCCCCGAACGCCAGCGCCTCCAGGCCGGCGATGGCGCCGTCGTCGGCGTGCCGGCGCCTCACGAGACCCGCTCCCGCCGGACCCGGACGGTCCGGTCGATGCCGTCGAGGCCCGCCAGCCCACCCACGGACCTGATCAGCGCGGCCGGCGTGGGTCCCCAGACCCGCAGGACGACCTCGTCCGGGGTCGATCCCGACCAGTCCAGCGTGACCCGCTGGCCGTACTCGCCGAGGATCGCCTCGAGGTGCGACGCCGCGGCCGTCGCGGTCACGCTGCGCTCGCCCGCGACGAGGCGGGCTGCGTCGAAGGCCGCAGCCGTGACCGCCGAGGTCGCCCACAGGTGGGCCGTGACCTGGACCGCGAAGAGCAGGAAGCCGAGGAACACCGCCACACCGAAGATCGCGCTGACGGGCCCCGAGCCGGCGTCGTGCCGCGCTGGCTCAGGGGGAGGTGGTGGTGCCACCGCCGCCCCCACCGGTGCTCCCGCCGCCGATCTGGCCGACCTGGTCGGCGACCGTCCCCGACGTGTCGGTGAAGAGCTGGTCGAAGGCCACCCACATCGCGGCCCCCAGGAAGGCCATGATCAGGACGGTGATGGCCGCCGAGATGACGCCTTCGCCGGCCTCGTGGGCCAGGCGGTGCAGCGCCCGCTCGATGCTCGAGCGCGTGGTCAGCCACGCGCGGGTGATGTGCTGGTTCATGTCGTGCTCCTCGGGTCGTAACGGTCCTCCGGCGCCGTGCCGGTCGTCTGTGGTCGGGTGCTCGTGCGTTCGTTCGTGCGTTCGTTCGTGCGTGTGTTCGTGTGTTGGTGTGTTGGTGTGCTCGTGTGGGTGCCTCCCTGCCGTGCCTAGCGCCCGAAGATGGCCAGGGCTTCGAGGAACGGGATCCCGACGAAGACGACGCCGGGCAGCAGCGTGGCGACCGTGACCGGGATCCAGACCTGCTCGCCGCGGCGCTCCATGGTCTCGATCAGCTCGCGCTGGACGTCCCTGCGGATCCCCCGCGCCTCCTCGGCAATGAGCCGCCCGAGGTCGGCGGCCTCACGGTTGAGCGCCAGGACTCCGACCAGCCGGTCGACGGCGTCGACATCGCTCAGCGCCGCCCACTCGCGCAGGGCGCCGGTCTCGGACAGGCCGTGACGGATCCGGGCGAGCACACGGGACAGGTCCTGTGCGACGGCACCGTGACCGCGCCGCGCGACCCGGTCGAGGGCGGCGGTCAGCGAGTACCCGGCGCCCAGCAGCATCCCGATCTGCTCGGTCACGACCGGCAGCTCGAGGTACAGCCGGCGCTTCCACCGGTCCGACGCGGCCACGACCCGCTGCTCCAGCGCGAGGAACCCCAGCAGGGGGCATCCCAGCAGGAACAGGACCGTGATCATGGCGGGCGGTCGCACGGCGAGCGCGAGCAGCCCCGCCAGCCCCAAGCCGGCGACGGACCAGCCGAGCTGGCGCACGCGGAAGTCGGTGGCATCCAGGCCCGAGTGGATGCGCGCGAGCTTCACATCCAGCTCTTCGGCGATGCCGAACAGGGCCGAGGAGCGCTCGCCGAGCGCCCGGGCGGCCGGGGCCACCGCCTCGTGGAAGGACTCGAACGACAGCAGCCCGGCGCGCTGGCGACGGCCCATGCCACCGGCCACGTAGGGCCGCAGGCGCTCGCTGAGGGGTCGCCGCGCGAACCACCTCAGCTCCGCGAACAGCAGCGCCAGCCCCGCCCACAGGACCAACCCGGATGCCACCACCGCGCGCGTCACGGGCCGACCTCCTCACCGGATCCGACGAACACGCGCTGCTCGTCGGGCAGGCGCATGAGGTGTGAGGCCCAGACCCAGCAGCCACCGATCATCGCGAGCGCGAGGACCACGCCGAGCTGGCCGGTGGCCGACCCGTAGGCCGCCCGCCCCGAGCCGATGGTGAGCCCGACCATCGCCATGCCCAGCGGCACGATGAGGACGAAGACCCGCGCGAAGCGCGCCCCGGCCTGCTTCGAGCGGGCGTCCTTGCGGCCCTGCAGGTCCTGCACGCGGTCATCGATGAGCGCGCGCAGGCGCCGCTCGACCTCGCTGCCGCCCACGTCGTGGGCGATGAGCAGGGTCTCGGCGACCGCGTCGGCGGTGGGATCGGCCAGGCGCGCCTTCAGCACGCCCAGCGTGCGGTCGAAGTCGGTCGAGATCAGCCATTCGCGCTGGGCGGCCACGAACGCCGGCCGCAGGTCCTCGGGGCCGCGCAGCCCGACCTCGAACAGCGCCTGGGGGATCGAGCGCCCCAGCGAGACCGTCTGCAGGCGGATCTCCTCGATGAGGCGCGGCCAGGCGTCACGCGCCCTCTCGCGCCGGTGCAGCCGCCGGGCGCGAGCGGCTCCGAACGGCACGGCCGCTGCCGCCAGCCCGGCGGCCATCGGCGGCAGCACACCCCCGAAGACCGCGTAGCCCAGGCCCGCCCCGACCAGCACGAGCACGGCGGTCGCGGCCAGGAACTCAGAGGGGCGGATGTTCTCGATGCCGGCCTGTGCGAGCCAGTCCTCGAGGGAGCCGCGCCGCCGGCGGGCGATCAGCGGTTCGGGCGAGACACCCGGTCCGCGCCAACCCATCGCCAGAGCGGTGTAGACCAGGAACACCCCGTACGAGGCCACGACCGCGAGCAGGAGCCCGGTCACGACCGGATCACCGGGGCCAGCGACGGGTCCAGGAGTTGGCGGACGTCGTAGCCCGCCTCGTGCAGGGGGCGGCGGATGCGGGTCGGGATGTTGCCCGTCCACGACAGCGACGTGTCCCAGGTCGGGCGGTTGAACAGATCGGTGACCGTGAAGGCGGGCGATTCGGGGCCGGTCTGCTGCTCCTCGAGCGCGATGACCTCGTTGACGCGCGGGCCGTCGGCGTGGCGCGAGACGTGCACGACGATGTCGACCGCCTCGGTGACCAGGCTGTTGAGCGCCATCATCGGGATCTCGGAGGTGGTGTCGGCGAGCTGGCAGATGAAGCGCAGGCGGCTGAGCGCCTGGCGGGCCGATCCGGCATGGATGGTCGTGTAGCCCTTGACGCCCGACGACAGGGTCAGCAGGAGCGGGAGCGCCTCCCGGTCGCGGACCTCGCCGACGATGGCGACGTCGGGCGCCATGCGCAGGAACCCGGCCACCAGGCGGCGCAGGTCGACCTCGGGACGGTCGGTGCGAGCGGGCCGGGTCTGCATCCCCGCCACGTTGGGCAGCGGCACGTCGACCTCGAACACCTCCTCGGCGGTGACCACCCGCAGCGTGGGGTCCAGCTCGGCGGCACAGCAGCTCAACAGCGTGGTCTTGCCCGAGCCCGGCGGACCGGCGAACACCACCGACAGCCGGGCACGCACGCAGGCACGCAGGAACTCGGCCACGGCCGGGCTCAGCATGCCGCGCGCCACCAGCTCGTCCAGCGACCGGAACGCCACCCCGGTGAACTTGCGGATGTTGACCAGCAGGTGCCCGTCACGGCCGATGTCACGGTGGGCGATGTGCAGCCGCGCACCGTCGTCGAGCTGGGCGTCCTGCAGCCCCTCGGAGGGGTCCAGCTTGCGGTGCGAGGCCGAGGACTCCTCCAGCAGCTTGGTCAGCGTGCGGATGACGTGCTCGTCGTCGTG
>DASWKO010000088.1:0-4098 GCA_036396595.1 Nitriliruptorales bacterium | reverse complement strand
GCCTGGGCGGTGGCGCTGGCCGCCACCGCCGCGACGGTGTGGCTCAGCCCTGGAACTCGCCGACGTCACCGGCCGTGAGCCCGAGCCCCTCGTAGACCTGCTCGATCGCCCCCGTCACGATCGACTCGCTGTCGGGGTCGGGATCGTTGGCCAGGTCGAGCATGCCCGCGATCGCGTCGGCCACCGACGCATCGACCTCGGCGACCAGCGGCTCGATCACCCGGAAGAACGCCCAGCCCTCGGCCTGGTGGATGCGAGCGGCCTCGTCGTCACCGGCTGCGAGGTCTGCGCTGACGTTGGTCGCGTACTTGATGGTGGCCTGGACGTAGGGGAGCGTCACGGCGGTCACGAACCGGTCGTACGCGGCGTCGTAGGCCTCGAGGTCGCCGTCGAGGGCGGCCTGCTGGAGGTCCTGCACGGCCGCCAGGGTCGCCTCGTTGGCGGCGTTGCCCGTCCCGAAGTCCGCACCGCACTTCTCCCCGGTGCCGTAGGCCGCGCAGCCGGGCGCCGCGCCGTGGTAGAAGGCCCAGATCTCGTCGACGTTGTGCGGCGCGCCCCCAGCCGGATCGGTCTCGCCGGCCGCGACCCTGGCCTGGGCGGCGTCGAGCTCGTGGAAGGCCCACGCGACCAGGATCTGGTTCTGCACCCCCTTCTGGATGCCCTGGCGGCGCACCGCGTCCAGCTCACCCTCGAAGGCTCCCGTTGCCTCGATGGCCGCGGTCACGAAGTCGTCCAACCAGGTCGCGCCCAGGCGCTGGACGTAGGTGTCCCACAGCGGCTCCTCGCGCTCGCCCGTGGCGAAGCCCTTCAGCGTGCGCTTGCCATCACCGGAGTCGGAGTTCGCGCCCTCGGCATAGATCGTCGCGATCGCGTCGTAACCGATCTCCCCGTCCGGATCCAGCAGGTCGTTGATGTCGCACACGTCCAGCGCCACGCGGGCGTGTTGGGCCACATCGGAGACCGCGACGAACCCCCCGAGGTCGCGGCTGGCCTGACCGCTCGCGCTGCCGGACGCGCTGCCGGAGGCCGAATCCGAGCCGCTGGCCGAGGCCGATCCGGACGCCGAGCCGGAGCCGTCGATGGTACGGACCCCGGCGCCGTCGTCGTCGCCGCAGGCGGAGGCCGTCAGGACCAGGGGCAGCGTGAGTGCCAGGATCGTGCGTGACGTACGGCGCACGGGCGTTCCTCTCGTCTTGTGTCGGGGTGTGCGCGGGATGTCGCGCAGGCTTAGGTGAGCCTAACCTTCACTAGTCCGAACGGGCAAGCCGGCACACCGACGCGTGCGAGCGTTAGCCTCCGCCACGTGCGCACCCACGCCCAGACCACGCTGCAGCCCGAGGCCATCGGGGTGCTCGTCGTGCTCGGCGTCGCGCTGCTCGCGCTGCTCGCGGTCGGCATCGCACTGGCCCGCTCGCGCCGACGCCGCCGCCAGCGGCTCGAGCGGCTGGCCGCGGACACGCCCGACCCGGACCGGTTCGCGGGTGGATCGGCGGTCGAGGTCATCGGGGCCGCCGACCAGGCGCTGTACGAACGGGACGGCCGGACCGCGGCCGCCGCCGCCCTGCACCTGCACCGCGACGGTCACGCCGAGGCCATGGCCTACCTGTTGCACGCCCTGCGACTGGCCCCGGCCCACCACCGAGGTGCGTTGATCGCCGCCGCCGCTTCCCGCGGGCCCGACGAACTGGCCGAGCATCCCCTCCTGTCAGCCGCGCTGGACCCCGAGGTGCTGGAACGACTGCGCGATGCGGTCCAGGACGCCGCAAGCGGTCGTTCGGGGTCGACCCGCGTAGGCTCTGAGGGGACGGATGGGCCCAACGCGACAGCATGACCTCGAGCTGCCGGCCCGCCCGCCGACCTGAGGCGTGGGTCCGGGAGGAACTCCGTGCGAGGATCGATCGGGGCCGACAGCGCGCCTCCGGCAGCCACGCACCAGCACGTGGTCGCGTGGGCGCTGAGCGGCGCGCTCGCCGTCGGCATCGGGATCTGGCTGGGAGCCCCCTGGCCGCCGGTCCGCGTCGGGCCGGGTTGGGTGTTCCCCGTCCTCCTGGTCGCCTCGCTGTCGCTGAGCGGAACCTCGGTCACCGTCCCGCTCGCCCGCGGCGCCAGGAACGACCAGACGCTCACCGAGGCGGCGGTCCTGCCCGCCGTGGTCCTGTTGCACCCGGGATGGGCCATCCTTGTGGCGGTGCTCGGCGAGGTCTTCAGCGAGGCCATCGTCCTGCGCAAGCACCCGCTGAAGGTCAGCTTCAACGTCGGTTGGACCGCCGTGGGCACGGCGCTGGCTGCGGCCGCATTCGCTGGCCTGTGGGACGGCGAGCTCACCTCGCTCGTCACGATCGTCGCCGCCCTGGCGGCCGCGCTGGCCTACACGTCGGTGAACCTGCTCGCCCTGTACCACGTCTCCAGCGCCGTGACCGACCGTCCGATCATCGAGGTCGCCCGGGGCGGCCTCGCGGAGGACACCCAGCACAGCATCGCCAACGCCAGCGTCGGCATCCTCGGGGCGATCCTGCTGATCGAGGCGGCGTGGGTGCTGCCGTTGCTGGCCGTGCCGCTGCTGTTGGCCCGCAGCCGCGCATCGGTCCGTCGACGTCACGAGCACGAGCTGCTGGACGAGCGCAACCGCTTCGACCGTACGATCGCGGGCGCCTCCGATGGCATCGTGCTGGTCGATCGCGAGGGCACGATCCAGGTCTGGAACGCGGCCGCGGAAGGCGTGACGGGCCGGCGAGCCGAGACGACCGTCGGCCGATCGATCACTGACCACCTACCGCTGCTGGACCTGCAGGGCGAGGACATCGACATCGCACTGCGCCTGCAGGAGTGCCGCCACGCCTACGGCCCCGAGTCGTGGAACGCGGTGGTTCCGGGCACCGGTCGGATCATCTCGGTGAGCGTGTCGACCGACGCGTCCGGGCACGAACTGGTGCTCATCCTGCACGACATCACGCGGCAGCAGGAGCTGGAACGGATGCGCGAGGACCTGGTTTCGCGGGTCTCGCACGAGCTGCGCACGCCGCTGGCGACCACGACGGGGTTCCTCGAGACCGTGCTCGGCCGCTGGGAGCAGCTCACCGACGAGCAGCGACGGGAGCTGATGCGGATGGCGCACCGGTCGAGCCGGCGGCTGACCCGCGTGGTCGCGGGCCTGTTGGTCCGCTCGCGCATCGAGGGGGCCGCCGCCGCCCCCCGGCCTGACGTGGTCGACCTCGCGAACGCGATCGACGGCATCCTCGAGGAGCTCGGTGACACCGTCTCGCGACTCGTCGAGGTGACGCACGTCCCCGACGACGATCCGCAAGCCTACGTCGATCCGGACCACCTCCAGCAGATCATCGAGAACCTCGTGGTCAACGCCGAGCGGTACGGCGCCGGCCGGACCGAGATCGCCCTGCTCGGCCTGCCGGGCACCATCGCGATCGAGGTCCGCGACCACGGCAACGGCGTCGACCCGGACTTCGTCCCCCACCTCTTCGACGCGTTCACGCAGGCGTCCATCGGCCTCCGGCGGACCGCGGAGGGGTTGGGCCTGGGCTTGTCGATCGTCCGCGCACTCGCCGAGGCCAACGGCGGTCAGGTCAGCTACGACGACGCGCCCGGAGGGGGCGCCCAGTTCACCGTGCGGCTGCCACGTCCCGTCGCGCCGCAGCGCGACCTCATCGTCAACCGGGTCGGGCGGTCGTAGTCGCGTACGCTGGACGTGATGGCACGCAACGGCCCACCCGCGTACGCGTGGGACTGGTACTCCCGCCAACGGCTCCTCTGGCGGGAGACGCGGTCGCGCCTGGCCCACCACGCGAGCGACACCGCGCGCCGGTACGCCACCACCGAGGCGAAGTCGGATGTCCTCGCGCTGCTGAAGGCCGACTGGGCCCGGGACGACGTCGTGCGCCAGACCATCCTCGCCGTGGTCTCGGAGTACGTGTTCCTGGACCGCACCGACGTCCCGTTCGCGCGCCACGGGCACCGCAACCCGCCGCGTGGGTTGAGGTGGTGGTGGACGATGCTCACGGGCGAGGAGATCGGGGCCGCTGCGCCGCCGGCCGTCGCGGGCGCGGCCCAGCTCCAGCTCGGGCTCGACGAGGTGCACGAAGG
>DASWKO010000087.1:0-6575 GCA_036396595.1 Nitriliruptorales bacterium | reverse complement strand
CCCGGACGAGTTCGTTGCGGCCTGTTCCGAGGCGCTCGAGGAAGGTGAGCAGGCACCGGCGGCAGTTCGCCAACTCCTGGAACGAACGGTCAGCGCACCAGCGGCGCTGCGCGCGACGATCGGGGATCTGACGTCGATGCCATCGTTCACCACCTGGCACAACTCGGACCGGTTGACGGTGTTGCACATCGTGTGGCCACCGGATGCCGATCTCGACCCCCACGATCACAACATGTGGGCGGCGATCGGGCTGTACGGGGGGCGTGAGGACAACCACTTCTACCGCCGCAGACCTGATGGACGGGTCGAGGAAGCCGGGGGACGCACGCTGCTGGAGCTCGACGTGATCGGCCTCGGCCCGGATGCTGTCCACCGGGTCGTCAACCCGACGACGGAGTGGACCGGGGCGATCCACGTCTACGGCGGCGACTTCTTCAGCACGCCACGGACGCGCTGGTCGGCGCCGACAGGCGAACCCCAACCCTTCGACGCCGAGGTCGTCCGCGCCTACCTCGAGGAGACCGCCAAGACCGCGAGGCAGGCCCGCGCCTGACGGCTTGCGGCGCGGGAGCTTCTGGACGCCCACGGCTGGAACCGACCCCATGCGTGCGGATCTGATTCCGCTGCGTCCACGCCCGCACGGTACGGGGATTCCTCGAGGGGTGGCGCGTGCATCACATCGAACGGTCGGCGCTTCACGCCGTGCCCCCCGGTGCGCGTGCGTGCGCCGCGCGGGCTGTGGCCGGCCGGCGGAGTGCCCTCGGATCCCGCGTGTCAGGCGGTCTCGGCGAGGCCGACCAGCTCGGCGGACCGCTCCCACAGCCGCCGGGCGAGCTGCGGGTCACGAGCGGCCCTCGACGGGCTGCGGCGCCGGCACGAGGAGTAGTACCCGCCGGTGTCGGCGGCGACCTCCGGCGAGGCGGCGAGGAAGATCGACGTGCGGGCCCCGGTCGCCGCGCTCTTGAAGAACGGCCGGGCGATGCGGATCAGGAGGGCGAAGATGCCGGTGGCGTCGCCGTCCATGGCGAACCCGCTGCGGACCGTGCCCGGGTGCAGCGCGTTGACGGTGATGCCGGAGCCCGCCAGCCGCCGGGCGAGCTCGCGGGCGAACAGCAGGTTCATCAGCTTGGTCCGCGCGTACTTCTGGAACCCGATGTACGGCTTGCCGTGCGCCTCGAGGTCGTCGGCGTCGAGATCCCCGCCCTGTCGGTGGGCCGCCGAGGACACCACGACGATCCGGGCCGGCGCGCTGGCCCGCAACCGGTCGAGCAGCAGGTGGGTCAGCAGGACGTGCGACAGGTGGTTGGCCTGCAGCGTCAGCTCGATGCCGTCCAGGCTGAGCTGGTGTTCGCTCAGGGTCGCCCCGGCGTTGGCGATCAGCACGTCGAGCCGCTCGTGCCGTTCGAGGAACGCCGCGGCGAAGCCGCGCACCGAGTCGAAGCTGGCGAGGTCGAGGTGCATCACCTCGACGCGCTCGTTGCCGGACCGCTCGCGGATGTCGTCCACGGCCTGCTCGCCCCGCTGCGGGTCGCGCGCGGTGATCACCACGTGCGCGCCGAGGTCAGCCAGGCCCACCGCCGTCTCGAGCCCGATGCCGCTGTTGCCTCCGGTGATCACGACGGTGCGTCCGGTCAGGTCGACGTCAGGCGGGACCCGGCCGGCGCAGCCGAACACGAGCTGGACCAGCCGGCGCAGCAGCCCGAGCAGCTTGCCCAGCAGGCTCCCGGCCATCCCCGTCGCCCCGCTCACCTGCGGCTGAACGGGGCGCTCGCGAAGCGCTCGCGCAGCTCGTACTTCAGCACCTTGCCGCTGGCGTTGCGGGGCAGGACGTCCACGAGCTCGAGCTGCTCGGGCCAGGCACGCTTCATGACCTGCTGGCCCTCGAGGTGCTGCTGCATCTGCTCGAACGTCAGCTCGCCGCCGTCGGTGGTGACCACCACCGCGCACACCCGCTCGCCGGTGTCCTCGTCGGGCAGGCCGATGACGGCGACGTCGGCGACGGCGTCGTGGCCGAACAGGGCGTCCTCGACCCGCTTCGCCGAGACGTTCTCGCCCTTGCGGATGATGACGTCCTTCAGCCGCCCCGTGATGGTGAGGAAGCCGTCCTCGTCGAGCACCCCGAGGTCACCCGTGCGGAACCAGCCGCCGTCATCGAAGGCGTCGGCGTCCAGCGAGCCGTCGAGGTAGCCCTGCATCATCTGGGGCGCCTTGGCCCGGACCTCGCCCTCCTCGCCGGGGCCGCACACCTGCCCGTCGACGCCGACCAGCTTCAGCTCGACGCCCGGCAGCGCGCGACCTTCGGTGTCGGCCAGCTTGTCGTCGGGGTCGTCGGGCGTGGCCATGGTCAGGATCGGCGCCTCGGTCAGCCCGTAGCCGCTCAGGATCCCAGCCGACCCGGGCCACGCCTCGCGCATGGCGTGGTGGAGCTGCGGGGGCTTGGGCGCCCCGCCGCCCGGGAAGCCGCGCACGCTGGGGAACAGGGTCTGGTCGCGCTCCTTCTGCGCGGCCAGGTAGGTCTGGTGGAAGTAGGTCCCGGCGCCGGCCAGCGTGACGTCGTTGGCGTGGAGGAAGTCCACGGTGGTGGCCGGGTCGAAGGCCTGGTCGATGAAGTTGGGGAAGCCGACCTGGAGCTGGCCGAACAGCCAGATGATCCCGCCGATGTGGGGGAACGGGAACACCAGCCCGTGGCGGTCGTCGGGGCTCATCCGCAGGCAGCCGCACATCCCGCGCGCGACCGCGTCGATGCTGGCGTCGGTGTGCCGCGCCCCCTTGGGGTCCGAGGTGGTGCCCGAGGTGTAGAAGTACCAGCGCACCTCGTCGATCGAGGTGGGCGGTGCCGGCAGCTCGCTCGGGACGCCCTTGGGCAGGCCTCCGCGGTCGATGGCCAGGGCCGTCAGCCCCGGGTTGGCGTCGGCCAGTCCGCGGCCCCGTGCCTCGAAGTCGGTGGCGCCGAACTGCTTGGGCGAGACGTACAGCTCGCTGCCCGCCTGCTCGCCGATGAAGCCGACCTCGCGCTCGCCGTAGATGTGGATGATCGGGTTCTGGACCGCCCCGAGCCGGGCCAGCGCCCCCACCAGGACGAACGAGTCGATCCAGGTCGGCAACTGCCACGACACCACCGAGCCGGGACCGATCCCGAAGTCCACGTGCAGCGCCCCCGCCGCTGCCTCGACCTCGCGGCGGTACTCGGCGAACGTGAGGCTGCCGCCGGCGTCGTCCACGAGCATGGTGTCGTGGGGCGTCTCGCGGGCGCGGGCGACGATCAGGTCCCACAGACTGCCCGTCAACGGTCCGACCTTCCGCCACAGATCACGAGCGCGTCGAGCGCGATCGCGCCGTTTGGGCCGACCACCAGCGGGTTGATGTCGAGCTCGGCGATCGCGTCGTGCAGGTCCAGGGCCATGCGTTGCACCTTCATCAGCACGTCCACGATGGCAGACAGCTTGGCCTGCGGTCCACCGTGCGCACCCTGCAGGAGCGCCAGTCCACGCACCTCCTCGATCATACGATGCGCCTGCCTCCGGGTGAACGGCGGGACCCGGAAGCCGACGTCGCCGTAGACCTCGACGCCGACCCCGCCGATGCCGAACAGCACCGTGGGCCCGAACAGCTCGTCGCGCACCGAGCCGACGATGGTCTCGACGCCTCCGGACACGAGCGGGCTGACGATCACGCCCTCGACGTGCTCGGCATCGGTGTGCTCGGCGGCCGCGTCGAGCAGGCGCCGGTAGGTGTCGCGGACCGCGGTCAGCGACTCGACGCCCACGGCGACCAGCCCCAGGTCGGACCTGTGCAAGAGCCTCGGCGAGCTGACCTTCATCACCACCGGCAGCCCGAGGTCCCTGGCCGCCGCGACCGCTGCGGACGCGGACGTGGCCAGCCGATCGTCGGTCGTCGGGATGCCGTACGCCCGCAGCACCTGCTTGGAGGTGAGCTCGCTGAGGGCCTGGCCCGGCACCAGCAGCTCGCGGGCCGCCGCCGCAGCGCGCGACTCGCGCCTGGGCAGGCCGCCGAAGGGCGAGCGGTACCCGTCGACGAACGCGTGGTGCTCGAGGTACGCCTGGATCGCCCGCAGCGCGTTCGGGACGGTGCGGAACACCGGGATGCCGCTCGGCACCAGGATGTCGCGGTAGGCCGGCTCGTCGCCCGCCGGCGAGCCCCACACCACGACGACCGGCTTGTCGGTCCCGCGCCAGGCGTCCACCAGATCCTGGGCGAACGTGTCCGAGATCGGCGGCACGGCGCCCGGGATCGGCACCAGCAGGACCCCGACCTCCGGGTCGTCCAGGATCGCGCGCAGGATCTGCGGGCCGCGCTCGTCGCCGGTCGGGTGACCGCCGCTATCGACCGGGTTCGACACGCGCAGGAAGGGGGCGATCAGCTCGTGCAGGCGCCGCTGGGTCCCTGAGGCAAGCTCGGGCAGCCGCAGCCCGTAGGTTCCGGCCAGGTCCGCGGTGTGCGCGCCCGTGCCTCCGGAGATGGAGTAGACGCAGACGCCGTCGGTGCGCGGCGGTGCGGCCCGTGCCAGCAGGGTCGAGACGTCGAGCAGCTGATCGAGGCTGTCGACGCGCTGGATGCCGACCTGGCGGAACACCGCGTCGGTGACCCGGTCCGACCCGGCGAGGTGACCGCTGTGCGAGCGGGCCCACGACCGGCCGATCGCGCTGCGCCCCACCTTGACCACCGTGACGGGGACGCCCGCACGCGCGGCCCGGTCCGCGGCCAGCATCAGCGTGCGCCCGTCCTTGAACCCCTCGATGTAGGCCGCCACGGCGCCGACGTCCGCACGCTCGGCGAAGTACGCGATGAAGTCGGCCGACTCCAGATCGGCCTCGTTGCCGACCGGGGCCCACCCGGCCAGCCCGACCCCGAGCTCCTGGGCCTGGTACAGCGGGCGGCCCTGGTGGCCCGACTGGGTGACCAGACCGATCCGCCTGCCCCCGCCGACGTCCTCGTGGAACGCCTGGAACGCGTTCAGGGTCGTGTTCGGCCCGAGCAGGTGCAGGTCGCTGCCCTCGAGCAGGTCGACGATGGCCCGCTGCCTCGCCTCGCCCGCCTCGCCGCTCTCGGCGAAGCCCGCCGAGAACAGCACGGCGAAGCGGGCCTTGCTCTCCACGACCTCGGGCAGCACCGCCTCGGGCTTGCCGATGAGGATGGCCACGAGGTCGACGTCGTGCGGCACGTCCAGGATCGAGGCGTACGAGATGAGCCCGTCGACCTCGGCACGCCGGGGGTTGACCGGCACCACGGTGGCGCCGTGCTCCTGGCCCCAGCGGCGGATCTGGTCCCACGACATCCAGCTCGGGCTGTCGGTGTCGTCGGTCGCACCGATGACCGCGACCACCTCGGGGTGGAAGAACCGGTCGAGGTCGAGCTCGCGCAGACGCGTCGGCCGCCCCGTCACGTCCACGTCGACGTCCACGCCCTGCGCCACCGCTTCCTCCGTAACCTGACGGGTCGTCAGGTTACGCCCGGACGCTACTTCTCACGCACCTTGGACGCTACTTCTCACACACCTCAGACGCTACTTCTTTGAGCGGGGTGGGAAGGGTGAGCGGGTTGCGGTGAACGGCACAGGGGCCCTGCGAGGCTGCGGGTGTCGAAGACCGCAACTCCAACAGGACCCCTGGGGAAAAGGTTCGGTCCGTGTGGTCAACGAAGGCACGGCGAAGCCGCCGGGCGTCAGCCCGGCCAGCGGCGTAGCCGCTGTCAGGCGGCCGGGTCGAGGGTGACCTGGTGCCCGAGCTGTTCGAGTTGCTTGATCAGACGTCGGGTGCGGTGCTCCACGGAGTTGCGCTGCTCGTGCCAGTCGGGGCCGAGCTCTTGGAACGCGACGCCGTCACGGACGATGAAGTACAAGGCGACCAGGATGTCGTGACGGGTCGCCCCGACAGCCTTGGGGTAGCCACGTCGGGCCTTGATCTGGGCGTGGTGGGCCGCCAGGTAGGTGTCCTTGGTGCGCGCGGCCGCCTTGGCCGCGCCCGTCAGCTCGGTGCGCAGCCACACCGACCCCTTGCGGGTCCTGCCCGAGCGGGCCTTGCCGCCCGACTCGTTGTTGCCGGGACAGATCCCGGCCCACGACGCCAGGTGCGCGGCCGAGGGGAACCGGTCCACGTCGGTGCCGCACTCGGCCAGCAGCACCTGCGCACCCCGTTCGGACACGCCCGGGATGGTCGCGACCCGCTCGACCAGGTCACCGAAAGGGGCGAACAGCTCCTCGAGCCGCCCGTCGAGCTGGGCGATCTGGGCATGCAGGAAATCGATGTGCGTGAGGATCTGGCCGATCAGCAGCCCGTGATGCTCGCGCCGGAACCGGCCCGTCAGCGCTTCGGCGAGCTCGTCCTGCCGATCCTTCAACGACCCCTTCCCGAGCCGGGCAAGCACAGCCACGTCGTCCTCGCCACCGACCAGCGCAGCCAGGATCTGACGGGCGGTCTTGGTCTGCAACGTCGAGACCACGCTTGAAAGCTTGATCATCGCGTCCTGCAGCACCTTGTCCAGACGTTGCACCTCACGGGAGCGTTCCTCGGTCAACGCGCGGCGGTAGCGGGTCAGATCACGCAGATCACGGACCG
>DASWKO010000086.1:0-9217 GCA_036396595.1 Nitriliruptorales bacterium | reverse complement strand
GCCATCGCGCTCGGCCACCCCGTGGGCGCCACGGGCTGCCGCATCCTCACCACGATGCTGCGCGAGCTGGAGCGGCGCCAGGGCCGCTACGCGCTCGAGACGATGTGCATCGGTGGCGGCCAGGGCCTGGCCGCCGTCTTCGAGCGCGTGAGCTGACCCCCCACCCCGTCCGTGAGCAGGAACCGCTCGGATTCGAGCACAACCTGCTCACGGAGGCTGGTCAGCCGTGACCAGCCGGCTCTACGGTGCAGCGTGGACGCGCGGCAACGGAGGGACAGCCAGTGAGCGACGACGCGGAGCCGGATCGACCCCGGGGGCTGCGCAGCGACCTGCCCCGCACCGAGTTCCCACCTGCCGGTTCGGCCGAGCCGTACGCCGGCTTCCAGGGGACCGTCGCCGACCGCATCGCTGCGTCGGAGTCGTGGTGGCCGCCCCGTCCGACACCACCCCAGGGCGCACCGAACGTCGTCGTGATCCTGTGCGACGACGTCGGGTTCAGCGACCTCGGCTGCTTCGGTGGCGAGATCGACACTCCGAGCCTCGACCGTCTGGCCGCAGACGGCCTGCGGCTGGCGAACTTCAACGTCACGCCGATGTGCTCGCCGTCGCGGGCGTCGCTGCTGACGGGCATGCACACCGGTCACCGCGTGGGCGTGGGACACGTGGCACACAGCGACCCGGGCTTCAGCGGCTACGCGATGGAGCTGGCCGACGACGCCGCCACGATGCCCGAGATCCTGCGTGACCAGGCCGGTTACGCCACGATGATGGTCGGCAAGTGGCACCTCGCGAAGGACTCCGACCTGTCCGACGCGGGGCCGAGGCACTCCTGGCCGCTGGGCAAGGGCTTCGAGCGCTACTACGGGATCCTCGACGGCTTCACCAACTTCCACATGCCGCACCGGCTGGTGCGCGACAACTCGACCGTCGAGGTCGAGCGCTACCCGGACGGCTACTACTTCACCGACGACATCACCGAGCAGGCGGTGGCGATGGTGCGCGCGGTCAAGGCCGCCCACCCGGCCAAGCCCTTCCTGCTGTACCTGAGCCACGGGGCTGCCCACGCCCCGCTGCACGCGCCGGCCGAGCTGATCGCCAAGTACGCCGACCGCTACCACGTCGGCTGGGACGTCGTCCGCGAGCAGCGCCTGGCCCGGGCCATCGAACAGGGCGTGGTCGAACCCGGCACGCAGCTACCTCCGAGGAACAGCGAGCCGGGCTACGAGGCTCCCGCCTGGGACGGGTTGGGCGACGACGAACGCACGCTCTTCGCGCGCTACATGGCCGTGTACGCGGGGATGGTCGAGAGCATCGACACGTCGCTGGGGCGGCTGCGTACGGCCCTGGAGCAGCTCGGCGAGTGGGACAACACGCTGGTGGTGTTCACCTCCGACAACGGCGCGTCGAAGGAGGGCGGGACCACCGGCACGACCAGCTACTACACCCACCTCGGTGGTGACGTGGACCTCCGCAAGGACCTGGCACGGCTCGACCTGATCGGCGGGCCGCAGACGATGCCGCACTACCCGCAGGGCTGGGCGATGGCGTGCAACACGCCGTACCGCCTGTACAAGACCACGGCCCACCAGGGCGGCCGGCACGTGCCGGCGATCGTGAGCTGGCCGGCGCGGTGGGGTGATCAGGGTGGGCAGGTGCGCTGGCAGTACGCGCACCTGAGCGACGTGCTGCCGACCGTGCTGGATGCGATCGGGATCGAGGCGCCCACGCACCGGGGAGGGATGCCCCTCCAGCCGATCGCCGGGAGCGTCATGACCGCGTGGCTGGACGATCCCGAGGTCGATTCGACCCATACCGACCAGGTCTTCGAGATCCAGGGCAACCGCGCCTACCTCCGTGACAACTGGGAGATCGTGGCGCTGCACACCCCGCTGGCCCGCTTCGACGACAGCCAGTGGGAGCTGTACGACCTCGAACAGGATCCCACCGAGACGCGCGACCTCGCGGCCCGGCACGCCGGGTTGGTGGCCGAGCTGAGCGAAGCCTGGGAGCAGGCCGCGTGGGACAACCAGATCCTGCCGATGGACGGCGGCGATGGCATCAAGTTCATGATCCGCCCGGACCGCAGCGCCGTGTTCGAGCGGCCCGCGGTCGTGCCGTTCGGGGCGCCGATGGTGGAGCGCTGGCGCAGCCTTCAGCTCATCCTGTTCCGTTCGGCGCGCGCCACCATCGAGGTGGACGTGGCCGACGGGGATCAGGGCTACCTGCTCGCGCACGGGGACCAGGGCGGCGGGTACGGCGTCTACCTGGAGGGCGGGGTGGTGACGTTCGTGCACAACGACGGCCACGGGACGGTCCGCGAGCTCGACGGCGCGTCCCTGGCCGCCGGGCACCGCCGGGTCGTGCTGCACATCGACCGCCCCGCGGGTGGCACGTGGACCATCCGCCTGGATGTCGACGGCAGGCAGGTCGCCGGTGGCGAAGGATTCACCCCGCTGTTCCCGATGGCGCCGTTCCAGGGCATCGAAGCCGGCATCAACCGACGGTCACCCGTGAGCTGGCGGATCTACCAGCGGCACGGCCCGTTCGCGTGGACCGGCAGACCCGGGACCGTGACGGTGCGGGCGCTCGACGTGGCCCCCGACTCCCCGATGAACTTCCTCGACCAGCTCAGGCAGATCGCGCTCCAGTACGACTGACGCGCGGCCGGGCCGCGGCGCGCGCGGTCAGGCGTTCGACGCGCTCGACGCGCTCGGGGCGGCAGGGTCGTGCGGTGCTGCACCTGCGGCCAGCAGCTCGGCCATCCTGCGGTGGACGAGGTCGAACGCCTTCCTGGGGCGGACCATCACCTTGAAGTCGGTGATCGTGCCCTCGTCGTCCCACGTGATCATGTCGACGCCGTTGACGTGGATGCCCTCGACCTCGGCGGTGAACTCGAGCACCGCGTCACGCTCGCCCACGACCTCGCGCACGTAGGTGAAGGTGCCGCCACCCACGAGGACGTGGAAGGCACCCGCGAGGTACATCGCCGTCAGGTCGCGGCCCTCGACGGGCGTGTGCACCACCGGCGAGTGGAACCGCACGTGCTCGTGGAGCAGGTCGTGGAGCGATCCGAGGTCGCCGCTGCGGACGATCTCGTGCCAGCGTGTGAGGACGTCCACGTGGATCAGCACCTCTCGCTCCCGCCCGCCCCGGCGGGATGACCGGTGGGGTGGGGAGGCATCGGGGTCCCCGACAACGTAGGGGGGGCGGCGCCCGACTGCGCCATCCACCAGGACCGTTGAGCACCCCCGGGTCCGTGACGCGCCGGGTGTCACACCCGGCCGCGACCATGGGTGGGTCCGTCCACCGGGAGCACGACCGTGCCGCTCGCCCTGCTCGTCGCCGCTGTGATCGTCCTCGTGGTCACCGCCGTCCTGGTCCGTCGCATGGTTGCGCCGGACCCCGGACCGATCACCACGCCGCTGGTCGCCCTCGCCGTCGCGATCTCCACGTCGGCCCTGCTCACGGCGGCGCTCGGAGCCACGGCGCCGGCCGTCGCGATCGCGGCCTTGGGCGCTGCCTCCGTGGCCATCGCTCTGGTGGGGACATCGCAGAGGTTGCGCTGACATCGCCGCAGCGCACACGCCGCGCGTCTCTTGCACGGGGGGTGGCCGTCCGTACCCTACGACGGCCGTGCGCGAGCACGGATCTCACGGTGGCTGTAGCTCAGCTCGGTTAGAGCGCCTGGTTGTGGTCCAGGAGGCCGGGGGTTCAAGTCCCCTCAGCCACCCTCTCGCGTGCGCGTTCCGAACCCACCCGGGTACGGTCCGCACGCGTTCGCGCCGCTAGCTCAACTGGCAGAGCATCCGGCTCTTAACCGGCAGGTTCGGGGTTCGAGTCCCTGGCGGCGCACCAGAACTCCTCGTCGACCAACTCGTACGGCGAGATCCCCAGCTCTCGGCCCAGCCGCAGCGCGGCGGCCGGGCCGACCCGCCGGCGGCCGGTCTCGATCTTGGACAGGTTGCCCGGGTCCATGCCGACCCGGGCGGCCAGTTCACGCAGTCCCCACCCTCTGGACTTGCGCGCCCTGCGAACGGGATGGAGCGCGGGGTGTGATGCCCGGGTCATGTCCACCTGCCTTCTCGTCGCGGTTCGTCCTACCGGCACATTGTGGCGTTGTCGCGGTGACAAGGCTAGCAGGTGCGCGTTCCTGCCGTTGTCAGCGCGCACCCCTGTAGTCACCTCGGTGTGACTCCGACGTGTTGTCTACTTGACAACGCCCCGCTGCCCGTGTTTCCTCCCGTTGTCCCACCGACAACAGGAGTCGTGGACCCCGTGGCTACCCCCCGGCAGCTCGCCCTCCTCGGCCAGCGGATCCGCAAGGCACGCGCGGCCAAGGGCTGGAACCAACGTCAACTCGCCGAGGCAGCCAAGATCGACAAGGCGGTCATCTCGCGCGTCGAGTCGGGGTCACGCGAACCGTCGCTGCCCACGCTGCACAAGCTGCGTGACGCCCTGGCGATCGACGACGACACCTGGGTCGGCTGGCTCGACGCGATCAAGCCCGACACCGCCAGCGCGGCCGCCTCGTGAGGCTGGACGTGTTCTGCTGCCCGCCGGGTCTGCCCGGCGGGCCTTCCGTGCGCGGCTGTCGAGGTCGCCCCATCCGCTGCCGTGTTGCGCCGACCTGTGCCCCGGTCGGTGCCGCCCCTGCGGTGGCGGGTGGGGCGTCTTGGACGGCCGGCCGGAGCTGGCCCGGCTTTCCTGCCGCAAGGCGGGGGGAGCGGAGCCGGGTCGTCGCATCCATCGGGGTGCCCGGCCGGCCGTCCACGACATCGATGAGGAGGGTGTGAGATGGGTGAGGTGACGGTGGGTGTGCTGCTGGTGCCTGGTGTGGTGGTGGTGGCCGGCGTGTGTGTGGTGGCCTGGCGTCTGGCGTGCGCGGTGGCGGCCCGAGCCCGGCCGGCCCGGGTCGAGCGTGCGGCGGCTGCGTTGGCCGACCTGGCTGCCAAGACGCCAGCGGGTGGGCTGGTGCGTCTGGTGGGACCGGGCCAGCCCTGGCCGTCCGACGTCGACGGGCTGATCCTGGGCGGCTGTTGGGCGTCGCGGGCGACCGACGTCGGGCTGCGCCGCTGCTCGACCCAGCCCACGAACGTCGCCGGGCTGTGCGCCGACCACGCCACCACGTTGCAGCAGGTCCGTCACGAGCACGCCGTCCACGACCGCGGAGGCCGGCCGTGAACGACGCCGAACCTCGGGCGGAGCAGGTCCCCTCGGAGACCCAGGTCCACACGGCCGGGGTGGACCTGATCGACGGGTCGGCGCCCGGTCGCCTCGACGACGTCGGGCGCGAGTTCGTGCGGCGGATCGCGGCCGCGTCGGGGGTGCACCCGATGGGGATGCGCCTCGACGAGCGTCGGCTGGTGCGGTGGCTGGCGTCCACAGACGAGTCGACGGTGGTGGCGGTGGAGCGGCTGCTCCACGCCGCACGTGCGGCCGAACGGATGCGGACCGCCGACCGCCGGCCGTTGGTCGAGCGTGCCGAGGCTCTGGGCGTGGGCCACGCGGACCTGCTGGCCCAGGCCCGCGTCGAGGCCGGCCGGGCCTACTTGGACGATCTGTTCGACCCGTACCAGACCGCCGAGCTCGACGACCCGCCGGCCGACGCGGCAGGCCCGGTCGCTGATGCGCGCCGGCGGGTCCTGCGTCTGGTGCACGGCTGGCTGGACACCCTCGAGATCGAGGCAGGATCATGAGCCAGCAGACACCGCCTGCGGGTGGGGCCGGCCAGGTCACCGGCATCGCCCCGGCGGGCCGTGGCCTGCCCGGCCTCGCACGCCCCCGGCAAGACGACCGCTCGACCGCCTACTCCGAGTCGTACGCCGCCGGCCGACGTCACGCTGAGAGGCGCCCGGTCCGCGCTGCCACCTATCTGCGCTCAGCGTTGGCCAGCCCCGTCGAGCCGACCGTCGCGGTCCGCGGACGCAACGACGGGATCGCGGCCGGCCTTGCCGACCAGGACCGGTGCCGCCGCTGCGGACGCCGGCTCACGGTCACCTCCTCGATCGCGGCCGGCATCGGCCCGGACTGCGCCGCCCACCTCCAGGCCCAGGAGGCCGCCGGTGGCTGAGATGGAAACCACCCTCACCGGCACGGGTGACCGCCAGTTCGTGACGGGTCCTGCCCGCACCGTCGAGCCGCCCGCCGGTGAGCACGACTGGGTGTTGATCGTGAACTACCGGCTCACCGGCCCCGAGGCAGCCCGGATGTCCGAGGGGCTGCACGAGCTGCTGGACCCGTCGAAGATCGCGTACTGGAGCCCGGTTATGTGCCTGCGGTGCGAGCATCCGCACTCGGCGACCAACCAGGGGATGCGTCCTGTGGTGGGCCTGCCGTGCCCGGGTGACCCCGACCGGGTCCGCCGCGACGGGCGGGGCGAGTGGCAGGTGGACGGCAACGTGTGGACCATCGACCCGTGGCGGCACATGGGGGCTGCTGGTGGCTGACTTCACGTTCCGGCCGATCGACGTGTGGCCTGGCGAGTTGACTGCCCGCCATGCCCGGCAGCACAGCCCGTTCACGGCGTTGTGGGGGGACACGATGCTGATGCTGGGCCGCGAGCTGGACGTGCTCGACGCGCGCCTGGTCGTGATCCAGCTCGCGCTGACCGAACCCGACCTGCGTCGGGACGGGCTGCCGCGGACCAACACCCGTCCGGCCCATCCGGGGGTGATCGTCGCGTTCGAGTCGCGCCACGGGCCGATGAAGTTCGCCACCGACCGGTACGTGCGGACCCCGTGGCGACGCGCCGGCGCGTCCGAGGACTGGCAGCACAACGTACGGGCGATCACGCTGGGCCTCGAGGCGCTCCGCAAGGTCGACCGCTACGGGATCACCCGGCGCGGCGAGCAGTACCGGGGGTGGAACGCGCTGGGGCCGGGCACTGCGCTGCCGGCCACCCACATGACCGCCGACGATGCCGCCCGGTTCATCGCCGCCCACGGCGGCCCGTGGTCCGAGGTTGGCCCGGACGAGCAGATGCTGGCCGACTTCACCGCCGGGATGCTGCGTGAGGGGCTCGTCGACAACGTGTTCCGGCTCGCGGCCCGCCGGCTGCACCCCGACGCCGGCGGTGACCCCGCCCTGTTCGCCCGCCTCACCGACGCCCGTGACCTGCTGGCCCGGAGCCAACCGTGATGCCCCCGTTCAGCTACTACGGCGGGAAGGTCGGCCTGTCGAGGCTCATCGTCGGTCTGCTGCCGGCCCACCACACCTACATCGAGCCCTACCTCGGCAGCGGTGCGGTCCTGCTGGCCAAGGCCCGCTCCCGCCACGAGATCGTCAACGATCTGGACGGGGCGCTGACGACGTTCTGGCGGATGCTGCGTGACCGGCCGACCGACCTCGAACGTGTGTGTGCGTTGACGCCGTACGCCCGGGCCGAGTTCGCCGCGGCCGACCTGGACGCCGACGTGGACGAGCTGGAGTTGGCCCGCCGGTTCTTCGTGCGCGTGAGCCAGAGCTTCGGTAAGTCGGCCGGCCCGTCGACGGGCTGGTCGGTCACCACTGCCCGCACCCAGAGCACCGCGGTGTCGGCGCTGACCAAGGTCGCCAGGTTCGCGACGTTGGCCCGACGTCTGGCCGGGGTCGTGATCGAGTGCTGCGACGCCCCCGGGCTCATCGTCCGGCTCGCCACCTGCGACACGGTGGTGTACGTCGACCCGCCCTACGTCACCTCGACCCGCTCCGCACGGGGCGGCAACGGCTACCGGCACGAGGTCGACGACGACCACCACGTGCGGCTGGCCGGCGTGCTGCACGACACCCCGGCGACGGTCATCCTGTCGGGCTACACCTGCCCGCTGTACGAGGAGATGTACGCCGGGTGGTGGCGCCACGAGATCCCGGTGCGGGTCCACGCCTCGAACGCGGTCACCGCCGCCCGTGCCGCCCGTACCGAGGTTCTGTGGTCCAACCGTGAGCTGGCGCACGCGAGTCAGCTCGAGTTCGCCGTGGCCGCGCCACCACCTCCAGGAGCCCCAGGAGTCCTCTGATGAGCCTGACCACCGACCCTGACGATCCGCGGCTGAGGCGGGGTGTCGATGACGTGCCGGGCGACCAGGCCGACGTCTACCTGGTGGCCTCCGAGGAGGAACGCGCGCGGGGGTTCCTGCGTCCCGTCCGCTACTCGTACCGGCACCTGACGTGTGGTGCGGTCACGTACATGGACGCGTCGATCGCCGAGACCTATGCGCGGGACCCGAAGTTCTACGGCGCGACGTACTGCGTCAAGTGCCGTAAGCATCTGCCGGTGGGCGAGTTCCGCTGGACGGATGGCGGCACGGTGGTGGGCTCGTGAGCTCGACGATCGCTCAGACCGAGGCGGATCTGCAGGCTGCCGTGATGGAGCTGGCCCGCAGGTGCGGGTGGCGGGTCGCCCACTTCCGGCCTGCCCGCACCGACGGCGGGTGGCGGACGGCGGTGTCGGGCGAAGGCGCCGGGTTCCCCGACCTGGTCATGGTGCGCGGCAAGAGCTTGCTGATCGTCGAGCTCAAGTCGGCGACCGGTCGGCTGTCGGCGGCCCAGGGCGAGTGGGTGCTGGCGCTGGGCGCCGCAGGGGCGGACATGCGGGTGTGGAGCCCCGACGACTGGCCCGAAATCGAAACGACCCTGAAGGTGCGCCGATGAGTACGACTACAACGAGGAGAACCACTGTGGAGCTGTCCCTGCAAGATCTGCGCGACCTGATCGCGCCCGCCCCCGCCCCCGCCCCGTCGGGTGCGGACCCCGGCGACCCGACGGCGGGCGATCGCCTGCTGATCCGCACGGTGACCATGACCCTGACCGGGCGTGTGGTGCTCGTCTCGCCCGCCTGGATCGTCCTCGACACCGCGGCGTGGATCGCCGACACCGGACGGTTCGCCGACGCGATCGCGTCGGGCGACGTGGAGGAGGTGGAGCCGATGGGTGACGGCGTGCGTGTGGCCCGCGGCGCCATCGTGGACGTCACCCCCTGGCGCCACGACCTGCCCACGGACCAGCAGTGACCGCCGCGATCGCACGCGCAGGCTACGACCGGTCGTGGTCGTGGTCGTGGTCGGGGTCGCGGTCGGGGTCGTGGTCGGGGTCGCGGTCGGGGTCGTGGTCGTGGTCGTGGTCGCGGTCGGGGTCGTGGTCGGGGTCGTGGTCGTGGTCGTGGTCGCGGTCGCGGTCGCGGTCATGGTCGCGGTCGCGGTCGCGGTCATGAGTACGACGACATGCAAGGCGTGTGGTGCCC
>DASWKO010000085.1:0-15385 GCA_036396595.1 Nitriliruptorales bacterium | reverse complement strand
CCCGCGACCTGCAGCGGCGCGAGATGCAGGTCCGGCTCGGGCCCGCCAAGTCCAAGGACTTCGCGACCGTCCTGGGGCCCGTGATCGTCACGCCGGACGCCGTCGACATCACCGACCTCCACGTCACCGCCCGCATCGGGGACGACGTCGTGACCGATTCCGGGACCCGCGACATGCGCTGGAGCTTCGCGCAGATGCTGTCCTACGTCAGCATCGACGAGGACGTGTTCCCCGGCGACGTCTACGGGTCCGGCACGGTCGCCGACGGGTGCGGCCTCGAGCACGGCCGGATGCTCGCGTCCGGCGACGTCGTGGAGCTGTCGGCGCCGGGGTTCGGCTCGCTGAGCAACCCCGTGGGCACCCGCCCCTGATCGGGCAGGGCCGGCGACCTACGCGTCGATGGTCTGGCCGTCCTGCCCCGTGCGCTGGCTCGACCCACCCGCCCCGATACCGGCCGTGGCCTCCTCGCGCGGATCGTGTCCGGGCTGGACCCGGCGACCGATCCCGAAGCGGGTCGGGACGATCTGGTCGCCCACGGCCACGACGTTGCGGCCGGCGTTCTTGGCGACGTACAGCGATGCGTCCGACTCGCGGATCAGGTCGCTGCGTGACGGCAGGCCCTCGTCGTAGGTCGCGACGCCGAACGACGCGGTGACCTGCCCGAGGAAGCGGCCGTCCGACGCGGTGAAGTTCGAGCGCTCGATCGCCTCGCGGAGCCGCTCCGCGACCTGGGTCGCGGCCTCGATGCCCGTCTCGGGCAGGATCACGACGAACTCCTCGCCGCCGTAGCGACACACCACGTCCGATGACCGCAGGACCCGTCCGGTCAGGCGGGCCAGCGACTTCAGCAGCTCGTCGCCCGCCTGGTGCCCGAACCGGTCGTTGACCTTCTTGAACAGGTCGAGGTCCATCAGGATCAGGCTGACCGGCTTGGGGTTGCCCCCCGCCGCGCGGCGCACGGTGCGGTCGAGTTCCTCCTGGAGGCGCTGCTGGAAGTGGCGGTGGTTGTAGACCCCGGTCAGCGCGTCCGTGACCGACAGGTCCCGCAGCTCGGCGTGCAGGCGGGCGTTGTCCAGCGCCAGCGAGGCCTCGGTGGCCAGCGTTCCGAGGATGCGCAGGTCGCGGCCCTTGATCCGGGGGGCGCGACCTGCCTGGTGGTCGACCTCGACCGTCAACAGCCCGAGCACCCGCCCCTCGGAGGTCAAGGGCACCACGACCAGGGGCGCGTCGATCGCGAAGGCGTCGGCGAGGGTGGCGGGGCGACCGCGGTCACGCGGCACCAGCACCGGCTGGCGTTGCTCGATGGCCTCGCCGACCGGGCCCGGTCCCGCCTGGAGCCGCAGCGTGGACAGCAGCTCCAGCTCGTCGGGCTCGAAGCCGGCGGCCCCGGCCGGCGCCAGCCCCGCGGAGCCCTGGGCCATCCAGACGATGCCGCGGCGGTAGCCCAGATCGTCCACGACCCCCTGGGCGATGGCCTGGCAGACGTCGGCCAGGTCGAGGCTGCGCTCGAGCTGGGTGTTGAGCTCCCGGAGCACGGCGAGCTCCTGGTTCGAGCGCCGCAGCTCGCGCTCGTTGATGCTGGCGAAGTACGCCGTCGCCCCGGCGACCAGCCACACGGACACGATGGTCAGCAACGCCTGGACCCGCTGGATGTCCAGCACGGCCAGGCCGCTCTCGGTGCCCTGGAACTGGAAGCTGAAGAACCCGATCTGCAGCTCCGTCTGGGTTTCGAGGCCCTGCGTCACCGTCATCGACTGGTTGTAGGCCACCGCGAGCAGCCCGAGGGTGTGCAGCAGCACCAGCTTCATCCCGGTCCGCCAGCCGAACAGGGCGGTGACCGCCACCGACTGCAGGTACAGCACGATCACCAGGGGGCTGGTGGACCCACCGGAGAAGTTCAGCATCACCGTGATCCAGGCGGCGTCGACCAGCAGGGACACGTTGAGCAGCACGCGCGACAGCCCGCCCGCGAACCGCAGCAGCACCAGGATCGCGCCGTTCACGCCCAGGTACACGGCGCTGGAGACGGCCAGCACGCTCGCGGTCTGCTCGGTGTAGTCCACGACCGGCGTCAGGGCCGCCATCGTGCCCAGCACCAGCACGATGCGGGCGACCGTCATCGAACGCAGGCGCCCTGCGACCGCGCCGACCTCCTCGACGCTGGGCCGCCTAGAGGAGGTACTCGACATCGTCGTCCTCCCCTCCGGTCGCAGCTTCCGGCGCAGCCAGCACGGCCCCCCGGTCGATCCGTCCCTGCACCACCAGATAGACCGCGAGCAACAGCAGCACCACGAGCGGCACGCGGAACGCGACCGCGACATCGCCCACCTTATCCGCAACGTCCTCGGCCGTACGCTGGATCGCTCGCCGCAGGTCGCCTTCGGACAGCGCCTGGAGCGCCTGGTCGGCCGCCGATCCCTCCTGGACGACCGACGGACCACCGGGCGCCGCCACGAAGATCGACTCGGTGTTCACCGCGCTCCCCGACCCGCCGCCGGAGCCGTCCTGGGGGTCCGGGGCGGCGTTCGGAGGATCCTGGCTCGAGCCCGGGGCCGGCGGGCCGTTGGGATCCAGCCGCGGCGTGGTCGGGCCGATGGGGGGGAACAACGCCTGGCCACCGGTCGTCCCATCGGTCGGCCCGCCGGTCGTGCTCCCATCGGTGCCGCCGCCATCGGAGGTCCCCGGCAGCGCCGCCGAGAGCTCGACGATCCCGGACGCGACCGGGCTCATCGGGGACAGGTTCGCCGCGGCGTCCGCCGCCCGAACGGCGTAGTAATAGGTCACGCCGCGCTGCACGCTGGTGTCACGCAGGCTGCGCTCGGTCGTCGTGCCGATGGCCAGGAACGGTCCCCCAGGGGACGTCGCACGCAGTACGGTGTAGGACGTGGCCGTGGGCACGGCCAGCCACTGGACCTGCAGGGCCGCACCGATCCGTGACAGCGTCGGCTGTCCTGGCGCGGGTGGTGGCTCGGTGTCCGAGGGCACCACCGAGACCGGCTCGCTCGGCTCCGACGTCAAGCCGACGTCGTCGATCGCCACGAGCCGGTAGTGGTAGGTCCGGCCGTCGACGAGCCCGTCGTCGAGGTACGCCGTCGAGGACGTGGTGTGGATGGCGGTCCAGGTCCCGCCGGTCGAGCGCTCGATGCGGTAGCGGGACACGTCCGCTTCGAGGTTCGGTGGCCACGACAGGCTGACCTGGCCTCCGGCGCCGGTATCGGCCGCGACCAGGCCGGTGGGCGGCGTGGGCGGCCCGTTGACGGGGGTGACCCGGACCCGGTTCGACGACGGCGAGCGGGTGCCGTCGACGGCTTCGGCGTGCACCACGTAGTGGTACTCCTCGCCGAGCACGAGCCCGCCGTCGGTGAAGCTCCTGGTGTCCAGCAGACCCGACACGGCGGTGTACGGCCCGCTGGCCTGGTCGGCCCGCAGCACCCGGTAGCGCGCCCGGGGATCGTCCGAAGCGTCCCATGCGAGCGCGACGGTGGACTCGCTGACGCCGACGACCCGGAGGTTGCCGGGCGCCGAGGGCGCCACGGTGTAGGACCCGGTCGCGGGGATCGACCGCGAGCCCGACGCGTCCTCGGCCACCACCCGGTAGTGGTGCGGGACCCCGATCGGCAGCGGACCGTCGTCGAACCGTGTCCCCGAGATCAGCCCCGACACCTCGGTGAACGCGCCGTCCTCGCGCGCGCGCAGGACCCGGTAGCCGACGGTCGACGAGGAGGCGCTGGCGGTCCAGGTGAGCCGGACGCTCGTGCGACCGCGCTCGCTGACGGACAGGGCGGTGGGCGGGGCCGGCAGGCCGGTGTCCTGTGGCGTGGCCTGGACGCTGCCCGACGGGCTGGATGCGGCACCGGCGCCGTCGACCGCGCGGACCCGGTACGTGTAGGTCGTGCCGTTGACCAGCCCTCCGTCGGTGAACGACGTCCCGGTCGGACGCGCCACAGCCGTGAAGCCGGCGCCCGTCGCGCGTTCCAGGACGTACTCCACCGCGCCCGGGACCGCGTTCCACTCCAGTGCCACGGCGCCGTCCGCGACCGCCGCGACCCGCAGCCCGCCCGGCGGTGACGGCGCGACCGTGCCGGCCGCCGGCGCGGTCGGCGTCGAACGCAGCCCGTCGTCGTCGATCGCCACCACGCGGTAGTGCCAGGTCGAGCCCGATGGCAGCCCGTCATCGGTGAACGAGGTCCCCGCCACCGGCCCGGCGATGCGGCTGAACGGCCCCCCCGCCGAGCCCGAGCGCTGGACCTCGTAGCCGACGACGTCCGTGGAGGACGACGGCCCCCAGCTCACCGCCAGCCGGAAGGAGCCGGACGGGGAGACCGTCGGTGTCCCCGGCCTGCTCGGGGCGACCGCATCGGAGGGCACCGCGCTGGTCACGTTGCTGGCGGTCGAGCGCGAGCCGTCAGCGGCGACCGCGACCACCGAGTGGTAGTAGCGCGTTCCGTTCACCAGGCCGGCGTCGGTGAAGCTCGTGCCGGCCACCGTCGAGACGTCCACCCAGGGGCCGTCCGATGCGCCGGCGCGGCGGACGACGTAGCCGGTGACGCGGCTGTCGCTGGACGCCTGCCACGACAGCGCGATGCGGTTGTCACCGACGCCGGTGACCTGCAGCGTCCCGGGTGGCGCCAGCGCCGGGGCAGCCACCGGCCCCGGGACGGTCACGGTGTCCCCGCTGTGTCCGTGCCGCAGGGCGGTGGTCGAGCCCGCTGCCGCAGACGTGTTCTGCTGGATCACCAGGTACCACTCAGTGGCGATGCGGGCACCGTTCAGGCTCAGCTCCGGGAGGTCCGTGCTGAGCGTGACCGACCGGTCACCGGGGCCGGCCAGGACGTTGGTCGATCCCTGCTGGAAGCCCACGCGGCGAGACCCCGAGCTGTCCAGGACGTAGACCGCGACGGCGAGCACGCCCTGTGCGGCGTCCGCAGGCGTGTCGGTCCGCACGGTGGCATCGAAGCTCCAGCGCCCCGCCGGCAGCGTGCCGGTCAGGGTCGACGTCGTGGCGTAGCCCTGGCCGCTGGCGGTCGAGCCGGGGAACCCCGTCGTCGTGCTGTCGGAGGTGGCGGGCTGGAACCGGAACGAGCCGGTGGACGCTCCGTGGGCCACGCTGGTCGAGAAGTTCGCCCCGCCCGGCGAGGTGGCCAGGCTGCGGTAGGAGCCGGTGGCCGTCGCTCCCGTCCGGTACCAGGTGACGGGGGCGGCCAGCGCCTCGCCGACGAGCGCGAAGGCCAGCACCAGGACGGCCAGCACCAGCACGGTCGACGACCGTGCTCGGCGGCCGCATCCGGTCCCCCAGCGGGGCCGCGCCGTTGTGTCGGGTGGCCTCAGGTTCACCTCACGTGCAGCATCAGGTCTTCGACGGGTTCACGCCATCACTTGAGTCATCGTCGTCGGGCTCGATCGACAGCACCTCGACGTCGAGCACCTCCCCGGGGCGTGCGCGACCTCCCTGTCGGCCGCTGCCCCGCCGACCCAAGTGTTGTCCCACGCCGGCGGGTAGCACGCGCGACTGGAGCTGCCGGGCGATCAGCGCACGGCTCGGAGGCATCATCGAGAGCAGGCCGACGACATCGGTCAGGAACCCCGGGGTCAGCAGCAGCGCGCCACCGAACACCACCAGTGCGCCCTGTGCGACCTCGTCACCGGGCCAGCGCCCTTCGCGGAGCGCCAGCCGGAGGGCGTCCCAGGCCCGGCGGCCCTCGCGCTTGACCAGCCAGGCTCCGATCACCCCGTCGCCGAACAGGATCAGCAACGTCAGCGGGAGACCCAGGACGTCCGCCACCTGCCCGATGATCAGCAGTTCGAGGATCGGGACGATGATGAACAGGAGCAGCAGCGGCACGCTCACATCGTACGGTGCGTGCACCACCGCCACCGGAGCAGCCGTGCCACACGCCGCCGACCTCGTCGCCGCCGCCCGGGAGCGGACCGGCCTCGCCGTGCTCGAGGGGCTGCACCCGCTCAAGCATGCGTTGCGGTTCGGCGCGGTGGTCACGGCCTGCGTGGTCGAGGAGGGCTGCGACCTCGTCGCCGAGGCGGCCGAGCTGGCCCCTGACCTCCCGGGCCGGCTGTCCGTGCCCCCGCAGGTGGTGCCGGCCTCGACCTTCGCCGCACTCTGCCGGCGGCGGCCTCCGGTGCCCGTGATCGCGGTCGCCGTGCGCCCGACCGCCGGGGCATCCGACGCCCTGGAGGGCGCCGGTCCGGTGGTCGCGCTCGAGGACCCGGTCCACCTGGGCAACCTCGGTGCGGTCGTCCGGGTGGCTGCCGCGGCCGGGGCGGCCGGCGTCCTGACCACAGGGCGGGCCGACCCGTGGCATCCCGCAGCGCTCCGGGGAGGCGCGGGGCTGCAGTTCGCGCTGCCGGTCGTCCGGGTGGACGCCCTGCCCCCGACGCAGCGTCCGGTCGTCGCGTTCGATCCCGGCGGGGCGCCGCTGGGGGGCGCCGACGTGGACCCCCGCTCGATGCTCGTGTTCGGATCCGAACGCGCGGGGCTCAGCGCGCAGGTGCGGGAGCGTGCGCACCGGGTGGTCGCGATCCCGATGCGCGACGGCGTCTCCAGCCTCAACCTCGCGACGTCGGTGGCCGTCGCCCTGTACGCGGGCGTCGCGAGCCTCCCGCTGCCCTACGATGGAGGCTGACGAAACCGTTCCAGGAGGCCGCCCGTGACCACCGTCGACCAGACCGGCTTCTTCCAGGACGCACCGCGCCTGCGCGACGAGTGGCAGGCGGACGTCGCGCTGCGGCGCCTGCTGGGGCGCGTCGTGCCGGCGGACGTGCTGGACGAGATCACGCCGACCCTCGCCGAGATGGGCGAGCTGGCGGCAGGCGAGCTCGCCGATCTGTCACGCGAGATGGATCGCCGGGACAGCGAGCCCACCCTGCGCCAGTTCGACGAGTGGGGGCACCGGGTGGACCAGATCCGGACCGCACCCCAGTGGTCGCGCATCGCCGAGGTCGCCGCGAGCCGGGGCGTCGTGGGCACCGCATACGAGGGCGCCCACGGCGAGTGGTCCCGGGTGCACCAGATGGGGCTGGCCTACCTGTTCGTGCCCTCCAGCGCGCTCTACAGCTGCCCGCTGGCGATGACCGACGGCGCGGCGCGGACGCTGACCATCCACGGCGACCCGGATCTCGTCGACCATGTGCTGCCGCGGCTGATCGACCGCAACCCCGACACCGCCTGGACCTCCGGGCAGTGGATGACCGAGCGCGCCGGCGGCAGCGACGTCGGGATCTCCGAGACCACCGCGGTCAAGGACGGTGGCAGCGACGGAGCCGTCTGGCGCCTCACGGGCACCAAGTGGTTCACCTCGGCCATCACCTCGGAGGTGGCGCTGACGCTGGCCCGCCCCGAGGGCAACCCGCAAGGCGGCCGCGGGCTGGCGATGTTCTACCTCGAGGTCCGCGACGACAGCGGGCGGCTCAACAACATCCGCGTCCTGCGGTTGAAGGACAAGCTCGGCACCCGGCAGGTGCCGACCGCCGAGCTGGCGCTGGACGGGACGCTCGCCCACCTCGTCGGGGGGCCGTCGGACGGCACCAGGAACATCGCGCCGATGCTGCACGTGACCCGGCTGTGGAACGCCATCAGCGCGGCCGCGGGGATGCGGCGGGGACTGGCGCTGGCCCGCGACTACGCCGACCGTCGCGTCGCGTTCGGCCGGCCGCTGATCGACCAGCCGCTGCACCAGGCCACGCTCGCCTGGCTGCGGGTCCAGCACGAGGCGGCGCTGCAGCTCGCCTTCCGTGCGGTGGAGCTGCTCGGCCGCGAGGAGGCGGGCGTGGCCTCCGACGCCGACCGGCTGACGCTGCGGATGCTGCTGCCGATCACCAAGCTCGTCACCGGCAAGCAGGCGGTCGCCCACGCGAGCGAGACGCTCGAGGCCTTCGGGGGTGCCGGCTACATCGAGGACACGCACCTGCCCGTCCTCCTGCGCGACGCGCAGGTCCTGCCGATCTGGGAGGGCACGACCAACGTGCTGTCGCTGGACGCCCTACGGGCGATGCAGCGTGAGGACGCGCTGGGCCCGTACACCGAGGAGATCCGCGCCCAGGCGATGCAGGGGCGCCACGCCGACCTGGCAGTGGTCGGCAAGCAGGCCACGGACGCGGTCGACCACGCGGTGGCCTGGATCGACGAGGCGGTCGCGGCCCAGGACCCGGCCGCCGTCGAGCACGGGGCACGCCGGTTCGCGCTGACGTTGGGGCGAGCGCACGCGGCGGCGCTGCTCGTGGCCCAGGCCCAGCACGACCTCGAGACGCACGGGGACGGCGCGACCGCGGCGGTCGCCCGCCGGTGGGCGGCGGAGGGCCTGGACCTGCTCGAGCCGCCCGGTGCGTACGCGGGCAGCGATGCGGCGCTGGCTGCGGGCACGCCGCTGACCTGACGGGACCGCGGCCCGACCTCCGCGAACGACTGCGGTCCGCTCGGTAAGGTGCTGAGCGACCGGCAGGAGCAGGAGGTGCCGTGACGCCGGAACCGCCCCGCAAGGGCCTGTGGGGTCGCGTCAAGGGCGTGCTCGGCGTGTCCGACGACGAGGGCGAGGGCGAGCGGGTCCCCACCCACCAGGCTGGCGTCGGCGGCACGTTCACGGCGTCGCGACTGCCGCCGGCGGACTCGTCCCCGCTGGCGACCCACCTGTTCCCTGAGGGTTCCCAGGGCAAGTGGGAGCTGTACGAGGACGGCTGGAGCCAGATCGACGCGGTCAAGCGTGAACGCGCCGAGCAGGCCTGGCACGAGGCCGAGTTCGACGCCGAGTTCGACGCCGAGGACGGGTCCGAGGACCTCTCGCAGGCGCTGGAGGCGCTGGCCGATCGCACCGATGCCTCCGAGGTGCTGGCGCACCTGGACGCGGACGAGGTGGACGCGCTGGCTCGCGCGGTGGGCTTCCAGGACGAGCCCGCCCCCGAGCCCGCCCCCGAGCCCACCCCCCAGCCCACGCCCGAGCCCCGGATCGAGGTGCACGAGCGGCGGCTCGAGCAGGCGCACTCGCGCGCACGCACGGCCCGGCAGCCTGCGGTGCACGTTCACGACGAGCGCCTCGACACCCGCGCCCCGCCTCAGGCGATGAACCCGTCCGAGGCGCTCGCGCTGGCCCAGCGGGGTCGGCGCGAGCTCGGTCCCCGCACGGACGTCGGCCCGGCCGGCTGAGGTCGTTCAGGCGCCCTGGCTGCCCACGCTGCGGGCGATCTGGCGTGAGATCACCAGCTTCTGGATCTCCTTGGTGCCTTCGAAGATCTCGTAGATCTTGGCGTCGCGGTGGAACTTCTCGACGTTGAACTCGCGTGAGTACCCGAACCCGCCGTGGATCTGGATGGCTTCGTCGGTGACCTGCACCGCCATCCGGCCCGCACTCAGCTTGGCCATCGAGCCCTCGCCGTACGTGAACGGCGTCTGGGTCGCGCCCATGTTCAGCGCGCGCCAGCACAGCAGCCGCGAGGCGTCGATCTCGGTCTTCATGTCGGCCAGCTTGAAGGCGATGGCCTGGTGGCGGATGATCGGCACGCCGAAGGTCTCACGCTGCGTGGCGTAGGTGACCGACTCGTCGAACGCGGCCTGGGCGATCCCGACCGCCTGGATGCCGACGATGGGCCGGGTGGCCTCGAACGTCGACAGGGCTCCGGACTTGCTCTTCTTGGCCTTGTCCGGGTTGCGCGCGCTCTCCATCTTGGCGTTCAGCTTGTCCTCACCACCGAGCAGGTTGTCCTCAGGGATGAACACGTCCTGGAACGCGATCTCGGCCGTGTGCGACGCCCTGATGCCGAGCTTCTTGACCTTCTTGGTCTGGCTGAAGCCCTCCATGTCCGAGGTCACGACGAACGAGGCCTGCCCGCGGTGACCGAGCTTGGGGTCGACCGTCGCCACCACGATGTGCACGTCGGCGATGCCGCCGTTGGTGATCCAGATCTTCTCGCCGTTCATGACCCAGCCACCGTCCACCTTGCCGACCCGCGTGCGGATCTTGGAGACGTCGGAGCCCGCGCCCGGCTCGGACACGGCGTAGGCCCCCACCTTGACGTCGTCCTTGGTCCCGAAGATGCGGGGTGCCCACTCGACGAGCTGCTCGCCGGTCCCCGACGAGGCCAGGCCGGCCAGCGCCAGACCCGAGCCGAAGATGGCCAGGCCGATCCCGGCACAGCCGCCGAAGATCTCCTCGAGGATCAGCGCCGTGGTCAGACCCGTGGGGTCCTGACCTGACATCTCGTAGTACTCCATCCCGTACAGGCCGACCTCGTAGGCCTTCTTCACGATCTCCCAGGGGAACTCCTCGGTCTCGTCGTAGTAGCGGTGGGCCGGCAGCCCCTCGATGCTCGCCTCGCGCATCTCCTTCTGGGCGAAGTCACGGGCCCACTTGCGGGCCTGCTCCTGCTCCTCGCTGAGCTGCATGCTGAAGGTCATCTCGGGCTCCGTGTGCAGGGGGCGAGGCGCAGCCACCGTGACGGCGGTGCACATCGCCCCCCAACGGTAGGTGACGCGACGTCAGGAGGTAGAACCGGTACGGGCGGGTCCGCGGTACCATCACCGTGATCGAATCCCGTCTCAGGTGGCGCACGAGCTTCATCATCACGCGACGCGCCCCGCGCAGACACCCTCTTCCTCCGGCCCTCCCGCGCAGCCCCAGGCTGGCGCCACGGCCGGACGCCGCTGGAGCGAACGTGACCAAGAAGACCTTCTACGACTTCGGTGTCGATGCACGACTCTGTGAGGCCCTCGCCGAAGCAGGCATCACCGAGCCCTTCCCCATCCAGGAGCTCACGCTCCCCGTGGCGCTCGACGGCCACGACGTCATCGGCCAGGCCCGGACCGGTTCCGGCAAGACCCTGGGCTTCGGCCTGCCGCTGCTGAACCGGCTCGACCTGGAACGCCGCGAGGTCCAGGCCCTGGTCGTCACGCCGACCCGTGAGCTGTGCCTGCAGGTGACCGAGGACTTCGAACGGGCCGCCCGCAAGATGGACGTGAAGATCGTCTCGATCTACGGCGGCGTCCCGATCGAGCCCCAGACCGACACGCTGAAGGCAGGCGTGCACGTGGTGGTGGGCACCCCCGGCCGGCTGCTCGACCACGTCCGTCGCGGCAACCTGAAGCTGTCGACGTGCCGCACGCTGGTGCTCGACGAGGCCGACGAGATGCTGGACATGGGCTTCCTGCCAGACGTCGAGCAGTTGATCGACGAGTGCGACGACGACCGTCACACGATGCTGTTCTCCGCGACGATGCCGACGGCGGTGGTCAACCTGGCCCGTCGCTACATGGACCGGCCGACCTTCATCCGGGCCGAGGTCGAGGAGCACACGATCCCCGACCGCATGGAGCAGCACTTCTTCCTGGTTCACAAGCTCGACAAGCCGCGCATCCTCGCCCGCATCCTGCAGACACCCGAACGCGGGCTGGCCGTGGTGTTCACCCGGACCAAGGCGATGGCCGACCGGCTGGTCGACGACCTGCGCAGCTACGAGATCGACGCGGTCGCGATCCATGGCGACCTGCGCCAGGCCACCCGCGAGAGCAACCTCGGCAAGTTCAAGTCGGAGTCGTCGCGCCACGACGTGCTCGTGGCCACCGAGGTGGCCGCGCGGGGGCTGGACATCGACGAGCTGAGCCACGTCATCAACTACGACCCGCCCGAGGACGAGAAGATGTACCTGCACCGGATCGGGCGGACCGCCCGGGCCGGTGGCAAGGGCGTCGCGGTGACCTTCGCCACCTTCGCCGAGATCGACCGGGTCAACGCGATCCGCAAGGCGCTGGACCTCGTCAAGGAGCCGATCGAGGAGACCTTCTCCACCTCGGACGAGCTCACGCGACGCTTCGACCTGCCGCCCGAGACGCCCTGGAACCACCTGGCCAGCTCAGCCGGGTCATCGAGCCGCAGCAGCTCCCAACCCACCCGCTCCAAGCCCAGCAGCTCCAGGCCCAGCCGCTCCCGGTCCGGCAGCTCGACGACCAGGGACTCCCGGTCCGGCACCTCGCAGCGTGCGGCGGGCCAGGAGCGCAGCCGCACGCCGGCCCCGTCGGTCGGCTCGGCCGGGGACGGTCCGGCAACCCATCCGAAGCAGGCCACCGACGGGTCGACCGCCACACGGGCACGCACGCGCACCCGCAGCTCGTCCTCCGGCGGTTCCTCCTCCGGCGGCTCGTCGGAGACCAGCTCCAGCGGGTCGTCGTCGGCTCGTACGCGGGCACGCGCGAGCCGGCCCAAGGGCACCGCACCCAGCAGCAACGGCGCGACGACCTCGGACGCCAGCAGTGACCGCGGCGCATCGAGGTCGTCCAGCCGCCCAGCCGGGGGCGGACGCGGCGGCTCGGGTCGGTCGTCCTCCGGTGGGCGCGGCTCGGGAGGCGGCCGCGACGCCGGTGCTGGCCGTGACCGTCCGTCGCGTGGCCACGACGTCGCCTCCGTGGAGCCGGGCAGCGACCCGACCCGACCCGGCGACGACGCGCGCGGGGACGGCGAGCCCGGCATCGCCCGGCGCGTCAAGGTCGAGCACCTGCCCTGAGCCTCAGCGCTCGGCGCCCCGCTCGCGCGTGAGGTAGGCGCGGACGACGCCCGTGGCGGACACGTGCAGCCAGCCCCGTTCCTCGCAGGCCGGGCAGCGCGTCCAGACGTGGCTGGGGCGCAATGGGTTGACCACGAACGGGGGTCGGACGAGCTTGGCGACCTCGAACCAGCGCAGGCCCGTCTGCACCCCACACCGCTCGCAGCGCACGAGGAGGTGGGCGTCGGGCGGCGCCTCGGGCGAGGTGGAGTACAGCGCCTCCTTGCCCCCGTCGTCCCGCGACCGCCTGGCACGCGTCGCCGGCCGCCCCACGCGGTCGAACCTCGGATCGGTCCCCGTCACGCTCACCCCTCGTCACCGACCGGCGCCGGTTCCCCGAGGTCGATGACCTCGAGCGCAGCATCCTCGTCGGGCGCGAGGACATCGGCACGCTGTTCGCGGCTCCACCCGGCGTCCTCGAGGAGTTGCTCGGGCACGGGGAGTCCCAGCAGCTCGCGGGCCATCGCCCGGTACGCCGCCGCACCGGGCACCTGGATGCCGGCATCCAGGATCGACTGACCGCCGGTCGGCGCCTCGGCGAAGCGGATCGACTTGCGGACCGGCGGACCGACCAGCGGCAGCTCGTAGCGCGCCAGCAGGTCGCGCAGCACCGCCTTGGCGTGGTTGGTCCGCCCGTCGAACATCGTGACGGCCAGTCCCCGAACCGTCAGGCCCCGGTTGGTGAGGCGCCGCACGTCCTGGATGGTCTCGAGAAGCTGGCTGACCCCGCGGTGGCTCAGCGTCTCGGCCTGCACGGGGATGACGACCTCGTCCGCGGCCGTGAGACCGTTGATGGTCAGCACGCCCAGCGAGGGCGGGCAGTCGACCAGGACCGCGTCGTAGCTGTCGAGCATGTCCGCGAGCTCACCACGTAGCAGGTACTCGCGTCCGGTCCGGCTCAGGAGCGTGACCTCGGCGCCAGCGAGGTCGATGTTCGACGGCGCGATGTCGACCTCGCGGTGCTGGATGACGGTGGCGACCAGGCTGCTGCGGCCGACCACCACGTCGTGCAGGGACGGATCGAGATCGTCGGGCTCGTAGCCCAACGAGAAGGTCAGGCAGGCCTGCGGGTCCAGATCGACGACCAGCACCGCCCGGTCGAGCTCGGCCATGGCGGCAGCGACCGTCAGGGTGGTGGTCGTCTTGCCGACGCCGCCCTTCTGGTTGGCGAACGCGATGACACGTGCCGTCACGGGCGGAGCCTTCTGGGAACGGTTGGGCTGAGGCTACCGCCGCCGCCGCGCCCCTCGTCGAGTGCGCCGACACGTCCGACCAGCCGGACACCAGAGCACGCCCGACGCACGGGGTCTCACAGCATCCCGTGCTTGGCAGCCTCGGCGACCGCACCCGCGCGGTTGCGCACGCCGAGCTTGTCGTACAGTTCCTGGGCGTACGCTTTCACGGTCCGCTCGGTCACGCCGAGCTCGTCGCCGATCTCGGCGTTGGTCATGCCCTGGGCCATCAGCTCGAGCACCTGCTGCTGGCGCGGCGACAGGTGCGGCCCGGTGTCGAGCTTGGGGACCTCGAACACCATCGTCACCTCCTCGGGGACGGCCGCGGCCGCCGGGTCCTCGAAGGTGCACTGCACCGGGCCGAACGAGATGCGGTCGCCGTGCTTGACCACGTGCGGGCCCGGTGCGGGCTCCCCGTTGACCTTGGTCCCGCCGCTGGACCCGAGATCGGTTATGACGATCGCGCTCCCGCCCTCCTTCGTGATGCGTGCGTGCACCCGCGAGACCCGCGGGTCGGGGATGACGTAGGCGTTGTCCTCCCGCCGGCCGAGCGTGGCTTCGACGCGGTCGATCCGGATGACCTTGCCCGCGAGCGCCCCGTCGGTGAAGTGGAGGGTCGGCGCCGGGACGACCTTCTGTGCCTTTTGCACCGGCTGCGTCAACGAGTGACCTCCTTGGGGCGGCCGTTGGCCCCGTGGGGGAAGGTGGGCGAGTGGCCGGGAGTGTCCCCGAGCGCCGAGGATCCGGACTCACGCCCCACCGACCGTAGGGTACAGACGAACGACCACCGTCCGCTGGGTCAGGGGCGGTGGGCGCGGAGCTGTTCCAGGACAGCCTTCGAGGTGGTGGCCTGCCCGAGCTCGAGGTCCTTGCGCTCGCCGTGGTAGTCCGAGCCCGCCGTGACGAGCAGCCCCAGGCGGTCTGCGATGCGCCGGTAGCGGTCGCGCGTGGCCGGGTCGTGATCGGGGTGATCGGCCTCGATGCCGACCAGCCCGACGGCCTGCATCGCCTCGATGGTGGCCTGGTCGATGCCCTGGTCACCTTTGCCGTACAACCCCGGGTGGGCCAGGACGGTCACGCCTCCCGCGGCCACCAGCAGCTCGACCGCGGCGACCGGGTCGACGGCGTACTTGGGCACGTTGGCTGGTCCGCCGTCGCGCAGCCAGGTGTCGAACACCTCCTGCATCTCCGAGGCAGCCCCGGTCTCGATCACCGCCCTGGCGATGTGCGGCCGGCCGATGGGTGCCGCGCCGGCGAGCTCCTGGACGCGCACGAAGCTGACCGGGATGCCGAGATCGTTCAACCTGGCCACGATCTGCTCGGCGCGCCGCTTGCGCTCGTTGCGGATCCGGTCCATCTCGCGCTGGAGCGGCTCGTTCCCGGGATCGATCCAGTACGCGAGCACGTGCACGGACGACCCGTCGAGCTCGGCAGAGAACTCGGTCCCCGGCACGATGTCGAGCCCGGTGCCTTCCGCTGCCGCGTATGCCCGGTGCAACGGCTCGGTGGTGTCGTGGTCGGTCACCCCCAGACCGTCGAGGCCGATCGCGACCGCCTTGGCGACGTTGTCCTCGGGTGTGGTCGTGCCATCGGACAGCACCGTGTGCGAGTGCAGG
>DASWKO010000084.1:0-4304 GCA_036396595.1 Nitriliruptorales bacterium | reverse complement strand
GAGCACGCCGCCCGTGTCGCCGACGAGGCCGCGGCCCTGCTGAGCGCTCCGGAGTGTCCGGCCGCCACCACGGATCTCATCCTGGAGGGCAGCCAGCTCGCCCTGCAGATCCACGAGTCCGTCGGGCACGCCATCGAGCTCGACCGCATCCTGGGCTGGGAGGCGGCGTTCGCCGGGACCTCCTTCCTGCCGCTGCCTCAGCTCGGCTCGTTCCGGTACGGATCGCACCTGATGAACATCGTCGCCGACGCGACCGTCCCGGGCGCGCTGGCCACGTTCGGCTACGACGACGAGGGCACGCTGGCCCAGCGCGTACCCATCGTCGACGTCGGGACCTGGGTCGGGGTGCTGTCCGGCCGCGACTCCGCGCACATCGCCGAGGTCGCCCCCGGAGGCATGGTCCGCGGCGACGGCTACAACCGGCTGCCGATGGTGCGCATGACCAACGTCGGGCTGTTGCCGGGTGACGACTCGCTCGATGCGATCGTGGCCGACACCGACGACGGCCTGCTGATGGCCACCAACCGGTCGTGGTCGATCGACGACAGGCGTCTGAACTTCCAGTTCGGCTGCGAGATCGCCTGGGAGATCAAGGACGGCCGGTGTGGCCGCATGCTGCGCAACCCGACCTACACCGGCATCACCCCACAGTTCTGGGGCAGCCTCGACCGGCTGAGCCGGGGACGCCCCGAGGACGGCCGGTTCGACGGCAGCGACCCTGCATCCGTCCCCGACGACTACGTCGCGTGGGGCCTGCCGAACTGCGGGAAGGGTCAGCCCGTGCAGACCGCCGGGACCGGTCACATGGCGGCGCCCGCACGGTTCCACGACGTCCGCGTGGGGGTGCACGGTTGAGCGATCTGGACCGCATCACCGATCTGGTCCTGGACCGCATCCAGCACCACGCACCGGGTGCCGAGGCCGTGGTCGCCGTCGGGCACGACCGGCACGGGCTGGCCCGGTTCGCCAACAGCTTCGTCCACCAGCACGTGGGCGACGAGCGGATCGAGGTCACCCTCAAGATCGCGCTCGGGGGCCGTGTGCTGTCGGCTGGCACCTCGAACCCTGACGACGACGCCCTCGACGGCTTCATCGCGGCGGTCGCCGAGCAGGTGGCCCTGCTGCCCGTCGATCCCCACTGGGCCGGCGTCGCACCGCCGCAGGAGCTGCCGGAGCACAGCGGGGCGGACGCCAGCACGTGGGATGCCGGCCCCGACGACCGCGCCCGCCAGGTCCGAGCCTTCATCGACGCGGGCGAGGGGCTCCAAGCCGCGGGGTACGTCGACACCAGTGCGACCGACCTCCTCGTCGCGACCTCCGCTGGCCAGGTCGCCGCCGGGCGCAGCACCCGCGCCACCGTGGACGGGATCCAGCAGACCGGCACCTCGGCAGGGTTCGGCCACCAGACCTCCCCCCGGTTCGCGGATCTCGACGGCGGCGCCGTCGGGGCTGGCGCGGCCGACCTTGCTCGCCGATGCGAGCACACGACCGACGTCGAGCCGGGCGAGTACGAGGTCGTGCTGTCGCCGGACTGCGTCGCCGAGGTGCTGGCGTCCCTCGGCTTGTACGGCTTCAACGCCAAGGAGCACCTCGAAGGTCAGTCGTTCGCGGTGCTCGGCGAGGCGCAGTTCGACCAGGCGGTGCACCTGGTCGACGATGCCACGGACCCGCGCGCCGTCGGGTTCCCGTTCGACGCCGAAGGCACCCCGAAGCAGAGCACGACCCTGATCGACCACGGTGTGACGGCCAGCCTGTGCCACGACCGGCGCACCGCGGCCCGAAGCGGCACGACATCGACCGGGCACGCCGTCCCCGGCGGTGAGGCATGGGGGACGTTCCCCGAGCACCTGTTCCTCACCGCGGGCGACACCGCCCCTGCCGACCTGATCGCCGGGGTCGACCGCGGCCTGCTGGTCACGTCCTTGAACTACGTGCGCATCCTGGATCCCAAGACCCAGGTCAGCACCGGCCTGACGCGCAACGGCACCTTCCTCATCGAGGACGGCGAGGTGACCCGGCCCGTCAGCACCCTGCGGTTCACCCAGTCGTTCGTCCAGGCGCTCGGACCGGGCAACGTGGTGGCGCTGGGCAACGATGCGAGGTTCGGGGCCTGCGAGTCCGGCGAGGGTCTGGTCCACGCCCCATCGGTCCGGCTCGGCTCGTTCCGGTTCACCGGCGGCGCTGCCGGCTGACGGTCCCTGCGGACCGACTCGATCGACCAACACGACCGTGCACGGGGCCACAGCGCACTACCGTTGCCAACATGTCCAGCGACGATCCGAGCGAGCCCAACGCGGCCGAGTGGCTCGCCCGCAACCTCGACCAGCCCGACCTGGTCGTGCAGGGCGTCCCCACGTCCGTGGCGTCCCCGACCGGTTCCGACGCGTGGCAGGCGCCCGCGGCCCTGCGCCGGCTGCTCACGCGCTTCTCGACGTTCGACGGCGAGAACGCGGTCGACCTCGAGAGCCTGCGAGCGGCGGACTGGGGCGACTGGTTGGCCTCGCACCTCGACGTCGTCGAAGCGCACGCACTGATCGAGCGCGCGGCCGAGGCGCTGCCGACACGGCCGGTCTACGCGTTCGTGGGCGGCGACAACTCGATCACGCGCACCCTTCTGCGCAACCTCCCGCACGCGCCGCTGGCGCGGTTCGGGCTCGTGACGTTCGACGCACGCCACGACGCTCGCGAGCTGCCCACCGACCGACCGAGCAACGCCGGGCAGACCAGGCAGCTCATCGAGGACGGACTGGCGCCCGAGCACATCGTGCAGATCGGTATCCACGGATTCGCCAACTCCCTGCCGCACCGCGCCTGGTGCGAGGAGCAGGGCATCCGCATCGCGACCCGGCGGATGATCGAGGAGCACGGCATCCGGCGCGTCGTCGACGAGGCTCTGACGTACCTGGAGCCCGAGGTCGACGCGATCTACGTCGACTGCGACCTGAGCGTGCTCGACCGGGCGTTCGCGCCCGCGTGTCCTGGCAGCCGGCCCGGGGGTCTGGATCCCCGGCAGCTCGCGGCGGCGCTGGTGCGCTGTGGCGCGCACGACAAGGTCGTCGCAGCCGACTTCGTCGAGGTGGACCCGATCCGGGACGTCGCGCAGATCACGATGATGGGGCTGGCGCACGCACTCCTGTCGTTCGCCGCAGGCGTCGCGATCCGCAGGGCACGCACGGGCGGCGAGCCCACTTGACCCGCCCTGCGTGACTCAGGAGTTCCAACGGGGATGGGCGGGGAACAGCTCGCGGAGCGTGGGGTTGGCCCGGTCGGCGTCGCTGAGGACCGGTTCGTCGACCGGCCACGGGACCGCGAGGTCGGGGTCGTCCCAGGCCACCGACGGCTTGTCGAGGTCCGGCCTCCAGTAGTCGCTGACGTCGTAGACGTAGTCGACGTCGGTGTCGCCGTAGGTGCAGAAGCTGTTGGCCAGCCCCTGGCTGATGAACAGCCGGATGCGCTCGCCCTCGGGCGGCTCACCGAGCTTGAACGTCGCCACCTCGCCGAAGGTCTCGGAGTCCGGGCGGGTGTCGGCGACCGCGGCGAACACGTTGCCGCGGGCGCAGTAGACCAGCTTGTCCCACGGCTCGGCGTGGAACCCGCGCAGCACGCCGGCCTGCGAGCGCGAGTGGTTGCCCTGGCGCAGTACCGGCTCGCGCCCCAGCGCCTCGGTCAGCTCGCGCACCTGGTAGGTCTGGCGGAAGAACCCGCGCTCGTCCTCGTTGGTCTGCCACTGCACGACCAGCAGGCCTTCGATGCTCGTGGTCCGTACGGGCACGTGGCGTTCCTCGCGGGGCAGGCGACGGGCCGAGGCTAGGAGGCTGGTGCCCAACTCCGCCACCGTCGCCGGAGTTGCATCGGGCCCGGCCAACCGCCACCGTACAGAGCCTTCCCAAACGTCCCCCGGCACGACCGGCCGATGATGTCGCGCACGGAGCCAACCTGGCCGCCCAAGCCGCTGTACGTGGCGGTGGACATCGCCGTGTGCACGGTGATCGACCAGCGCCTGCACGCACTGCTCTGGCGCCGGCCGTACGAGCCGTTCGAGGACGACTGGGCGCTGCCGGGGACCTTCAGCCGCGCCGACGAGACGCTGGACGAGGCGGCCCGCCGCGCCCTGGCCGAGAAGACCGGCCTGGCAGGTGTGTGGCTCGAGCAGCTCGCCACCTTCGACCAGCCCCGGCGCGGCGAGGTCCCCGGACGCGACCCCCGCGCCCGGGTGATCTCGGTGGCGTACCTCGCGTTGATCGACGAGCACCGGCTCGACGGCGGCGACCCGTCGCGCCGCCGGTGGTGGCCGATCGACGAGC
>DASWKO010000083.1:0-5379 GCA_036396595.1 Nitriliruptorales bacterium | reverse complement strand
CCCGGACGTCACCCGGCTCGAACCCGCAGCGTTCCTGCAACGCGCCCATGAGCTGCTCGTGGTGCAGGTGGCCGTCGCCGAAGTTCCAGCCCAGCACGACACCGGCCATCAGCTCGCCGTCACGCAGCTCGTAGGCCTCGGGGTTCTCGACCGCCCGCGGGATGTAGCGGTTGAGCACCCGGCCGTGCAGGTGCATCGAGCGGAACGCCAGCGCCTTGCCCGCCAGGGCCACGGCGGTCTCCGGGTCGTAGAACCGACCGAGCTGGGCCGGCACGTCCCCGGCCACCTTGGTCACGCGCTCGTCGATCCGGTCCAGGGCCTCGGGCCGCAACAGCCACACGCTGGCGGCCCAGTTGCCCGCGTAGTAGCGCATCGACGGCAGGAACGAGACGCGATCGGGACGCAGGTTGCCGTAGACCGGTACCGCGACGACCGCGAGCAGCAGCAGCACGACCAGCATCCGGGAGTCGAACGCCCACAGGGAAACGTCGGCGTTGGCGCCGAACAGCACGAACCCGGCGTAGACGACGTAGACGTTCCACTCGATGGGGACGCCCATCGGGACGCTGAGCGTGATGAAGCCGTGAAAGGCGACCATCACGACGAGCCCGATGACGGTCAGGACCCCACCGTCGCCCAGCACGAGCAGGATCGGGAAGCCGTACTCGACCGCGGTCCCACCGTGCGCCAGCCAGGTGGGGATGCGGCCGGGCCGCAGGTCGTCGGGGAAGTCGCGGTACATCGCGCGCCGCAGCCGCCGCCACCGCAGGAACGGGCTGTTGCTGACCATGACCGCGACGACGCTGGGAAAGTGGTGGTTGAGCTTCGAGGTCGCCGCGCCCCACCAGACCGCCAGGGCCACCAGCTTGGCCCCCGGGATGAGGTCGGACGGGAACAGCATCACCAGCAGCAACGGGCCGTACTGCTCGGAGCGGCCCGCCAGGAAGACGGTCTTGTCGCGCAGGCCGGCCGCCATCAGCGCCACGATGATCGGCCACACCTGGGCCGGACCGACCGACCCGGCCAGCAGGGCCCGGACCAGGGTCACGTGGAGTCCGACGTAGAGCGCCACGTCGAGCCAGGTCCGGCTCGTGCCCGCCGTTCCGGGGACCCGATCCGGCCAGGGGGGCAGTCGCACGGTGCCGGGTCGCGTGAACGACAGGAACGCGCTGATCGGTGGGAGGTAGCGCGCGGTCAACGGACCGCTGGCACACCCGAACCCCAGCACCTCGAACGCCAGGGCCCAGACCACCGCCTTCTGGAACGCGATCGGCGCGTGCCACCAGGTGCCGATCTCGCCCATGCCGCCGAGACCGGGGGTCGCGCCCACGAACAACGCCCAGCCGCCGACGAACAGCGCGACCTTGGCCGCGTAGAACAGGTAGATGACCGCCGGGGCCCCGAAGCCCTGCAGCGCCCACGACCGGCATGCCAGCCGAACCTGCTCGGGATACGGCAGCGCCTGCCACTCGGTGACGTCGTAGTCCGGCAGGTCCGGGGCGATCAGGCCCACCGCACACCTCCGCTCGCTGCTGCACCGGACCCTACGCAGCGTGCCGGTGATGCGCGCCCTGACCGGGGGCGCGCGTTTAGGGTGGGGCCCTGCGACGACGGAGAGGAGCCCGGGTGAAGGTCGAGGTCGACTACGAACGGTGCGACAGCAACGGCCTGTGCATGGCCGCCTGCCCTGAGGTGTTCGAGGTCCGTGACGACGGCTTCCTGTACGTGCTGCAGGACGAGCCGGCCGAGGAGCTGCGGCCGAAGGTGGTCGAAGCCGCGGACGTCTGCCCGACCCAGGCGATCACGGTCTCGGATTGAGCGACCGCGTCACCATCGTCGGAGCGTCGCTGGCAGGCGTCCGGACGGCCAAGCTGCTGCGCAGGTACGACTTCGACGGAGCCATCGCGCTGGTGGGTGACGAGCCTCACCGCCCCTACGACCGCCCTCCGCTGAGCAAGCAGCTCCTGGCGGGGAGGCTGGAGCCCGAGGCGATCGCCCTCGAGGGCGACGAGCTGTACGACAGCCTGGATCTCCACCTCGGGGCGCGCGCCGTGGGGCTGGACGTGGCCACCGGCGCCGTGGACCTGGACGATGGCAGCCGGCTCGTTGGCGACCACGTCGTCGTGACCACGGGGGCGATCCCCCGTCGGTTGCCCGACCAGCCGCAGTTGGCCGGCGTGCACGTCCTGCGGACGCTCGACGACGCCCTGAGGTTGCGGTCCGAGCTCGGCGAGGGCCGCCAGGCGGTCATCGTCGGTGCCGGCTTCATCGGGATGGAGGTGGCCGCGACCGCCCGCGGCCTGGGCGCCGACGTGACCGTCGTCGAGTTCCTCGACACGCCGTTGGTGCGCGGGCTGGGCCCCGTCCTCGGTGCCGCCATCGCCGATGTCCACCGCGCGCGCGGTGTCACGTTCCACCTCGGCGCCGCGGTCCGGGCCATCGACGGCGACGACCGGGTGCGCAGCGTCGAGCTGGACGACGGCACGCGGCTGGACGCCGACGTGGTCGTGGTCGGGATCGGCGTCGCGCCGGCCACGGGTTGGCTGGCCGGATCGGGACTGACCCTGGACGACGGCGTCGTGTGCGACGATCACCTCCGGGCCGGCGGGGGTGAGGGTCGTGTGTGGGCGGCCGGCGACGTCGCCAGGTGGCCGAGCGCGCGTTACGGCCAACCGCTGCGGATCGAGCACTGGACCAACGCAACCGAGACCGCCCAGGTCGTGGCGAGGAACCTCACGGGGGGCGACGCGGTCCACGACCCTGTCCCCTACGTGTGGTCGGACCAGTACGACCTCAAGATCCAGGTCGTGGGGCGGGTGACCGATGACGAGCGCATCGAGGTCGCGGTCGGTGACCTCGATGAGCTGCGGTTCGTGGCGACGGCCAGCCGGGACGGCCAGCTCCGGGGAGCGGTCGGCGTCCGCTGGCCACGTGCGCTGCTGCAGTTCCGGATGCTCCTCGAGCGGGGGGCCGGTCCAGACGAGGTGGCCCAGCTCGCGGCATCGTTGAACGCCTGAGCCTGCCACGAAACCACCTGCGCGGTCGCGCCACCCGGACTGACGACCGGGTATCGTCGCGGTCGGTGGAGGAGGGCACCGTGTTGAACCCGCAGCACCGCATCTCGATCGAGTTCTGCGTCCCCTGAAACTACATCGACCGGGCCGTCGGTCTGACGGACGAGCTGCTGAACGGGTGGGCCAACATCATCGAGGGTGTCACGCTGATCCCCAGCGACAAGGGCCGCTTCGAGGTCACGCTGGACGACGAGCTGATCTTCAGCAAGGATGGTCTCGGCCGCCACGCCGAGGGCGGCGAAGTCGCCGGCCTGGTGCGCGAGCGGATCGGGCCCGAGGTACGGGGAGACGACGACTGAAGATCGCACTGCGCATCGCGGCCTACGCCGCGGCCGTCTACGTGGCGGTCGCGGTCGTCGACGGGCTGACGTTCAACGGGTCCTGGGTCGCGCTCGCGCTGATCGCCCTCATCCTCGCGGCCGTCAACGCGTTCGTGAAGCCGGTCGTCAAGATCCTGAGCTTCCCGGTCATCCTGCTCACCCTCGGCCTGTTCCTGTTCGTGATCAACGCCGCGATGCTGTGGCTGACCATCCGCATCTCCGAGGCGGCCGACCTCGGGCTGGCGAGCACCGGGTTCAAGGCGACGCTGTTCGGCGCCGTGATCATCTCGCTGGTCACCTGGGCGCTCGACGGCCTCACCGACCGCGACTGACACGCGTCGGTCTGCGCGTCGGCCGGCTAGAAGATCCCCTCGATGCGCGCCTTGACGTCATCGGTGAGCTTGGACAGCACGTCCAGCGCCTGCATGTTCTCCTCGACCTGCTCGACCCGGCTGGCGCCGGTGATGACGGTCGAGACGCGGGGGTTGGCGGCGCACCACGCGATCGAGAGCTGGGCCAGCGAGCAGTCCAGCTCGTCGGCGACCTCCTTCAACGCGCGCACCTTGTCGTTGGCCTCGTCCGCGGTCAGCATGTTCTTGAGCCAGTCGTAGCCCTCGAGCGTCGCGCGCGAGCCCTCGGGGATGCCGTCGAGGTACTTGCCCGTCAGCAGCCCCGATGCCAGCGGGCTCCACGTGGTCAGACCCAGCCCGATGTCCTCGTACAGGCGGGCGAACTCCTGCTCGACCTTGCGCCGCGCGAACAGGTTGTACTGGGGCTGCTCCATCACCGGCGGGTGCCAGCCGTAGCGCTCGCACACGTCGTACGCGGCCCGGATGTCGTCCGCCGACCACTCGGAGGTGCCCCAGTAGAGCGCCTTGCCCCGGGTGACGATCTCGTGCATGGTCCGCGCGGTCTCCTCGATCGGCGTCTCGGGGTCGGCCCGGTGGCAGAAGATCAGGTCGAGGTAGTCGACCTGCAGCCGCTCCAGCGAAGGATCGATCGCCTCGCACAGGTACTTGCGGTTCAAGGTGTTGCTGCCGTTCACCCCGCCGTTGATGCCCCAGTAGAACTTGCTGGACAGCACGTACCTGCTGCGCGGCCAGCCGAGCTTGCTCAGGGCCTGGCCCATGATCCGCTCGGACTCGCCTCCTGCGTAGGCCTCGGCGTTGTCGAAGAAGTTCACGCCTGCTTCGAAGGCCGCCTGCATGCAGGCCATGCCCTTCTCGATGTCGAGCTGCGGGCCGAAGGTCACCCACGAGCCGAACGACAGCAGGCTGACCTTCAGGCCGGAGTTGCCCAGGCGTCGGTAGATCATCTCGTTCACGTTCGCAGCTCCTGTGCGTTGACGGTTCGTGTGAGGGCTCAACGCTACCGGGGACCGGCGTCCATGCGCTCGAGGACCGTGATCACGGACCGCTGATGGGACTCGGCGGCTGGGCGCGTAGGCTCGTGACCGCCTCCACCACGCCCGGAGCGGAGCCGTCCGTGGAACCTGTGTACCGCACCATCGTCAGCACCTGCATGGGCATCTTCAGGCTGCGCAACTGGGACGTGCGCGTCACCGGCGGCGAGCACGTCCCCGCCGCCGGCCCCGCGGTGATCGCCACCAACCACATCGGCTACGTCGACTTCATCTTCGTGGGTGCGGCGGTGCACTTCACCCATCCCGGACGCCTGGTCCGCTTCGCCGCCAAGCAGGAGACCTTCGACCACGCCGTCTCCGGGCCGCTGATGCGGGCGATGAAGCACATCCCGGTCGACCGCACGGGCAACGCCACGGCATCCATCGATCACGCCGTGGAGCTGCTCGAGCAGGGTGAGCTCGTCGGCATGTTCCCCGAGGCGACCGTCAGCCAGTCGTTCGTGCCACTGCCGGGCAAGACCGGCACGGTCCGGATGGCCCAGCGAGCGGGAGTTCCGATCGTGCCCGGGGCGGTGTGGGGCAGCCACCGGCTGTTCCCCAAGGGTCGACCGCGCGACCTGCG
>DASWKO010000082.1:0-2480 GCA_036396595.1 Nitriliruptorales bacterium | reverse complement strand
CCATCGCCGCGTTCATGGTCCGCTACCTCGAGGTGCTGGCCGGTGAGGTCCGGCGGCTCCAATCGGCGATGCGGGCGCGCGCCTTCGCCCCCCGCTGGATCACGGACGCGGCGCCGGTCGGGGCCGCGGCCGGGACGCTGTTCGTACGGTCCTACGAGCGCAGCGAACGGGTCCACCAGGCGATGCTCGCACGCGGGTTCACCGGCACGATGCCCGAGCTGTCGCCGCGCCCGACCGGCGCGCGCCGCTGGCTCGCTGCGCTGCCGCTGCCGGCCGTGGCGGCGGCCGTGGCCGTGATCGCGACCGTGACGTCGTGAGCGGGCCGCCTGCCGTGGAGGTGTCCGGGCTGAGCTTCCGCTACCCCGACGGCCACGCCGCGCTGGACGGCCTGGACCTGCGTGTGCGAACCGGCGAGCGGGTGGCGATCCTGGGACCCAACGGCGCCGGCAAGACCACCCTCGCGCTGCACCTCAACGGGCTGCTACGGGCCTCGGACGGCTGGATCGCGATCGACGGCCTGGGGCTCGAGGACGGCCATCTCACCGAGATCCGCCGCCGCGTGGCACTGGTGTTCCAGGAGACCGAGGACCAGCTCTTCATGCCCACGGTCCGGGACGACGTCGCGTTCGGCCCCGCCAACCTCGGGCTGCGGGGCGGCGATCTGGACGCCCGCGTGGAGACCGGTCTGGCAGCGGTGGGCGCCCAGGAGTTGGCGGGACGAGCCCCCCACCACCTCAGCGGCGGCGAGCGCCGGCGCGTGGCGCTGGCGACGGTGCTGGCGATGCAGCCCTCCGTGCTCGTGCTCGACGAACCCACCTCGGACCTGGACCCTGCGGCTCGGCGCGAGCTGGTCGACGTGCTGTCGCGGCTCGACGTGACCCAGCTCGTCATCACCCACGACCTGCCGTTCGCCCTCGAGCTGTGCGAACGGTCCGTGGTGGTCAACGGCGGACGCGTCGTGGCCGACGGGGCGACCGCCGACCTCCTCGCCGACGACGACCTCCTGGCTGCCAACCGCCTCGAGCGCCCCTACGGCTTCCACCCGACCTTCTCGCCCCCCAGCGCGGTCTGACCGACCCCCCTCCAGGATCGAGTGTGCTCGTCACCGCCATATGTGGCAGGAACCGGCACACTCGATCGGGGGCATCGGTGCGCAGCGCGGCGGTCAGCTCACGACGTCGCGGATGGTCTGGGCGACCCAGGCGATCAGGTCGTCGACCTGCGACGGGATCGCGATGCGCAGCTCCTTCGAGGTGGGGTTCCACTCGGCCGTGTTGCGCATCGTGCGCTCCAGCCGGACCTGCTGGGACTCGCTGAGCTCGACCGGCTTGACCCGCAGGGTGCTGCGCGGGCGCGGCTGGACCGCGACCTCCTCGATGCCCCAGCGGCGCAGCGCGGCCTTCAGCGCGGCCAGGCTGACCAGCCGCTCACCGGCCTCGGGCAGCTTGCCGAAGCGGTCGGCGAGCTCGCTCTTGACGGTCCTGATCCCCGAGGCGTCGCGTACCGCGGCGATCTTCTTGTACATCTCCAGCCGCTGCCGCTCGTCGGCGACGTACTCCGCGGGCAGGTGCGCGTCGACCGGCAGCTCGAGCCTGATCTCCCGATCCTCCTCGAGCGGCTCACCGGTCAGGTCGGCGACCTCTTCCTTGAGCAACTGGGCGTACATGTCGAAGCCGACCGCGGCGACATGGCCGGACTGCTCGGCGCCGACGACGTTGCCCGCGCCGCGGATCTCCAGGTCGCGCAGCGCGATGGCCAGGCCCGACCCGAGGCGGGCGTGCTGGGCGATGGTCTGGAGCCGGTCGTAGGCGTTCTCGGTGATGCGCGCATCGGCCGGGTAGAAGAAGTAGGCGTAGCCCCGCTCGGTGGAGCGACCGACGCGGCCGCGTAGCTGGTGCAGTTGGGACAGGCCCAGCAGGTCGGCACGCTCGACGATCAAGGTGTTGGCGTTGGGCACGTCCAGGCCGGACTCGACGATGGTGGTGCACACCAGCACGTCGAACTCGCGCTCCCAGAACGAGATCATCACCTGCTCGAGCTCGTGCTCGTTCATCTGCCCATGGGCGTACCGGACGCGCGCGTCGGGGACCAGCTCGCGGATGTGGGCCGCGACCTCGTGGATCGTGTCCACCTGGTTGTGGACGTGGAACACCTGGCCCTCACGCAGCAGCTCGCGCCGGATCGCCAGGGCCACCTGGGCGTCGTCGAACTCGGTCACGGTGGTGACGACCGGCTGGCGGTCCTCGGGTGGCGTCTCGATCACCGACAGGTCGCGGATGCCGCTGACCGCCATCTCGAGCGTGCGCGGGATCGGCGTGGCCGTCATCGTCAGCACGTCCACGTTGTTCTTGAGCTGCTTGAGCCGCTCCTTGTGGGCGACGCCGAAGCGCTGCTCCTCATCGACCACGACCAAGCCGAGGTCACCGAACACGACGTCCTTCTGCAGCAGGCGGTGCGTGCCGATCACCACGTCGACCTTG
>DASWKO010000081.1:0-11590 GCA_036396595.1 Nitriliruptorales bacterium | reverse complement strand
ACCATGACCATCCACCCGCGCGGGATCCCGTCCTCGTCGCGTTCGTGGAACAGCGGGATCACCTGGTGCTCCAGCAGGTCGTACAGCTCGGTCGCGTGCCGGTGGTCCTGCGCCTCGTGGTCGGGGTCCTCGGACCCGTCGATGCCCCACCCGTTGGTGGCGTCGTAGCCCTCTGCCCACCAGCCGTCGAGCACCGACAGGTTCAGCCCCCCGGACAGGCCGGCCTTCATCCCCGAGGTGCCCGACGCCTCCATCGGGGGCCGTGGCACGTTGACCCAGACATCGGTCCCGGACGTCAGCAGCCGTCCGAGCGTCATGTCGTAGTCCTCGAGGAAGGCGACCCGCTCGGCGACGTTGGGCTGGTCCTTCAGCCCGAACATCGACTGCAGGACGCCCTTGGCGCCGGTGTCGGACGGGTGCGCCTTGCCGGCGAACAGCAGTTGCAGCGGGTGGGGTGCGTCGAGCAGCTTGAGCACCCGCTCGGGGTCGTGCCGCAGCAGGTGCAGGCGCTTGTAGGTCGCGACGCGGCGCGCGAAGCCGATCGTCAGCGCGTGCGGGTCCAGTGCCTCGGCGGCGCGCTCGACGTAGAGCAGGTCGTCGCCGCGCGCGAGCCGGTCGGTGAGGATCCGGTCGTGCACATGGTCGATCAGCTCGGCCCGCGCCTGCGTGCGTGCGCGCCACAGCTCGTCGTCGGGGATGTCGTCGACGGGAGCCCACGTGTCGGGGTCGTCCGCGCGGGTCCACCAGCCGTCCCCCAGGTGCTCGTCGAGCACCGCACGGATCTGCGGGGCCATCCACGTGGGCAGGTGGACGCCGTTGGTGACGTGCGTGATCGGGGTGTCCGCGGGTTGCGTCCCGAACAGGTCGGACCACATGTCCCGAGCCACCTCGCCGTGCCGGGCGCTGACGGCGTTGGAGGTCCGCGCCGCACGCAGCGCGACCGGAGTCATGCCGACCTCGGCGTGGTGATCGTCGGGGTCGACGCGCCCGAGCGCGAGGAACTGGTCCTGGCGGACCTGCAGGTCGTGCAGGTAGGCACCGATGGTCGCGGTGACGCGGTAGGGCTCGTAGGTCTCGTTGCCGGCCGGGACCGGCGTGTGGGTGGTGAACACGACACGGCCACGCGCTGCGGCCAGCACGTCCTGGAGGTCGCGCTCCTGGCCGAGCTGGTCGGCAGTCAGCTCGAGGGTCGCCAGCGCTCCGTGGCCTTCGTTCAGGTGCACCGTCCCGGGCTCGATCCCCAGCGCCCGCAGCGCCCGGATCGCGCCGACGCCGAGCACCGTGTACTGCGCCAGGCGCACGTCGAGGTTGCCGTCGTACAGCCGGCTGGTTATCCAGCGGTCCAGCGGGTCGTTGTCCTCGAGGTCGGCATCCAGCAGGAACAGCGGCACCCGGCCGACGTCCACGCGCCACACGTGCAGCGCGACCTCGCGGTCACGGACCGGCACGGTCACCCGGACCGGTGCACCGTCGGCGCCGGTCACGTGCACCGCCGGCAGCAGGTCGGGATCGACCTCGGTCCAGTACTCGTGCTGCCAGCCGGACGCGTCCAGGCGCTGGTGGAAGTAGCCCCGCCGGTACAGCAGGCCCACGCCGACCGTCGGCAGCGCGAGGTCCGATGACTCCTTGAGGATGTCCCCGGCCAGGATCCCGAGCCCGCCCGAGTAGATCTGCAGCGACGGGTGGACGCCGAACTCGGCGCAGACGTACGCGATCGGATGCGCGCCGTCGGCCTGCAATCCGTCTTGGAACGGCCGGTCCAGGTCGGCGCGGACCGCGGCCGCGACCGCCTGGATCCGGGTGGCCAGCCCCGTGTCCGTTGCGGCGAGCTCGAGCTGAGCCGGCTCCAGCTCGGTGAGGAACCGCACGGGGTTGGCCTGGACCCGGCGCCAGCGGTCGGCGTCCAGCGCCTTGAAGATGTCGCGACCACCTGGGACCCACGACCAGTGGTAGTTGTACGCCAGCCCCGCGAGCAGCCCGAGCGGCTCGGGCAGCCGGGCGGCCAGGCGCGCGACGGCGGCGTCGGTCGCGGCGGCCCCCTGTGGGAAGGGGTGCTGGCTCACGGCGGTCCTTGGCGGGGCGACGGCGTCCTGGCGTTTCGCAGCAGGCTACGCGGTCCCCGGTCGAGCAGCGCCGACGACCCCGTGCGACCGGTCGGTGTCACGGGCTGTGCGCGGGGCCGGCCGTCGATCTAGGTTCGGTTGCGACGCACCATCCCTGAGCACACCGACGGAGGTCGCCCCATGGGCCTGAACATCGCGGACCTGAGGATCACGAGCAGCTCGTTCGAGAATCACGGCAAGCTCGACCGCAAGCACAGCCACGAGGCCGACGACGTCTCGCCCGAGCTGTCGTGGTCGGGGGTGCCCGACGGCACCCGGAGCCTCGCGGTGATCTGCCACGACCCGGACGCCCCGCTGCCGTTCGGGTTCACGCACTGGGTGACGTACGGGATCCCGGCGCACGTCACCAGCATCGACGAAGGCGACCACGCGCCGTACACGCAGGGGACCACCGACTTCGGCAACCAGCGCTACAACGGGCCGCTGCCGCCGGAGGGACATGGGACCCACCACTACTACTTCTGGGTCTACGCGCTGGACACCGAGGTCGGCGACGGGGCGGGCCTCAGCCGCGCCGAGTTCCTGGGCAGGTACGGCGACAACATCATCGAGCAGAACCGCACCGTCGGCACGTACGCCCGGGGTTGAGGCGGGCGGGCGTTGTCGAACCAGGCCTGGTAGCGATCGAGTTGGTCACGGGTGAGCTGCTTGGTGACGGTTGGTGCCGTCGACGGTGCGGGTCCACTGGACGTAGGGGCCGTGGCGAAGCGTTGGGTCGTCGCGGCAGCGGCAGGCCGGCTTGCCACAGCTCTTGGTCCGTTCGGTGATCGTGCCCGGCAGCGCGAACCCGCGCTCACCCAACCGGCGGGCGAGTTCCTGCTGTTGTCTGGCCCGCGGGAGTGGTGCGCTCTGATCCAAACGACTAGCAAGAAGCAAGGAGTGGACAGCGCTGTGGACGGCATGGGGGTAACCCCTGGAACATCCAGGTAGGACCTGTGGAAACGCCCGTGCACAGCCTGTGCAAACACAGCATCTTATGGTTGAACGTTGTGCTCGGTCGGATGGGCGACGCCGGTTCGAGGTGCTCGGAAGCTGGCACACCTACCGGCACACTGCCAGAGCAACGGCCGTGCGCCCGCGACGGCGACCAAAAAAACGGGGGTCGCGGGTGCCTGCCCGCGACCCCTGAGAAGGAAGCTGAGTTGTTCGCTCCACCCCTGTCGAGTCCTGATCTTGACGGTCGCAACGTAACGAACCCGCATCCTTGGGTCCAGCATCTGCGACGCGGAGCGGTCACCTCCTGAACCGAGGACAAGACCGTGGAAGTCACCATGCTGCTGTGCGACTATGCCCAGGTCGCGGACGGCAAGCTGAACATGCTGGGCGCCGGCTGGTCCGTGACGACTGGCAACGCACCGTTCGGCATCGCGATTCTGGTTCTGGTCCCGTGGGACCAAGCGAACATGCGGCATGCGTTCCGGCTCGAACTCATCGATGGGGACGGTAACGCGGTACATGGACCCGATGGTCAGCCGATCGCGCTGTTCGGTGACCTCGAGGTCGGTCGCCCACCCAACACTCCGCACGGCATCCCACTTGAGAGCATGCTGGCGCTGAACTTCGCCCCGATCGCTCTGCCGCCAGGTCAGCGGTGGGAGTGGCGGTTGAGCGTCAACGAAGCGCCCGCCGCCGTCTGCGCGTTCTCGACACGCCCCGCACGATGAGGATCTACGTCGCGGCCGAGTTCCTTCAGGCCAACGACGAGCGCGCGTGCGGCAAGGATGTATGGCGCAAGGCCAAGACGAAGATCGAACGGCGCGCTGGCTGGAAGCCGATGAGCGGACCACTGTCGGGTTGCTGGCGCGTGCGGGTCGGCGACTACCGGTGCGTGTTCGAAGCGATCGATGACGAGCTGGTGCTGGTCCTGGCGCTCGCGCACCGCCGCGAGATCTACGACATCGCTCAGGCCCGCCGCGGGTAAAGCCGTCAGTCGTCGAGTCCGCCGATGAATTCGTCGATCTCGACCGCGTCATCCAGGCCGGCGTCCCGACGACGCTGGACACGGTCGAACAGCTCGGCGTTCGCGATGACGCCCAGAGTCTCGTCATCGACGCCGGAGAGGCTCGAGAACCGCAGCTCAGGGCTGTGCTCGATGCGCACGCTGCTGCCTGCGACATCGGCGGTGAGGGGTGTCCGCCGCTGTCCGGACGTGCCTTGTTCCAGCGTGTGCGTGACGTCACCCATCGTTGTCTCCGCATCGGGTCGGGGAAGGTCTAGCACCCTGCACAACGTCTCATCGGTCACCTTTGTGCCCGACCGAAGGCGCACGAAAGGGCACCGTCGAGCCCCTGACTGAGCGTCACAAGCGGAGCACCACCTCAAGGGCCATTGCTTACAGAGTAACACCAGTTGACAGGGTGAGCGCCAATCGCGCGTTCGGGTCCCCTGACGCACGTCCGGGTTCCCGACCGGGCCGATCCACCCTCACCCCACCGGGACAACGACGTAGGACTTGCAGCCGACGCGGTGGTAGGGCTAGGCGGGCTAGGCGGGCGGGCTGACGCACGGCGGCGCGTAGGCTCGCCGGGATGATCGAGCTCCGGCGTGTGTGCGTGTTCTGCGGATCGAGTCCCGGCGGCGACCCGGCGTATGCCGTCGTGGCGCGCGATCTGGGCCGGGCGCTGGCAGCCGCCGGCATCGGCCTGGTCTACGGCGGGGGCACCATCGGGTTGATGGGGGTGCTGGCCGACGCCGTGCTGGAGGGCGGCGGCGAGGTGACCGGCGTCATACCCGATCACCTCAAGCGTCGCGAGATCGACCACCCGGGCGTCCAGGACCTGCGCGTCGTCCAGACGATGCACGAGCGCAAGGCGCTGATGCACGACCTGTCGGACGCCTTCGTCGCCCTGCCCGGGGGGCTCGGGACGATGGAGGAGCTGTTCGAGATCTGGACCTGGCTGCAGCTCGGGTTGCACGCCAAGCCGATCGGCCTGCTGCAGGTCGCGGGCTACTTCGACGGCCTGCTCGGCTTCCTCGACCACGCCGTCGAGGAAGGGTTCGTGCAGCTCGGGATCCGCCGGCTGCTGGTCGACGACACCGACCCCGACGACCTGCTGGCACGCCTGGAGGACTTCGATCCGCCCGCGACCGAGCGCTGGATCGGTCCCGAGGACCGCTGACGAGAACTCGGTCGGTCAGTTGGTCGGGGCGACGCGCCTGGCCTCGCGCTCGAGGTACTCGGTGAGCCGCGTGTGGAGCTTCGCCGCAGTCATCTCGGCCTGGGGGTGGTGGCCCGCCCTGCGGCCGCTCCAGAGCGGCCGGCCTTCCTTGCTCCAGGTGCGCGTGCCGGTGACCTCGAACGTCCAGCCGGGGAACTCGGCCTCGAGCCACGTCAGCGTGGCGTCGACCCGGTCGTCCGTCGTCGTCATCTGCTTGGTCTGGGTCACGAGCCTCTCCTGCTGATCGCTACGCGTGCGGTTCGCAGACTGTTCGCCGTAGCCATCCCTCCAACGTCATCCCTGTCGGCAGTGTTCCGACGCAGGGAAAGGGCGGGGTCGCTGCGCGCACGCGACGTCCGGTCACCGTGCCAGGCGACGACCGTCGGACCGGCCATGGATCGCCGGTCGGCTCCCGGACCCGTTACCTTCGATCGGTCCGTGCCCGCCGCCCCTGTCCGTGCCGCCCTCCACTGCCCGGAGCCTCGTGTCCGCCTCTGCCCTGCGTGCCACCTTCCAACCCGGCCGGCCGGTACCGGCCTCGGGTCGCTTGCTGCTCTGGGGTGACGATCTGGATGTGGCCGCGGCGGCCACGGAGCTCGGATTGCCCGAAGGCGACGAGGTCCAGGCGACGCTGTCGGTGCCGATCGACGGTGGCGTGGAGGCCCGCGAGGTCGCCGCCCGAGCCGTCGCGATCATGCCGGCCGTGCGCGTGCTGGCCGCCCTGCCGACCGCGGAGGACTGGCCGAGCTGGAGGCGCCCCTCCGGCGCGATCCTGGCCTGGAGCGCGGCCGCCAAGCTCGCGCTCGAGTTCGTGGCCGCGGGCCGGCTCGTGCCGACCCTGCGACCGGGCACGCACACGGATCCGGCCGCGGCGTCGTGGCGCGCCGTGCCGCCCCGCGACGGTCGGCTCGAGAAGCTGGCGTACGCGCTGCCGCCGTGCGCACACGCCCTGTCGCGGGACGGCGACCGGTTGTGGACCGCCTTCGACCTGCTGGTTGCCTTCTGCGACGCCGTCGCGGATGCGTGTGGCCGGGCCGGACGCCGCCCCGATGGCAGCGGACGCCGCCGGGCCGCGCGTCCCTGGCCCGAGGCCTGGTACCACGCCCTTGCCTCGGCCGACCCGTACGTGGTCGACCCCAGGCGCTCGGTCGATCCGCACGCGCTGGGCATCCAGGAGTGGGTCGAGCCGGTGCTCGACCGTCAGGAGCGTGCCCGCGCCCGGCTCGCCCTGCGCGTGGAGGCACCCGACCCCGACGTCGGGTCCGGTGACGTGGCGCCGGACGGGTGGCGCGTCCACCTGGTGCTCCAGTCCAGCGACGACCTCACGGCCACGGTGCCGGCCGGCGCGGTCTGGACGCACGTCGGTGGCCCGTTCCACCTGGCCGGCCGCAACCTGCAGGCGCCCGACGAGGTGCTGCTGCGCGGTCTGGCCGAGGCGTCGGAGCTGTTCGCGCCGCTGGACCGCGCGCTCGACGAACGGTGGCCCGACGTGGTGGAGGTCTCCACCGCCGAGGCGGCCGGCCTGCTCGGCAAGGCTGGCGACGACCTGCGCGACGCAGGCATCGGCCTGGTGCTGCCGGCCGAGGTCGAGGCGGCGCGCACCCACCGGCTGCGCGCCCGGCTGCGCATCGACGACGGCGAGCTCGATCCGGGGCGCGTGCGCGAGACCGAGGTCGACCTGTTCAGCGAGGCCAGCCTGACCGACGTCCGGTTCGAGGTCGCGCTGGGCGACGACCGGCTCACTGCCCAGGAGCTGGCACGGCTGGCCGACCTGGGCAGCCCGCTCGTGCACTGGAAGGGCCGGTGGGCGCGCCTCGACACCGATGACCTCGAGCAACTCGCCGACCTCGACGGTCAGCGCCGAACGCTCGGCGTCCGCGAGGCGCTGGTCGCGGCGCTGTCGGGCGAGCACCGCGTCGACGGCGTCGGCTCGGTCGACGTGGTCGCCGACGGGGCGTTCGGCCGGCTGGTGCAGCGCCTGCGTCAGGCCGACGGCCCCGGCCAGGCCCGCATCGACCGGCGGTTCGTCGGCGACCTGCGCCCCTACCAGCGCCGCGGCGTCGCCTGGCTGCAACGCCTCAGCGAGCTCGGCCTCGGCGGCGTCCTCGCCGACCACATGGGGCTCGGCAAGACGGTCCAGGCGATCGCGTTCATGGTGGGGCGCCCGCGTCGGCAGCCGCACCTGGTGGTGTGCCCCACCTCCGTCGTGGGCAACTGGGAGCGTGAGATCGCCCGGTTCGCGCCCGACGCGCAGGTCGTGCGCTACCACGGCCCGGACCGCCCCGACACGCTCGACGCCTTCACGCCCGGCAGCGTGACGGTGACGTCCTACGCGCTGCTGCGCCGCGACATCGACCTCCTCGAGAACGTCGACTGGGACGTCGTCGTCTACGACGAGGCGCAGCAGGTCAAGAACGTGGCCTCGAAGGGCGCCAAGGCCGCCCGCGTGCTGCCCGCGAACGTACGGCTCGCGATGACCGGCACGCCGATCGAGAACCGCCTCAGCGAGCTCTGGGCCATCGTCGACCTCACCAACCCGGGCCTGCTGGGCTCGCTGAGGCGCTTCACCGAGCACTACGCCGTGCCGATCGAGCGCTGGCGTGACGACGAGGCGGCGACGCGGCTGCGCCGGCTGGTGGCGCCGTTCATCCTGCGGCGTGAGAAGACCGACCCGGAGGTGGCGGTGGACCTGCCGCCCAAGCAGGAGATCACCGTGCCGGTGTCGCTCACGCCAGAGCAGGCGCGGCTGTACCAGGCCGCGGTCGACGCGGCCTTCAGCCAGGGCAAGCTCACCGAGGACCGCAGCATCGGCCGGCGAGGGCGGGTCCTGGCGCTGCTGACGGCGCTCAAGCAGATCTGCAACCACCCCGCCCACTACCTCGCCCAGACCGGACCGCTGGAGCATCGCTCCGGCAAGCTCGATCGCGCCACCGAGATCCTCGAGGAGATCGTCGCGGCGGGGGACCGGGCGCTGGTGTTCACCCAGTACCGCAAGATGGGCGACCTGCTCATCGGGCACTTGCGCACCCACCTGGAGCTGCCCGAGGTGCCCTTCCTCCACGGCGGGGTCGCGCGCGTGTCGCGGGACCGGATGGTCGACCGCTTCCAGCAGGAGGACGACGCGCCGCCGATCCTGCTGGTGTCGTTGCGTGCGGGCGGCACGGGCCTGAACCTGACGCGCGCCACCGAGGTCGTGCACTTCGACCGCTGGTGGAACCCGGCCGTCGAGGACCAGGCGACCGACCGGACCCACCGCATCGGCCAGACGCGGGCCGTCACCGTCCACACGCTGGTCGCCAGCGGCACGGTCGAGGACCGCGTGGCCGAGCTGCTCGAGCGCAAGCGCGCGCTCGCGGCATCGGTGGTCGGCGCCGGCGAGGCGTGGCTCACCGAGCTCGGCGAGTCGGAGCTGTTCGATCTGGTGGCCCTGTCGCCCGACGACATCGCCGATGCCGACGATGATGACGACGATGACGAGGCCGCCTGAACCATGGTCTACCGCACCCGTTCCGACATCGCCGTGGGCGCCCACACCTGGTGGGGGCAGCGCTGGCTGGACGCCGTCAGGCCGGCGTTCTCGACCCGCACGGCCCGCTTCGACCGCGGCGACGCGGACGCCAGGATCGGTCAGCTCAGCGGCCTGACCGTGCTCCCCGGCAAGCTGGCGGGGCGTGCCCAGGGCGACCGTGCCACGGCGCACACCCCGGTGATCGTCGTGCCCACGCTGGACGAGCACACCTGGGACCGGGTCACCGAGTCGCTGGCCACGACCGTGCGGCCCGCGCTGGAGCTGCTGCACGACCGGCTGCCCGAGGACGTCGACGAGCGCTTCGATCAGGCCGGCGCCGCCCTGTTCCCGGACGCCGACGACGTCGAATGCACCTGCACGTGCGGGGTGACCGATGGGCCGTGCCGGCACGTGGCCGGCCTGCACCACGTGTTCGCCCGCGCCGTCGACGACCATCCGCTCCTGCTCTTCGCCGTGCGCGGCCGGTCGCCGGAGCGGTTCCTCGCCGGGCTTCGGGCCACCCGTGCCGGCAGCGACGAGGTCGTGCTCGACCCCGAGGTCCAGACGGTCGAGGCCGAGGATCTGGACCTCGAAGGCTACGACCGGCTGCGCGGCGACCTGACGCAGATCCGTGTCCATCCCGAGCTGGCCGAGGACCCGGCGGCGCTGCTCGCCCGCCTGGGCGCGCCTCCGCGGATCGACGACCCGACCCCGCTGGAGGAGCGCATCGAGATCGCGGCCCAGACGGCCTGGAAGCTGGCCGCGGGCGAGGGGTCGGACGCGGCCGATGACGAGCTGCTGCTGGCGGAGCTGCGTGCCCGACGGATGGCGACGGCCGGTGTCCTGGCCGACGCGCTCGGGTGGGACCCAGACCGGACACTGGAGCTGCTCACGCGGCTGTACGAGGCCGGGACCGTGATGCGCACCGGGAGGGATCTGGACGCGCGCTACCGCGCCGGCTGACCGGGCCCCGCACGGCGTGTCCCCGTGCTGGCTGGCTACCGTTGGGCCCGCACCGCCCGACCGCTCCTACCCCGACCTCGAGGTGCCGTGAGCCCTGACCTGGACCGGGCTGCGCCGTGACCGTGGCGAGCGGGGCCGTGCTGGACGGTCGCTACGAGCTGGGGGAGATCCTGGGCCGCGGCGCCATGGGCCGGGTGTTCCGGGCGCACGACACACGCCTGGGTCGGGACGTGGCCGTGAAGGTGCTCGACGAGGCCCTGGCGGGCGACCAGGAGTTCCTCGCGCGGTTCCAGCGCGAGGCCCGGGCCGCAGCCTCCCTGAGCCACCCCGGCGTCGTCGGCGTCTTCGATCGCGGCGAGCAGGACGGCGCCCACTACATCGTCATGGAGCTCGTCGACGGGCCGACGCTGGGAGACGTGCTGCGGGCCGAAGGGCCGCTGGACCCCGAGCGTGTGCTGGCGCTGGGGGCGGCGATGGCGGACGCGCTCGGGGCGGCGCACCGGATCGGGTTGGTGCACCGCGACGTCAAGCCCAGCAACGTCCTGGTGAGCCCCGACGGCCACGTGAAGGTGACCGATTTCGGCATCGCCCGGGGCGCCTCCGACCTGACGCTGACCACCACCCACTCGGTGCTCGGATCGGTCCCGTACGTCGCGCCCGAGCAGGTCCGGGGCCAGCCCGCCACGCCGGCCTCCGACGTCTATGCGCTCGGGTGCCTGCTGTACGCCCTGGTGACCGGCGAACCGCCCTTCCGCGCCGAGGCGGCGGTCTCGGTGCTCCACCAGCACATCAGTCAGGAACCCCAGCCACCGTCGATGCGCCGCGGCGACGTGCCCGAGGAGTTCGACCGGGTCCTGCTGGCGCTGCTCGCCAAGGACCCGTCCGACCGTCCCGCGGACGGCGATCGTGCGGCCGCGCGCCTGCGGGACGCGGGCTCCAGCGTGGCCACGCAGGTGCTGCCGGTCGTGCCGACCGAGGCACTCGAGCGCACGCGCGCGCTGCGGACGACCGCGTACCCGGGCGCCGCCCCGACCCAGGTCCTCGGTGCGGAGGAGGACGAGGACGAGGACGAGGACGAGGACGAGGACGACCTGACGATCCGCTGGGGCCGTCGAGTCGCGGTGATGATCCTGCTGGCCTTCGCCCTGGTCGCAGTGGCCCTGTTCGGCGAGCGGATGGCCGGTGACCAGGCACCGACCCAGGGCTCGTCGCCGCAGCCCGCCGCGCCGAGTGACGACCCGCTCGAGCCAGCCCCGCAGCCGACCGCGCCGCCGTCCCCCGCCTCGATCAGCGACGTCGTCGACGGGATCGAGGAGCTGCTGACCAGAGGCCGTGGTGCCTCCATGAGCAGGGATGCGGCCAAGGAGCTGTCCGAGAAGCTGAAGAAGGTCGTCCAGGAGTACGACGAGGGTGACTGGGCCGAGGCACGATCGAAGGTGGACGAGTTGCGCGAGGCGCTCGAGGAGTTCGCGGAGGAGGACGAGGTGTCCGAGGAGCGGGAACGCGAGCTCGCCGAGGCCGTGGAATCGCTCGCACGGCTGGTCGAACAGGCCGCAAGCGCGGCCTGAGCGCGCCCTACCGTCCGCGGCCTGCGCGTGCACGGATGTGCGCTCAGAGCGCACATCCTTCACAAGTTGGCCTCGGAACGGGATAGTCGCGGGGTGCCGTCCGTTAGGGACGGTAGAAGGTGGTGTCCTTACCCGGCCCGCCCGCTCCGGATACGCCTGCCACGGGCCCTCCCGGTGTCCACGCGAACCTCGATCGCGGGACCCGTTCCCCGCGACCCGTCTCCAGACCTGAACCTGTACTGACCCTGATGTGCCTCCGTGCCTGCCAAC
>DASWKO010000080.1:0-13556 GCA_036396595.1 Nitriliruptorales bacterium | reverse complement strand
CGCGGTGGTAAGGATCGTCCTTCGGCCCGTAGGAGTACGCGGTCAGACCCCCCGAGGGCAGCCAGCGGATCAGGTCCAGGCGGGTGCCGTGCTCCAGCGGAGGGCCGTAGAAGCCCTCGATCGCGGCCACCCACGGGCGCTGCGCGCCGACCGCCTGCGTCACATCGCCCTCCGGGTCGTCCATGGTCGCGCCGTGCCGCTCCGTGCCGTGCTGTGGAGTCGCGAGGTTAGTATGCACCTCATACATAAGCAGGTCCGGGAGGTGCCGAGGTGCTCGTGGAGCCGGAGCTGGTGGCGACGGCAGCGGGACCCGTCGAGGTCGCCGACCTCGGGGCGGGGCCGGCCGTGCTCATCGTGCACGGCATGCCCGGCGACTGGAGCCAGGCAGCACCGTTGGGCCGCGAGCTTGCCCGCACCCACCGCGTCCTGCTGATCTCACGCCCCGGCTACGGGCGCACGCCTCTGGCCACGGGCCCGACCTGGGACACGACCGCGGCTGCCTACACCGCCCTGCTGGACGCGCTGGACATCGAGCGTGCGGCCATCGTCGGGATCTCGGGCGGCGGCCCGTCCAGCTTCACCTTCGCCGCGCAGCAGCGCGACCGCTGCGCCGGCCTCGTGCTGTGCTGTGCGGTCCACCCCGACGTGCGCCAGGTCCCGCTTGCCATGCGGGTGTTCAACGCGCTGCCCGGCGTCGTCGGGGCGCTGACCAGACTCGCCCGCAGCCGCCAACTGAGGGCGGCCGGGGAGCCCGGCGCGCTGGTGGCACGCGCGCTCGAGGAGGCCAACGAGGTCGAGCGCGCCCGCGTCGAGGCCGACCCCGTCGCGCGGGAATGGCTGGTCGATTTCGCGCGCCACAACCTCCGGGTCAGCGCGGACATGCGCCCGTTCCGCCACGACCTGCGCCAGATCGTGGCCCACCAGCGCGCGCGGGCCGCGCTCGTGTGGCCCGACGGACCGGCGGTGCCGACCCTCGTCCTCCACGGCAGCGTGGACCCGGTCGTGGACCTGGCCTCGGCGCAGGCCTACCGCGACCTCGTGCCCGGCGCCGAGCTGGTGGTGTACGAGGGCGGCGGCCACGGGTTCCTGCTGACCTTCCGCTCCGAGACGACGCCCGTGCTGCGACGCTTCCTGTCACAGCCGCACGACGGCATCACCGCCCTATGACCGCCGGATGACCGCCGGATGGCCGCCGCCGGGCCAGCTCGCTGGGTCACAGTAGGGTCCGCACCTGGAGGTTCGCGCATGACCCACGGCAACGCCACGACCGGCTCGTCGCTGCTGTCTCCGTCGGCCGTCGGCGACATCAACCGGTCGCGCGTCCTCCAGGCGCTGTGGGACCACGGTCCCCAGTCCCGCGCGGACCTGGCCCGACTGGCGGGCGTGACCCGCGGCACGATCGGCAACATCGTCCAGTCGCTGCTCGAGGCCGCCCTGCTCGAGGAGGGCGAGCCGCGCACCGGACAGGTGGGCAAGCCCGCCGTGCCGCTGTGGTTCACCGAGCAGGCCGGGCTCACCCCCGTGGCGACCCTGGACTCCAGCGGCGTCCAGGCTGCGCTGGTCAACGCCCGCGGCGACGTGCTCGTGCACGAGGAGCGGCCGTTCGACGGGGCCGAGCTGGACGTGGACACCACTCGCTGCGCGGTCCTCGACGCGCTCGCCGCGGTGGCTGGCGCTGCCCGCACGGCTCCGATCGGCGTGGGCATCGCCGTGCCGGGCGTCTACGACCCGGCGGCACGGGCCGTGCTCGGGTCCACCCCGGTACCGGCCCTGGTGGGCGACTGGCTGCCGAGCGCCGTCGAGGACGCGCTCGGGCTCCCGGTCGTGGTCGAGAACGACTCGCGGGTCCAGGCGCTGGGCGAGAAGTGGTTCGGCGACGGCCGTGGACTGAGGACGTTCGCGTCGCTGCAGACCGGGCACGGGCTGGGCGTCGGGATGGTGATCGACGGCCAGGTGTTCCGGGGCGGCAACGCCCACGCGGCCGAGTTCGGACACACGTGCGTCGTGGTCGACGGCGACCTGTGCGTGTGCGGGCTGCGCGGCTGCTGGGAGACGATCGCGACCCTGCGGTGGCTGCGGGCCCAGGCCCGGGCCAGCGGCCTGCCGAGACCACGCAGCGTGACGGGCGCCCGGCTCGCGGAGCACGCGGCCACCGACGGCGCCGCCCGGCGACTGCTCGAGCGCTACGCGGACCATCTTGCCGTCGGCATCGCCAACCTCCAGCAGGTGTTCGCGCCCGAGACCGTCATCCTGCACGGCGACGCGGCGGCCGGCGGCGAGCTGCTCCGGGGGCTGATCGAGGATCGCACCCGCACCCGCGTGTTCCCGGGCAACGCCGACGAGGTGGACGTGCGCATCTCGACGCTGGGCGCGCGCGCCGGCTTGGTCGGGGCGGCCGCCCTGGTGTTCTCGGAGCACTTCGCGCTGACCGCGTAGCGAGCAGCCCGCGTCGCGAACAGGCCGCGTAGCGAACAGCCCGCGTCGCGAACAGGCCGCGGCGCGAAACAGGCCGCGTAGCGAGCTGGCCACGTGGCAAGCTGGCCCTGCCGGTCGCGGTCAGGCGGTCACGCCACCGGGACGCCGTCGCGCCAGACGGCCGCCACCTGGAGGTCGTCGTCCAGGAGGACGAGGTCCGCGGCGGCGCCGGGCGCCAACACCCCGAGGTCGTCACGACCGATCGCCCGAGCGGGCGTGGTCGCGGTCGCAGCGACCGCGTCGACCAGCCCCCGGCAGGCCGCGACGAACCGGAACGCGGCGTCCATCGTGAGGTTGCTCCCGGCCAGCGTGCCGTCCGCCAGGCGGGGCGCCCCGCTGGTCGTGTCCACCGCCACGCCGTCGAACTCGTAGCGGGCGGGCGGGAGCCCCGCGGTGGCCACCGCGTCCGTGACGGCGAACACCCGCCCGGCGGTGATGCTCAGGACCAGCGCCGCGAGCTCCGCGTGGACGTGCACGCGGTCGAGGATGATGCCGACGTCGAGCTGGTCGAGCAGCAGGGCGGCGCCTGCGGTACCGGGCTCGCGGTGCCCCAGGCCGCGCTGGGCATTGAACACGTGGGTGACCATCGAGACGCCCGCGTCGACCGCCGTACGGAGCTGCTCGTAGGTCGCGTCCGTGTGCCCGGCACTCACGACCACGCCCGCGGCACGAAGCAGACCGATCGCGGCGCCCGCGCCGGGGAGCTCGGGCGCCAGCGTGACGATCGCGACGTCGTGGTCAGCCCACGCCAGCAGCTCCTCGACCCGCGCCGCCGACGGCTCGACCAGCGCGGCGACGTCGTGGGCGCCCGCCTGGCGTGGGGACAGGAACGGGCCCTCGAGGTGCAGGCCGAGGCTCCGGGGCGCGGGAGCCCCCGGCGGGGCGCCGGGCGCGGCGACGTCGTGCGCGCCGGCCTGCCGTGGGGACAGGAGCGGGCCCTCGATCTGGGGGCCGAGGCTCCCGGGCGCGGGAGCCCCCGGCGGGGCGCCGAGCGCCGCGAAGGCATCGGGGTACCGGTCCCAGGCCCGGGTGGTGATCGTGGGGCAGTGCGCGGTGACACCGCTGGCGAGCAGGGCCGAGGCAGTGGCACGCAGGCCGGCCTGCCCCGCGCCGTACTGGTGTCCGCCGATGCCGTTGACCTGCAGGTCCACGAAGCCGGGCACGAGCGTGCCCGCGTGCCGTTCGGCAGGGACATCGACGTCACCGATCTCGGCCGGCGTCCCGACGGCTGCGATCACGCCGCCGTCCACGAGCACTGCGGCGGGCGCCACGACCCCACGGGGCGTGACCGCTGCCTCGACCTCCAGCCGCTGCCGCACGCCGCGCCTCCTGTCCCGTGCCAGGTATGTACTCTACTGCGACATACCGTCTGTACCTGCTGCTGTCGGAGCGCCGCGTGCCGGGACTGGTCGAGCGCGAGGCCGCCGAGCAGCCCGACCGCGTCGGCGCGGTGCTCGGGCGCCAGGCGGAGGTCGCCGCCCTGGCCGATCGCCTGCGCGGCAGGTTCACCAACGTCCTGCTGGTCGCCCGTGGCTCGTCGGACAACGTGGCACGTTACGCCCAGTACGTGCTCGGGGCGCGCAACGGCCTGCGGGCCGCGCTGGCCGCCCCCTCGCTGACCACCCGGTACGGCGCCCGGCTCGACCTGCGCGACACGCTCACCATCGGCATCTCGCAGTCGGGCACCTCGCCCGACGTCGTCGGGGTCGTGTCCGAGGCGGCCCGCCAAGGGGCCCCGACGGTGGCGATCACGAACGCGCCCGGGTCGGCGCTGGCCGCCGCCGCCGAGCACGTGGTGGCGCTGGAGGCCGGCGCCGAGGACGCGGTCGCGGCCACCAAGACCTACACGTGCTCGCTGGCGGCCATCGCCCTGCTGTCCGCCGCGCTCGCGGGGGACGCGGGTGCGTACGGCGATCTGGCCGACGTGCCAGATGCGATGCGCGAGGTGTTGGCCGCCCGACTGCCGTCCGCGGCCCTGAACCGCTGGGTGAGCGCGCGTCGGGGGATCGTCGTCGGCCGCGGGTACGAGTTCGCCACCGCGCACGAGACCGCGCTCAAGCTCCAGGAGCTCGGCGGGGTCATCGCCCAGGCCCACTCGGCCGCGGACGTGCGCCACGGCCCGGTCGGTGGGCTGACCGGGGACGTGCCCGTGATCGTGTTCGCCGCGCCGGGGGCCCTGTCGGACGACCTGGTCCAGACCTGCGCGGCTCTGGCGTCGCGCGGGCCGCTCACGACGATCGGGGCGCTGGAGGCCGCGCACCAGCACGCCGGCGTGGCCTGGCGGCTCCCCGAGGTAGCCGAGTGGGTCGCACCGCTGGTCAGCGTGGTCGCCGGGCAGCGCCTGGCGATCGCCCTCGCGCACACGCTCGGCCGCGACGCCGACCAGCCGCCCGGCCTGACCAAGGTCACCCGCACCCGCTGACGCCGCAGCCGATCACGCCGAGGGCGTGCCGTACACGACCCAGCGCCAAGGACAGATGAGGGCTGCCAGACCGTGCCGCCTGGTACGTCTTCGATGCCGGTCAGGTCCACGTCACCTGATCGAGGTAGGCGCGAGAAGCCCCGAGTCTGAGGGTTCAAGCCCATTCTGAGGTCCCGGCCCACCCTGGCCGAAGGGAGGGCCGAGGGTCGTAAGTCGCTCGGTCTACGGCCGTTCCAGGGCACGTCAGAGACCCGCGCCCGACATCGTGTCACTTTCCGGCCGGTATGGTCCGATGCGTCACCGCAGAATGACCGATGGGGGTGGATGATGGCTCGCCGAGACCGCGATGGTCACGGCACGGACTGCACATACCGGAACCCGAACGGATCCAACCCCGGCATCGACTGCGACATCGACTTCAGCCGAGCGCAGGCCGAGTTCACCGTCTGTGGAAGCCTGTTCCCGTGTGTCTAATCAGACGCTCCAGCATACGCCGGGTGCTCGCCTTGACGGCCTGGATCACCCTCGTGGGGTGCGCCGGCACGTCAAGCGACGAGCCCGCAACTCGCGTGCAGGCACAATCTTCAATGTCCTCCAACACTGCCTCGGCCACCGAAGCAGGTCGCTCTGGGTCTGAGGGGTTGGCCGCGCAAGAGGGGACACGAATAGAGTCGTCACCGACAACCAAGGCGTCGTCTACCTCGACGACTGCATCGCCGACGATAGTCCAGCTCGAGTCGTTCGACGGGGACTTCTCGGGCTCCGGCGAAATGTCGATCGGGAACTCGAACTTCCCGGTTCCCGACGACTGGTATGGCAGGTTCTACCCGGACTTCTACCCGGATTCGGACCGGGTTCGATTGTTCGGACAGACCGCGTTCGACGCGAACCCAACCTACGGCATGGGAATAGAACTCTGGACCCCGTCGCGAAGCGGCGACGCCATCGAATCCTTGCACCTCATACGTCCCCGCAGAGGTGGTACGACGACCACCAGTCTGCAGTTCGACGAACCCCTCGCATGGCAGAGTGCGATGGTGGGAACCAGCACCGAATCTAGCGTCGAGAATCGCGGTGTCATCGTCGTGGTCACGCGAGAAGCTCCCAACGTCTGGAGCTTCGACATCACCGGCGATGGTATGGACTTGACGATCGAGCTCCAGGTTTTTGCGGACTCTGGTCGTCTGGGTGGCGTCCACATGAACTTGAGTGGGAGTATCGCGGGCGATCCTGTCGAGGGTTGGATTCGGCTCGAACGAACCGCCGGTCAGTAGCGATGGGTACCAGCAAACTCGCTTTGCTGGGGCTTCGGAATCGGAAGTAGGCGGCTCTCACGCTGTCGCCCGTCGCGTGCCATACACGAACCAGTGCCGATGTATGGACAGCGCCGCACGCGACTCACGCCTTTTCACGACCGATCGAACTGACGCCTGCGCCCTCAACCAACGCCGCGAACGCCGTGCCGGGTGGCCCGAAGTTCAACCGCCTCTGGCCGCGTGGCAGAGACTCATGCGCGAGGGTTGAGGACGGACACGCCTGGGTCGATCGCGGCAGCGAGCTGCAAGATGTCGCCCGGGTCCGTGCTCACGACCACGGCACCGAGTCGCGCCGCGACCGCGACGACGACCGGATCGGCTGCGTCGTCTCCACCGACCACGAACCGACGGCTGGCGGCGCTTCGTGCGTCCTGCTCGTCCAGGGGGACGATCCGCGTGCCCTTCAGGCGCCGGTTGAGATTGGCGTCGTCCGGTCGGCCAGTCAGGGACTCGACGAGGCACACCGTGGGGACGTGCGCGATGCCGCCCGCTCGCTGGCTCGCCTCGAGCACGGCCAGCACGCGATGATCGGCGGCCGCGAACATGGACAACGCCCCCGAGTCGAGGACGACATCGCTCACGCCGCCCCCTCGCGCGCGGCCCTGAGGCGCTGGGCGGCGGTCGCGATCTGCTCATTCGTCGGACGCGCCTGCGGTGCGTCGCGGTAGATGGTGTCGAGAGCCTCGCGCAGGTCCTGGTTCGCGGCCCACCTTGCGGCCGCCTCGTTGATCGCCGATGAGAAGGACTCCGCAGCCCCAGCCTCGACGTGATGATCGACCGCTGCCGCGACCTCCGGGGCGAGTGTCACCGAACGCTTCGCCATCGCCCTCGCCATACCTACCTCCGCGCCGTGTCCTACCGATGGTAGGACAGTACGTTGTGGTCCGCAACGGCTGCGTCTGGCTGCTTGACGTGCGGGTGCTGCACGGTCTCGCAGGCTCAGGACCGGGCCGCCGTCAGGCGGGCAATGAAGTCGTTTGCCCAGGCGACGGCGTCGTCTAAATCGGCCAGGACGTCCAGGCCACTCGCTTCCTGGGCGTAGCGCTCCGCCCAGCCGGCCCGAGCAGCCACCGTTGGCGGCCACGGGTGACGGCACCGGAACGAGAAGAGGCGTTCACAAGCCTGCCGGACCGGGGCCAGTGAGCCTTCGAAGATGGCCATCGCGAGCTGGAGGTCCACCAGATCGTGCGCCCGATCATTGACCCAGTCCGCTTGGTCTGGCGCCGTGCAGGCGTGCACCTTTTGCGCGACCTGTTGTTCGAGCGCGAGCGCCGGGATGGGACCTGGCTCAGGTAGCCCAAGGCCAAGGCACAGGTCGACACCGTCGGCGCTCATGAGTAGCTCCGTCCCGCGGAGCCCGTCCGCCTCCTCGACTGCGACCTCGATGGTGACGGTCCCGTACGGCCGCCCCAGGTACGAGAGCTTGGCCTCGAACCGGTGCGGCCTGTAGTCGTCGGCGACGGGGGCGGGGATCACACCGCGATCGCGGACGGCACCGGTGAACCCCGTCCACCCGGTCCGAAGCGACTCCTCCAACGTCTCACGGAACTCCTCGATCGAGGTGCGGCGGACGGCATCCAGGTCTGACGATGCCCGCGTTCTCAGGGTTCCCAGCCGGAGCTCCAGGTTGGAGCCGCCCTTGATGACGCCGCCCTCCTCGATCGATGCGAGCTGCCCGATCACGAGTACGCCCAACAGACGCCGCATGCGGCCGATCACAAGACCATGCTCGTTGCAGTAGTTGCGCAAGCGATCCTCGAGCGACCGAAGGCTGGGAGGCGGACCGTCCTTCATCGATCGCTCCGGCGCTGATCGAGGACCCAGTCCAGCTCCGACGCCAACAGCAGTCCCTCCACGCGAGCCGCCTCGGCCGCTTCCCGAAGGCGCGAGTCCATGACGAGCCCGCGACAGTCGACCAGCGCACGGGCGACCGTCGTCGATGGGATACCGAAGTACGAGGTCAGGTGCTCCCCTGGGAGCTCGTCCTGGATGATCGTGATGTCGCCCGGTGGGGGCTGCGTCCGACGGACTCGGTGCGGGGTCACCACTCGGATCGTCCGAGGGTTCACGAAGGCCAAGTCGTGGAGATCCAGGACAGCATCGTGCGACAGGGCAGCGTCCTTGCCGACCCACAGGACGGCCTCCATGAGCGGCGTCCGGTCGGTCACCGGGACTTGGGGAAAGCGGTACAGGCCGTATCCGATGTGCTCGAGCAGGCCTCGGCTCTTCATGACGCCGAGGTACGTCGCCGGAAGCCCACGTTCCTTCGCATCCCTGCTGGTGACGAAACCGTAGCGATCCAACGCGACGTCGTAGAGGTGCTCCCAGATCTTGCCCGGCACCGGAACCCTCCTGCTCGTCGCTGTCAAAACTTTATCATTTTGATAAGGTCTTGACAACACCGTTGTCCGCGCCGGCAGACAGGAAGAAGGCCGCCACGCACACCAGACCGCCGTTACGCAGGCGTTACGGAATCGGCGACCGGGAACGGCCCCGTACGCTCGCAGAAAGGCGTCCGTCACGGTCCACCCAGGAGGCAGCGTGCGACGAGCCAGGCTCGTGCTCGTCCTGGCCGCGGCAGGGGTCGGAGTCGGGGTCGTGGTCGCTGCCGTGGTGCTCGCACAACGCGACATGCCAGGACCGCAGGACCCCGGCGACGTCGCGGCGTACCGGATCCGTTACGCCACCGAGGAGCCGCACACCGGTCGGCAGTCCGTCCAGATCGTCGAGGTGGAGCGTCCCTACCGCGCCCGCTCGCGCGTCCTCGACGCGGACGGGACCACCCTGCGCAGCGGCAACGTGTGGACGCAGACCGCCGCCTACATCGTGGACGCCCAGGGAGTCGTCTCGGCGGTCCAACCCATCCCACCCGGACGGCCGGGGCCCGACGTCCGCCTCGACGTCTCGCTGCCCGAGGCGCTGGAGCAAGGCGTCGTCCGACGCGCGGGCACGGACGTCGTGGCGGGTCTGGCCTGCACCCAGTTCCGCACGCTCGGCCCGCTCGATGCAACGCTGCCACAGCCGCCCGCGGACGACGAGTTCACGGTGTCGTGCGTCGACGCGGCGGGACGGGTCCTCCGCGACACGTGGACGGTCGCAGGACAGGTGATCCGTCGCCGGGTCGCGTCGGCGGTCGATGCCGGTGTGTCGCTGACGGACGACGAGCTCTTCGGTGCGCAGGGGCCGCCGCCTGTACCCACGGAGGTGGCACTGGTCGAGGTCCGCCTGCTGCCCCAACTTCCGCAGCCACCTCTTGCGTTGCACCTGCCCGACGAGCTGGCCGGGCTGGCCCTGGACCTGATCGTGGAGATCCGAGACCTACCGGTCCAGCAGGGGATCGCCCGCGGGACCCGGCTGACCCAGCGCGCGACGTACACCGACGGCGTGCGCCTGCTGGTGGTCGAGCAGTCGCGGACGTTGACCGGACAGGAACCGCCACCGCCGCACGGCGCCCCGTTCGAGCTGCCTCCTCTGCAGGGCGCGGTGCTGACGATCTCGTTCGACGGGCTGGTGGTCACGGGCACGGTGGGCGACATCCGGGTCGAGATCCGGGGCGCGCTGACGCGCAGCCAGATGTCCGACCTCGACCTCACCGGGGACATCCCGGTGTCGTGACGCGTCGTCAGGCCTCGATCCCGTCCAGGATCCGGCGGGTGGCCGCAGGGTCGTCGGTGACGAGGACCACCCGGCTCTGTGCCCGGGCGCCGACGGCCACGTAGGCCAGCGAGATGTTGATGCCCGCGTGCTCGAGCGGCTCCAGGCACGACGCGAGCGCGTCGGGGCGGTCGGGGAGGTTGACCACGATGGCCTCGTGGGCGGCGCGTGCCTCCAGGTCGGCCGCGGCGAGCGCCATCAGGGCCCGGTCGGGCTCCCCGACCAACAGGTGGATGACCGAACGTCCCTGCCCGGTCAGCGCGGCCAGGCCCTCGATGTTGATGTTGGCGTGCCCGAGCGTGTGGGTCACGCGACGAAGCTGGCCAGGGATGTCGTCGACGATGACCACGAGGTCCTGCATGGGGTGCTCGTCCTTGGTTCGTCGGCTCGCCGGCGGGCCGTGTGATGGTCCCATCCGGCGCCGGACTTCACAACGCTGCCCAGGGGACCGGGACGCATCCTGCGCCGGACGCGTACGTTGTCCCGCCCACGGGAGCACCGCCGGGCCCGAACCTCACAGGGTCCCGGTTGCGGCCACCCCCCGATCTGGAGCATCCTTGCCCGACCCGACGACGTGGCGGACCGCGCTGGCGGCATCGGGGGCACTGGCCTCGGCCACGCTGCCGCTGTTCCTGCTGGGCGCCTTCAGCGTGCCCATCGGGCGCGACCTGGGCATCGACGAGTCGGGCATCGGCGCCGCGGTCACGGTCCTGTTCGTCGCGTCCGCGCTCGCCGCCCGGGCCGCGGGGCGCCTGGCCGACCGCATGGATGGGACGGTCACCCTCCGGGCGGCGGTCGCCATCGCGGGGCTGGCGAGCGCCGCACTTGGCGCCTTCGCCACCTCGTGGTGGCACATCGCCGGCCTGTTCGCGGTCGTCGGCGTCGCGGTGGCGCTCGTGGACACCGGCTCGGCGCGCCTGTTCGCGGACCGCGTCCCGGTGGCGCGGCACGGCACCGCGTTCGGGATCAAGGAGGCCAGCGTCCCCGTGGCTTCCCTGCTGGCGGGCCTGGGCCTGCCGACCGTCGGCGCGCGGTACGGCTGGCGGGCGGTGTTCGTCGCTGCGCTCGTGGTCAGCGGGTTCACGGTGCTGGTGCTGCTCAAGCGGACCGCTCGTGGCGTGAGCCCGCACGAGCCCACCAGCGGCCGCACTCCCGGCGGCGCTCCCAGCGACACTCCCAGCAGCGCTCCCAGCGGCACTCCCGACGGCGCTCCCGACGGCGCTCCCAGCGGCGCTCCCGACGGCGCTCCCAGCGGCGCTCCCGGCGGCACTCCCAGCAGCGCTCCGAGCGGCGTTCCCGGTCACGACTCGGCGACGACCGGACGGCTGCGCGCGCTCGCCGCAGCCGTCGCGCTCGGTTCCGGTGCCGCCAACGCCTCGGCCACCTTCCTCGTGCCCGCCGCGCTCGATCACGGGCTGTCGGCCTCGAGCGCAGGCCTAGTGCTGGCGGCCGCGAGCCTCGTCGCCGCGAGCGTCCGGCTGGGAACGGGACGTGCGGCCGACCACGGTCGCGACACGGCCGCGCGAGCCCTGACCACGCTGATGGGGCTGGGCGCGGCTGGAGCCACCGTGCTGGCCCTCGGCGGGCCCCGGCTGTCGGTCGTGGTGGGGGCGCTCACGGTCCTCGGTGCGGGTTGGGGGTGGACGGGGCTGGCGTTCCACGTCGCCACCCGTGCCCGCTCCACACAGCCGGCCTCGGCGGCAGGTGTCGTGCTCAGGGGGTTGGGCATCGGCGGCGCGGTCGGCCCGCTGGCCTTCGGGACCCTGGCGGCTCGGGTGTCGTACGCGGTCGCGTGGACTGCCGCAGCCGCGGCGATGGCTGCGGGCGCGGTGCTGGCGACCCGCACCAGGACGCCGGCAGCCAGCCCACGCACCAGCGCGTAGCAGGACCGCCGTCGCGCGAGCTGCACCGCGACAGATGTCGTGATGGCGTGGAGTCGTTACCCTCGACTGTCGAAGGCCCGACTGCAGGAGCAGTGGGCCGCGGGAGGGCACGGTCGGTGGCACGTGACCTGCAACGGATCGTCGACGAGATCGGTGGGCGGCTCCAGCGCGCCGCCGCGATCGACGACCCCCAGCTACGGCTGCAGGTCTACAGCCCCCACTACGGGCCGGTCGACGACGTCCGCCTGGCCTCCATCCTCCACCGCGAGGCACCCAGCGACGCACGCGAGTGGGTCGAATCCCTGGGCATCGCGGCTGCCTCGCAGCCTGTGCGCCTGCCGGCGAACGACGAGCTCGGGCTGATGCCCCGGGTGTGCGCGCCGATCCGGTTCCAGGACGTCCACCTCGGCTACCTCTGGCTCATCGACGGCGACGGCGACGGCGGCATCCACGACGACCAGATCGGCGAGGTCCAGGACGCCGCGGACCGAGCGGCCGTCGTGATGTACCGGGCGGGTTTGCTGGAGCAGCTCGAGCGCGGGCAGGAGCGTGAGTTGCTGCGCGACCTGCTGTCGGGCGACGACGCGCTGGCCTCGCACGCCGCAGCGCAGCTCATCGAGCGTGACCTGTTCACCCGGAACGCGCGACCGATCGCGATCGTGATCCGCCCCGTGCCTGGCGCGGACGAAACCATCGGCGAGCACGAGCGGGTCACCCTGGACGCCGTTCTCGAGTCCGCCCGCGGCCGCGTCTCGTCGCGACACGCGCTCCAGCTCGTCCGCCCCGACCACGGCGTGCTCGTGGTCGCGGGCAACGACCCGGCGGTCACGCCGACCGGAGCGGTCACGCTGGCACGGGACCTGGCCGCCACCGTGCGGAGCAAGCTGGGCGGCCAGCGGCGGATCGTCGCGGGCGTGGGTGACGCCCAGGAGGATCTGCACCGGACCGAGCTGTCGTACCGTCAGGCGGTCCGGGCGACCCACGTCGTCGAGATCGTGCCGAGCTTCGGCGACGTCGCGTCCTGGTCCGCGCTGGGCATCTACCGGACGCTGTCGCTGCTGCCCAAGGACGACCTGTCCGCGCAGGCGATCCACCCCGGCCTGCTGCAGCTCCTCGATGACCCAGCGCACGCTGCGCTGGTCCACAGCCTCGAGTCCTACCTGGACCGCGCTGGCGACGCCAAGGCGACCTCCGACCACCTCCAGATCCACCGCACCAGCCTGTACTACCGGCTCGGTCGGGTCGAGGAGCTCGCGCAGGTCGACCTGAAGAACGGCGACGACCGGCTGGCGCTGCACCTCGGTCTCAAGACCGCCCGGCTCGCCGGCCTCTGGGCCGGCCTCGCCGCCGAGCCGTGACCAGCCCCCCCGGTAGGAGGCGTCAGAACGCGAGGACGGGAGTGCTGTAGAGGTTGCAAGGGTCGTCCGCGCCCCGGCGCTGATCGATGTTGCCCGCGGGCCACGCCCCGGCGAGGTAGCGGCGCCCGCCCTCGACCATCCGCCAGCACCCGTCGTCCTGTGCCTGCGGGTCCCACCACTCCGCCGTCGCGTCCTTCACGCAGGTGTAGTCACCAGGTTCGTAGAAGCAGGCCGGGATGGTCGCGTCCGTGCTGGCCTTGCTCGGGATGGCCCGGAACCCCTGCTCCATCGTCACCGGCGTCAGCCGCGGCCCCGCGACCTGGATGCCGGTGAACAGTTGCCGCAGGTCGCGGTAGTAGAAGTACGAGCAGCCCCACCCCTGGTCGGAGCTGCCGACCGAGGGGTCCGCCTCGCGCAGCGCGGCACGGCACGGGTCGTCGCCGCCCTC
>DASWKO010000079.1:0-4807 GCA_036396595.1 Nitriliruptorales bacterium | reverse complement strand
GGCCGCGGCGGGGGAAGGTCGCCGCGGCCACGAGCCCGTGCACGTCGTCGAGCCGCAGCCGGTCGTGGGCCGAACGTGTCGGCAACCTTGGCTCCTCCCTCGGCGGACACGTGGGGTGCAGGGGCGCGCGCGGTGTTGCGTGGTCACAACGCCCTGTGGGCGCTCGACGTTCCCCGTTTCCCGACGAGTCGGGAGACCGGCAGGCGCGTCGTCAGCAGGCGGACGTCCTGGTCACGCTGCGTGGCCAGCAGGCGTAAGAACTGTGATCGAGGTACATCGATCGCGCCCAACGACACCAGGTGCGCCGTGGTGATCTGGACGTCCAGTGCCCGACCACCCGCCTCGCCGAGTCGGTCGCACAGATCGACCATCGCGACCTTCGACGCGTCGTCGCGACGATGGAACATCGACTCCCCGGTGAAGACTCCACCGACCATCACCCCGTACAGGCCGCCGACGAGTTCGTTGCCGTCCCAGACCTCGATGGAGTGGGCCCACCCCAGCTCGTGCAGGCGGCGGTACGCGCGCGCCATCGAGGTGGTGATCCATGTGCCCGCTTCCTGCGGCCGGTCCGCACAGTTGGCGACGACGGCCGGGAAGGCCAGGTCCACCGTCGTGGCCCAGCCGCTGTTGCGTAGGGTCCGGTGCAGGGATCGCGAGACGTGCACGTCTTCGGTTCGCAGCAGGCCGCGCGGATGAGGCGAGAACCAGGGCAGGGCGACGCCCGGGTGCGGCCAGGGGAAGATGCCCCGCTGGTATGCGTCGACCAGGGTGGCGGGCGCCAGGTCAGCGCCCACGCCCACCACGCCGTCCTCGTCGGCTTCGGACGGATCGGGCAGGAGCCAGGCCGACGGCCCGACCGCAGCCGGCGCAGGTGTGCGATCCTCGTCGACGGACGCCACCTCACGGCGCCGCGTGAGCCGGCGTGGGCGCCGGTTCGGATCGTCCTTCACGTCGTGCCCGCCAGGCTGGTCCTGCTCGTCGGTGCCCCACCCTACAGCCGGTGTGCGACGTCGGGACGTTACGGTGCCGTCCGGCGCCGCTGTCGCGCCGGTTCCCACGGGACGATGGAGGCCGCCGTGCGGGTGCACCTGGTGGATGGGACCTACGAGCTGTTCCGGGCGCACTTCACCCCCAGGCCCGGCCGTGAGGACCCGCAGGGTCGTGACGTCAAGGCCACCGAGGGACTTGTCAACACGCTGCTGTACCTCCTGCACGACCAGGCCGAGCAGACCACGCACGTGGCGGTCGCGTTCGACAACCCCATCGAATCCTTCCGCAACGACCTGTTCCCCGGCTACAAGTCCAGCGCCGGCGTGGACGAGTCGCTGCTCGCCCAGTTCGACCGCGCCGAGGCTGCGACCAGAGCGCTCGGCGTCGCGGTGTGGTCCATGGACCGGTACGAGGCCGACGACGCCCTGGCCGCCGGTGCGGCACGATTCCGCGACGATGCTGAGGTCCGCATCATGACGATCGACAAGGACCTCGCGCAGTGCGTGGTGGGTGACCGCGTCGTCCAGGTCGACCGGCGCAACGAGGTCGTGTACGACGCGGACGGCGTCAGGAGCAAGCACGGCGTTGCGCCAGCATCCATCCCCGACTACCTCGCCCTGGTCGGTGATTCGGCCGACGGTTTCCCGGGCATCAAAGGGTTCGGCAAGAAGACGGCCGCGACGATCCTGGCCCGCTACGGGCGGCTCGAGGACATCCCCGCGGACGGCGACACCTGGGAGGTGACGGTCCGGGGCGCAGGGAGCCTGGCGCAGCGGCTCCAGGACGAGTGGGCCCAGGCCGTGCTGTACCGGGAGCTCGCGACGCTGGTGACCGACATCGACGTGGGCACGCTCGAGGACATCGCGTGGCAGGGCGTACCCAGGGAGGAGTTCCTCGAACTCTGCGACGACCTCGGCGTCACCGGCATCGCAGACCGCGACTGGCGCTGGGCATGACCGAGGACGAGGGCCGCGCGGGCTCACGTCGCAACTCCGCGCTCGTCACCGCGGGCATCGGGCTGAGCCGCATCAGCGGGTTCGTCCGCGAGAAGCTCACGGCCTACTACCTGGGCTCGGGCTTCGCGGTCGAGGCGTTCCGAGCGGCACTGCGCATCCCGAACCTGTTGCAGAACCTGCTCGGGGAGGGAGTGCTCTCTGCCTCGTTCATCCCGGTCTACAGCCGGCTGCTCAGCGAGGGCCGGGAGGAAGAAGCCGGCCGGGTCGCCGGGGCGGTCGCCGGCCTGCTCGCCGTCGTGTCGGGCTCGCTGGTGCTCCTCGGCGTGGTGTTCGCCGAGCCGATCACGTCGGTGATCGCCACCGGCTTCCCGCGTGACAGCGCCAAGTTCGAGCTGACCGTCACGCTGGTACGGATCATCACGCCGGGCATCGGCTTCCTGGTCCTGTCGGCGTGGTGCCTGGGCGTGCTGAACAGTCACCGGCGGTTCTTCCTCAGCTACGTCGCGCCGGTGCTGTGGAACGCCGGCATGATCGCCGCGCTGGTCACGTTCGGGCTACGGGGCGTGGCGACACGCGACCTGGCCGTGGCGCTCGGGTGGGGCACCTTCGTCGGTTCGCTGCTGCAGTTCCTCGTGCAGCTACGGCCGGTGCTGCGCAGCGCGCAGGGCCTGCGCTTCCGGGTGACGACCGCGATCCCCGGCGTCCGGCGGGTACTCGCTGCGTTCGGGCCGGTCGTCGCCGGTCGCGGCGTGGTGCAGGTCTCGGCCTACGTCGACACGGTGCTGGCCTCGTTCCTGGCCACCGGCTCGTTCGCCGCGCTGGCCTTCGCGCAAACCCTGTACGTCCTGCCCATCAGCCTGTTCGGTATGAGCGTGGCGGCCGCCGAGCTCCCCGAGCTGTCCAGCGTCGAGGAGCAGGATCGCCGGCGGGTCCAGCACCGACTCGCGGACGGGCTCGCCCGGATCGCGTTCTACGTCGTGCCCTCAGCCGTGGTGTTCATCGTCGTCGGCGACGAGGTCGTCGGCCTGCTCTACCAGGGGGGCGAGTTCGGAGCGCTCGCGACCCGCCAGGTGTGGCTCGTGTTGATCGCCTACAGCCTGGGCCTCCTGCCGAGCACCGCGACGCGCCTGCTCCAGTCCAGCCTCTATGGGATGGGTGACACCAGGCGGCCAGCCATCCTCGCGTCGATCCGTGTGCTGCTGTCAGGCGTCGTCGGGGTCGTGCTGATGCTGCAGCTCGACCAGTTCCGCATCACCGCGACGGGCATCGAGCAGCTCGCGGACCTGCCGAGCTTCGCGTTCGCCGAGCCAGCCGCCCGAGCCGCCGAGGACAACCTGCTCCAGCTCGGTGCGGTCGGCCTCGCGATCGGCAGCGCCATCGGATCGTGGTTCGAGTACCTGGCCCTGCGACGAGTCGTCGCTCGCGAGATCGGCCTGGTGCAGCTCGGTGGCGGACGGCTGCCGCGCACGTTGCTGGCTGCCACCGCTGCGACCGTGGTCGCGGGCGCCATGCGCTTCGTCGTGGCCGGCCTGCACCCGGCGCTGGGTGCGCCGATCGCAGCCGGGCTCACGGGGCTGGCCTACCTCGCGGCGGCGCGACGCCTCGGTCTGGACGAGGCGGTCCACCTCACCGCACGGATCCTCCGCCGCCACAACCGGTGAGGCATGCGCGTCGTCCTGGACCCGGGGTCAGGGGTGCAGCGCAGTCACGGCATCGCGGACGCTGGCGGCGGCGTCGTCGCCGACCACGACCACGCGCGCGACCAGATGGTCCAGCCCGGCCCGCTCGTACGCACCCAGCGCGACCGCCGGATCGTCGTCGGGCGTGCCCCACCACCCGAGCTGACCCAGCACGTCGTCGTCGATCGCGTCGGGGATCGCGTCCCGGCCGCCTGCCTTGTACGCCGCTCTGATGGCTTGCACGGTGTCGCCGAAGCCCTGCCGGTCGAAGTGGCTGGCGTACGCTGGCAGCGCCGCGTACTGGCCGACCTGCTGCGCCAGCGCAGCCCGCGCCGCGTCCCCGCTCGACGAGACCGCGACCCGGACATAGGTGGCAACGGAGGGAGCATCGCGGCCCGCGTCCGCAGCCGTCTCACGTACCCGCTCCCCCGCGCGGGCCACCTCGTCGGGGCATGACCAGTTCAGCAGGACCCCGTCTGCCGCCGTCCCCGCCAGCGCCAGCATCCGCGGACCCATCGCCGCCAGGTAGGTGGTCGGTTGGCTGGGCCGGGGCGAGACGTTCAGATGAAACCGCGCCGAGAACACCTCGCCGTGCACATCGGCCATCCCATCGGCGAACAACCGGCGCTGGATCTCCAGCAGCTCCCGGGCCGCGGTGAGCGGCCGGCGCACCTGCACGTCGTGCCACGGGCCCATGGTGCCGGGGTGCGAGACCCCGAGACCGAGCAGGAAGCGGTTCGCGCTGGCCTCCTGGAGCGCGGCGCACGCCATGGCGAGCTGCGCAGGCGTGCGGGTCCAGATGGGCACGATGCCGACGCCGACCTGCAAGGTCGACGTCGCCAGCGCCCACGCCTGGCAGAGCTGCAGCGCGTCGCGGCCCGCAGCCTCGTTGGTCCACAGCGATGCGAACCGCGCTGCCTCGACCTCGCGCGCGAGCGCCTGCTGCGTCGCGATGGGAAGATCCTCGCTCACGCCGATCCCGACGCGCACCGCTACACCCCCTCGTCGGGATCGCCGTCGAACACCGCGGGCGGGTCGAGCACCAGGATGAGCTGCTCCTGAAGCCACGCGAAGTGGTCCATCACGGCGACCGACCACGCGGCGGGGTGGTCCTCGTCGAGCTCGTCGCGGTCGAGGTGCGCGATGCCCACCCGCGCCCCCAGCGCCAGCCGCAGGTCG
>DASWKO010000078.1:0-5668 GCA_036396595.1 Nitriliruptorales bacterium | reverse complement strand
GGGCCCTCGTCGGCCCCGGCCAGGCCGGCCACCAGGGCAGCGGCCTCGGCGTTGCCGGCGGCATCCAGCGCCGGGACGTCGGCGATGACCTCGAACGTCACGTCGGCTCCCGGCGCGGAGGCACGCAGGCGAGGCAGGATCTCGTCGCGGGCGTAGGTCCGGACGGCGTCGGCGATGGCGTCCGCGTCCTCGCCCGGCACCGGCCGGAACTCCCAGGTGAAGGCGCAGTGGCGGGGCACGATGTTCACGGCCTGGCCACCCTCGACGGTGCCGACGTTCGCGGTCGTGTGCGGGGGGTGGAACCCCTCGGCGCGCACCCCGGACTCGCGCAGCTCGTCCGCGAGGTCACCGATGTGCGCGATGATGCGCCCCGCGCCGATGATCGCGCTGGCGGTCGGCTGGCCCTGGCTGGAGTGCCCGTCGAGCCCGGTCACGGTCGTCCGCGACACCCGGATGCCCTTGTGTGCCCGCACGACGCGCATCGACGTCGGCTCACCGGTGATGACGACCGCTGGCCGCGGCTCGTTGTCCACCAGGTCGGCTGCCAGGCTGGGCGCTCCGACGCACCCCACCTCCTCGTCGTAGGTGAACGCCAGCGTGATCGGCCTGCGCAGCTCGGCGGCGACCAGCGTCGGCACCGCGGCCAGCGCGCACGCGATGAACCCCTTCATGTCGGCGGTGCCGCGGCCGTACAGCCGCCCGTCCTTCTCGATGAGGGTGTGGGGGTCGGTGTCCCACGGCTGGCCGTCGACCGGCACGGTGTCGGTGTGGCCGCACAGCACGACCCCGCCTGCGACGTCGGGTCCGATGCGGGCGACCAGGTTGGCCTTGGATCCATCCTCGTTGGGGATCCGCCGGCTGGCCACGCCGTGCTGCTCGAGCAGGCCCTCGACCCAGGCGAGCAGGTCGAGGTTGGAGTTTCGTGAGGTCGTGTCGAAGCCGATCAGCCGTTCGAGCAGCTCCACGGTGTCTGGCACGGGCAGGCTCCTGTCGGCCGGAGGTGGCGGTCAGCCGAGGATCTTGGCGGCGCCGTAGCCGGCGTCGAGGTCGCGGCCCTCGGCGAACCGGCGAGGGTGGAACTGCTCGAGCTCGGGGTCGACGTCGGCGCCCGTCACCAGGTCGGCCACGTGCCGCCCGAGCCCGGGCGCCCACTTGAAGCCGTGCCCCGCGGTGCCGGCGACCACGTAGACGTCCTCGGCCACGTCGCCGATGACCGGCTGCCAGTCGGGGGCCACGTCGTAGGCGGCGGCGTAGCCGTTGCGGGCCTCGGAGTCCTCCAGGTGAGGGACGCGTCCCACGACCGCCATCGTGATGCGGAGCTGCTCGTCCGGCGCCAGCTCGTGGTCGAAGTCGTCGGGGTCGATGTGGGGCTCTTCCCACAGCGTCCCGACCAGGTACTGGGCGTGCAGCTCGGGCTTGAAGTAGATGCCGTCGGGGATGGAGGCCCAGACGAACGGCACGTGCGCGGCGTCACCCCACCCGTACGTGGCGATGATGTGGCGCTCGCCCCACAGCGGCAGCTCGACGTCGACGAGCCGGAGCAGCGGGGAGGTCCAGGGGCCGGCGCACAGCAGCAGCTTCCTGGCGGTCACGTCCTCGCCGCGGTCGGTGCCCAGCACGATCTCCGACGCGGTGCGCTCGATCTTGACGACCCGGGTGTCGCGGCGTAGCTGCGCACCGAGCTGCAGCGCACGAAGGAGCATCCCGTTCGTGGTGCCGGCCGGGTCCGCGTGGCCGGCGTGCGGCTCCCACGCCCCGTAGGCGATGCCGTCGAGGTCGAACTGCGGGAACTGCTCGCCGAGGGCGTCGCGCTCGAGCACCTCGGTGACCACGTCGAGCTCGTTCAGGCCGGCTGCGACCCGCCGGAGCTTGGGTCCGTCCTCCTCGGCGTGGAGGAACAGCGCGCCGACCTCGACGAAGCTCGCGCTGCCGCCGTGGGTCCACTCCTCGAAGTTGCGGAACAACTCCAGCGACTCCCGGGTGGTGCGGGCCAGGAACTCGTTGACGTAGTACCCGCGCACGACCGCGCTGGATCGGCCCGTCGGGCCCGCGGCAGGGGCGTCCTTCTCGACCACGACGACGCTGGCCCCGCGTTCGGCCAGCGCCTGGGCGGCGGAGGCTCCCTGCACCCCCGCACCGATGATGGCCACGTCGTAGGTGGTCACTGAGGTCCCCTGGTCGTACGGTCGGAGGTCATGCGCAAGCCTACGGGGCAACCGTCCGCCGTTTCCTCCACCAGGTGAAGGTCTACGACGACCCGACTTCCGTCACCTGTAGGTGGCCGGTGGGTCGTCAACCGCCGTAGGGTCCACGGCATGGATACGACGACACCTGCCTCCGGTACGACGATCGCGGTCGCGGTCAAGCACGTCCCCGTGGGCGGCGCGTTCCTGCGCGTCCAGTCCGGCGGGCTGACCCGTGACGGCGTCTCCCACGGCATCGACCCGTTGAACGAGGTCGCGGTCGAGTGGGCGCTGCAAGCCCGCGAAGCCGGCGCCGCCGATCGGGTCGTGGCCATCAGCCTCGGTCCCCCTGCCGCGGTCGATGCCCTGCGCCGCGCGCTGGCGATGGGCGCCGACGAGGCCGTGCTCGTGACCGACCCGACGTTCGCCGGGGCCGACGTGCGGGCCACGGCCCGGGCGCTGGCCGCTGCCACCGAGCGCAGCGGCGCCCGCCTCCTGGTCGCCGGTTACGAGAGCCTGGACGGCTCGTCCGGCGCGGTGCCGGCGGCCGTCGCGGCGAGCCTCGGCTGGCCGCTGGTGAGCCGGTTCAGCGCAGGCGCGATCCACGGCGGCGCCTTGCGCGCGACCCGTGACCTCGGCGCCGGCCCGACCACCATCGAGGTCGACCTGCCCGCCGTCGTCAGCATCGTCGAGGGTCACGTGACCCCTCGCTTCCCCAAGCTCAAGGACGTCGTGCGGACCCGCAGCGTGCAGCCCACCACCTACTCGGGGGCGGACCTCGGGTTGTCACTGCCGACCAGCGGCGAGCGCGTGGTCGACCTGGTCGAGGTCGCACAGCCACCCCGCGAGCCAACCATCCTCGACCTCGAGGCCGGCATCGAGGAGCTGTTCGCCCGGCTGACCCAGGGAGCCTCCCGTGGCTGAGACCCGAGCTCTCGTGATCGCTCCGGACGAGGCGTCCGCAGACGCCCTGCTGGGCCTGGTGCCGGCGGAGCTGCCGACCGAGCTGGTGGTGCTGGACGTGGCGGCCGACGACCTCACGCCGGCGACCCGCGGGCTGCCCGCCGACCGGATCGTGGCCGTCCCACAGCTCCCGGCGACCAGCGATGCCGAGGTCGCCGGGCCGTTCCTGCGCGAACGGGTGGCCAGCGCGCAGTTGGTGGTCCTGGACTCGTCGCAGGCGGGCCGTGACCTGGCGGGCTGGCTGGCGGTCACGCTGGACCTGCCACTGGTGTGGGCCATCGACGCGCTGCGTCAGGTCGACGGGCATCTCCAGGCCGATCGCGTGGTCCTCGGAGGCACCTACCGCCTGGTCCACGAGATCGACCCGGGCACGCCGAGCCTGGTGCTGGGCAAGCCGACCCAGCCAGCATCTGCGCAGGACCGACCGCGGAGCGCGCCGGCCGAGGTGGTCGAGGAGACCGGCGAGGCGGGCGTCTCGCGCGTGCGCGTGCTCGAGTCCCCCGACGGCGAGATCGAAGGCGTCCCGCTGGCCGCCGCTCGGACGGTCCTCAGCGTGGGGCGGGGCATCGGCGGCCCCGACAACGTCGACCTGTTCCGCCAGATCGCTGCCCGGGCCGGCGCTGCGCTGGGCGCGTCGCGGGTCGCGGTCGACTCGGGCTGGGTGTCCTTCGCGCACCAGGTCGGTCAGACCGGGACGGCCGTGGCGCCCGACCTGTACGTTGCGTTCGGGATCTCCGGTGCCATCCAGCACCTGGCCGGCATGCGGGGCTCGGGCAGCATCATCGCGGTCAACACGGACCCCGAGGCACCGATGTGCCGGCTGGCCGAGATCGTGGTCAACGCTGATGCAATCGAGGTCGCCGAGGGGCTGCTGAAACGGCTCGCCAACCGGTGACCGCCCACCGACGGACGAACAAGGATCGGACATGGCCCTCGCACTGACCGGCGGAACCCTGATCGACGGCACGGGGGCCGACCCCGTGGCCGGTGCGACCGTCGTCACGGACGGCGAGCGGATCGGCGCGGTCGGTGCCGACCTCCCGCGCCCCAACGGCGTGGAGGTGATCGAGGTCGACGGGTTGACCGTGCTGCCCGGCCTGGTCGACCTGCACACTCACATGGGTGTGATCAACGTCGAGGACCCCGGTGCGATGTCGGTGGCCGAGACCGCCGCGCACCTGTTCCGCAACGCCGAGCTGTGCCTGCTGTCGGGGCACACCGCCGCCCGCGAGGTGGCCGGTGCCGACGGCGGGCTCAAGCGCGCCATCGACCAGGGACTGCTCCCCGGGCCGCGGCTGTACCCGTCCGGTCCCCTGATCTGCCAGTCCGGCGGTCACGGCGACCTGTCGACCCCGTGGATCGATCACCACCACCATGCTCCTTTCCACGGGACGCCCGGGCTGACGCAGCTCTCCGAGGTGGCTGACGGTCCCGACGGCGTCCGGCTGGCCGTGCGCGGGGCGTTCCAGCGGGGTGCCACCCAGATCAAGGTGTGCGTGTCGGGCGGGGTCGTGTCGCTGACCGACTCGCTGGAGGACACCCAGTTCTCGGTCGAGGAGCTGAAGGCCGCGGTCGAGGAGGCGCACGCGCGCGGGACCTACGTGACCGCGCACGCGCACAACGTCCGGTCGATCAACAACGGGCTGGACGCGGGCCTGGAGTGCTTCGAGCACGGCACCTGGCTGGACGAGCAGACCGTGTCGCGGCTGGCCGAGGCCGGGGCGGCGCTGGTGCCGACCCTGACGGTCACGGCGCTGGCGGTCGAGAACTGGCGCGAGTGGGGCATCCCCGAAGAGGTCCTGCCGCGGTTCGAAGGCGTCACCGACGCGATGAAGGCGTCGCTGAAGCTGGCGTTCGACGCCGGGGTCACGATCGGCTCGGGCACCGACATCCTCGGGCCGAACCAGCAGCGCCGCGGCCTGGAGATCGCGCTGAAGGCCGAGGTGATCGGGCCGATGGAGGCGATCGTGTCGGCGACGAAGACCTCGGCCGAGATCCTGCGCGCGAGCCAGGACCTGGGGACGGTCGAGGAGGGCAAGTACGCCGACCTCATCGCGGTCAAGGGCGATCCGCTGGCGCACCCGGGCCTGTTCGAGGACGCCGATAACATCGTGCTGGTCGTCAAGGGCGGCCACGTGGTGAAGGACCTGCGAGGCTGAGTGATACGGACCCGTCCGCCGTCGAGAAGCAGGGGCCACCTGCGCGCGCTCAGCCTGTGCCTCGTGGTCGTGACCCTTGGCGCCTGCTCGGGCAGCACGGCACGCCAGTCGGCCGGGCCCGGCGACGACGGTCCCTCCAGCTCGGCGTCGCCCAGCGTGGGTAGCTCCCTCGGTGAGAACGGCGCGGACGGATCGTCGGACGACCCGACCGGCGAACCGCCGGGCGGAACCGGCGGCTCGGCCACCGGCTCCAGCGCCGCCACCTCCGGTGGATCGGATGGCGACGGCGACGGCGACGGCGACGGTACGGGCGGGGCCTCGAGCGGTGGCGACCCATCGACGGCCGGCGGCTCGTCAGGGACC
>DASWKO010000077.1:0-7450 GCA_036396595.1 Nitriliruptorales bacterium | reverse complement strand
GATCGAGATCTGATCGTCGGTGTCTTCGGTATCGACGTGGCCGCCCATGGCTGCCACGTCTCTCGTCTCATCGGTCGCGGGGGACGCGAGTTCGACGTGGCGCTTGGTCGTGGGTGCGGCGTCGGGCGTGCCCGCTGACGTACCGGCGGTGAGCCCCGCACCCGCTTCCGCGGAAGCGCTGATGTGCGATTCCTCGACGTTGGCGGAGAGGTAGTTGGCGGGCGTGCTCTGGATGTCGACGCTGCGGTCGGCCGAGGTGCTGGCGGCGACGGCGGCGGCGAGGCCGAGCACCACGAAGGTGGCGGCGGCCTGGCCGACGGCGTCGAAGGCGGCGGGGCCCATCGCGTGCATGCCCTGCTCCCAGCCCGCGAAGCGCGCACGGAGGCGGGCGACGACGGAATCCTTGAAGCGGTACAGCGGCAGCAGCAGCGCCCCGAAGGCTCCCGCGGTCTCGTCGACCAGGCGCTCGTAGTTCTCGCGCAGGTTCTTGCGCGCCCGCCACAGGAGCTGCTCGAACGCCGGGCGGCTGAGGTCCAGGAAGTCGCCGGCCTCGGAGGAGCGCCACGACTCGACGTAGCGCAGCTTCACCGCGACCTGCTGGCGGTCGGGCAGCTCGGACAGCGCCTCGGCCAGGATCGGCCGCTCCGCCAGCAGCTCGGTCATGTCGTCCTCGACCGCGTCGTCTTCGGCGATCGGGCTCGCCTTCAGATCCTCGCGCTTGTGCTTGCGGATGTGGTCGATCATCGCGTTGTGTGCGATCGACTTCAGCCACGGCCAGGCGGGTCGGTCGGTGTCGAACTCCTCGAGGTTCTCCATCGCCTTGAGCAGCGTGTCGTGGGCCAGGTCCTCGGCCAGCGCCTCGCACTGCGTGCGCCGCAGGCAGTAGCCGACGAGCCGTCGGTGGTAGCGGCGGTAGAACAGCGCGAAGGCCTCGTCGTTGCCCCGGACGCGCGGGCGGGCCAGCGCCCCGTCGCGCTCGTGGCGCTCGTGGCGCATCCCCGTGTTTGACGTCGGCAGTGCGTACGTGCTCATCGGTTGTGCCTCTCCCGGTCCGGCGTACACGTTCCAACCAGTTCAACGAGTCCAACGCCGCGTCCGTGACGGGTTGCGCCGAATAGGGGGTGAGATGTCATCCCCCGCACTTCGCCCTCCCGCGTGCGCCGTGGCCCTGGCCCGCCTGCGATCTCGTCTCCCGTGGGTCGCTGCTCCCTCGTATGCATCATTCCACACTGGGGGACGTTTGACCTCCCCCATCTCGAACAGTGGGTGAGACTTCACCCGGTTGGGTGATGATTACCCGACGCCCGCGTCATGGCGCTGCGTTGTCGCGCTCGCACGATGCGTGCGGGCACCGTGTTCACCGCTCGCGACTGCACGCTCAGCGCGCATATGGGGGTCCCCTGGGGTACCCGAGCGTGATCGATGGGGCCCCTCATACGTACCACTACCAGAGGGACTCTTCACGAGAGGGCCCCGACCGGACACCTCGACCGACGAGGTCGTCCCGACGTTCGAGGATGCTGTGGCCACCCCGGAGCTCATCGACCTGCAAGCCGCCCGTGAAGCACGCCGCACGATCCGCGTGCCCGAGATCGGCGAGGACCTGGCCGGGGCGCGCATCCCCGGCTCGCGCGGGCACCTGCTGCGCCGCGTCGCGCTGGCGCTCAACTCCACGCTGGAGCTCAAGGAGGTGCTGCACCGGCTGGCCGAGCTCGCCCTGGCCGCGTCCGGCGCCGACCGCACCAGCGTGTTCCTGCTCGAAGGGCGCTGGCTGCGCCCCACGGTGGCGCTGGCCCCCCAGCGCGACGACGAGCTGTGGGCGACCTTCCGCGAGATGCACCCGGTCCACCTCGACCGCGTCCCCAGCGGCTGGGAGCGGCTGACCGAGGGCCGGGCCGTCGCGGCCGCCAACGCCGCCGACCTGGACCTGGTCCCGCGCGAGTGGGCCGAGACCTTCGGGCTCAAGGCGGTCGTGCTGGTCCCATTGCTGGCCGCCGGCGAGCCGTGTGGCCTGATGGTCGTCGACTACGCCCGCGAGCGCACGTTCGAGCCCGAGGAGCTGCGGCTGCTCGAGACCATGGCGTCCTACGCCGGCATCGCCGTGCGCAACGCGCGGCTGTACCACCTCAGCGAGCAGCGCGCCCACGTCCAGGATGCGCTGGCCCGCGGGACCGCGGCGCTGGTGTCCCCGCTGGACGGCGCCTCGATCGCGCGCTCGCTGGTCGACATCTACACCGAGCTGACCGGCGCCGATTCCTGCGCCATCGGGCTGCTGGACCACCGCAACGACGCGATCACCACGCTGGCGGCGCGCGGCCTGGAGGGCGACCTGGGCCCGGTGCCCTACGACGTCGTGCCCGACCACATCCGCGACCGCCTCACCGAGGAATGGACGCTGGACCCGCGACCGGTCGTGTTCGAGAACGAGCCCTGGCTCTCGTCGCTGGCGGCCGCCCCCGAGCCGGTGGACCGCCACCTCGTGCTGCCGCTGGGGGTCCACGGCCGCGTGCTGGGTGCGGTGGTCATGGGCTTCTCGCGCCGCGGCTGGCCCGACACCGAGGTACGCGGCGCCGCCAGCACCCTGGCCGCCATCGCCGCTGCGGCGCTCGAGCGGGCCACCCTGCTGGAGCAGCTCGAGAGCCAGCTCCGCCGGCTCGAGGTCCTGTACGGGCTCAGCGCCGTGGTCACCGACCGGGCCAGCGGCCCGCACCTGCTGTCGCGCCTCAACGACCTGCTGTCCCCGCACGGCTTCCGGGTCGAGGGGCTGGCGTTCCGTGACCGCAGGATGCAGCGCCACCTCGGCGGCGAGGTCACGCGCGAGGAGCGCGCCGCGTGGCGCAGGCTGGACGGCTGCGCCCCGCTGGCCGACGGCACGCTGGCGGTGCCGATGCTGCTGGGGACCGAGCAGGTCGGCACGATGCGCGTCACGCCGGCGCTGGTGACCGACGAGGAGTGCGCGTTCCTGCGCATCGTCGCGGGCGGCGCCGCCGAGATCATCAACCGAGGTGCGCTGCGGACGGCCGTCGAGGACGGCCTGCGCCACCAGGCGGTCGAGGCCGAGCGCTCGCGGATCGCCGCCGAGCTGCACGGCTCGGTGGGGAGCCTGTTCCAGTCCATCGCCGCGCTGGCGCGCCGGACCGCCGGCAAGCTGCCGGCCCGATCCGGGTGGTCGGGCCAGTTCCTCCGGCTGGCACAGCTCGCCGACGGAGGCAAGTGGGAGATCGACCAGGCCATCCGCGCCCTGACGTTCGTGCCCGAGGCCCGCCGCGGGCTGGTCCCGGCGCTGACCTCGCTGGCGCGCGCCTTCCAGGACGACTCGGGCATCCAGGTGCTGTTCGACGTCTCCGGCGAGCCGGCCCCGATCGCCCCCGAGGCCGAGCGCGCCCTGTACCGGGTCGCGCACGAGGCCACCATCAACGCCTGGCGCCACGCCCGGTGCGCCGTGATCCGGATCGAGCTGGGCTACCACCACGGGACGGCGACGCTGCGCGTGCGTGACGACGGGGTCGGGCTGGGTCCGCGCTCGGACGACAACACCGGCGGGGCGGGGATCCGCAACCTGCGCCGCGCCGTCAGCGAGGTCGGCGGGACGGTGTCGGTGCGCAACGCCACCCCGCGGGGCGTCCTGGTCGAGGCGGTGCTGCAACGTGACGGCTGACCGTAACCAATCGGGCCTCTCAGACGTATTACAGGTGAGGGGATCATCCGACCTGCCGCCGAGCTGGGAGACGACCGGACCGTGAGACGCCACGTCAGCACCGTGCTCACCCTGGCACTCGCTGCCGGGATGCTGGCCGCGCTGCCCGCCGCGCCTGCGCTCGCGGCGCCCACGATCAGCTTCGCCGCGACCAACCTCCCCGGCATCGTCGACCTGGAGAGCGAGTCGTTCACCTACACCCTGGAGCTCAGCGAGGCGCCGCCGCTGCTGGGCGACCCGGTCTCGGTGGACTGGCGGGTCGAGCACGTCACCACGGACGACGCCGACTTCGGCTGCACTGCTCCTGACTGCCCGCCGAGCGGGACCGTCGAGTTCCCGCTCACCGCGACCACCGTCACGTTCGAGGTGGAGGTGGCCACTGATTCGGTCGCCGAGCTGGACGAGTCGTTCGAGGTGGTGCTGAGCGACCCGATCAACGCCACCATCAGCGGGGCGACCGCACTGGGCCACATCCTCGACGATGACACGCCGACCGTCACGATCACGGGCCCCGTCGACGACGCAGGCGAGGAGGTCGCGATCGACGAGCCGGCCAGCGGGACCGCCGACGCCGTGTTCACCCTGGAGCTGCAGGACAGCGGGGGCATCGCGAAGGACGACGACGACGTGCACGTGCCGGTCGCGGTCACGTGGCGCACGGTGGACCGCTCGGCGGTGGCCGGGCAGGACTACGTCGGGGTGGCCTCGCAGACCACCACGATCCCGGCCGGACAGGCCAGCAAGACCATCGCGGTCGCGGTCAGCCACGACACGGTCGTCGAGGGCGACAACCCCGAGTTCTTCGAGGTCGAGCTGCTGTCGGCCACCCACGCCGAGCTCGGGGAGACCCCTGAGGACCGGCGGGCCAGGGCCGAGATCGTGGACGACGACATCGGCGCCGCCAACACCATCCGCCTGCTCACCCCCGACCCCATCGTGGAGCCCTCGGGGACGGGGACCGAAGCACTCAACTTCCCGCTGGTCGTGTCGCAGACCACGCACGACCCGTTCGAGGTGACCGTCACGACCTTCGACGGCAGCGCCACGGGGGGCGACGACTACGTGGCCAGGACCGAGCTGGCCGGCAACGCCACGGTGATGGTTCCGGAGGACGCGACCACGGTCGACATCCCGGTGATGATCAAGGGCGACAGCCTGATCGAGGCGACCGAGACGTTCACGCTCACGATCAGCGACCCGACCGAGGGCTTCACGATCGCCGGCAGCGACACCGCCACCGGCACGATCCTCGACCCCGACGGCCCCACGGTGACCATCGACGAGGACGACCGCGCCGTGGCGGTCAGCGAGGGCGATCCGGCCGAGTTCAACGTGCACCTGGACGAGGCCAACGAAACCGGCGCGGACATCGTGGTCGGCTGGACGACGCGGGACGGCTCGGCCAGTGCGGCCGAGGGTGACTACTCGCCCACCTCCGGCACGGTCACGTTCGGCGCCGGCGAGCAGGACCGCACGATCACCGTGCAGACCGCGGCCGACAGCCGGGTCGAGGGCACCGAGAGCTTCCGGGTGCGCCTGACCGATCCTGGCACGGCGACCCTCGGCTCACGCGACGCGATCACCGGCAGCGCCACGATCTGGGACGACGACACGGGCCCGCTCGTGCGCGTGTTCGGCACCGAGGTGCTCGAGGGCGACAGCGGCACCACCCCGGCCGTGTTCACGCTCGAGCTCGACAAGGCGGTCGCCCACGACGTGACGGTCCGCTGGAGGACCGCCAACGGGACCGCGGGGGACGGGACCGGGGGCAGCGACAGCGACTACGTGCCGCAGGCGGCCGGGTCCACCGTCATCCCGGCGGGCAAGACGACCGCGTCGCTGACGGTGGCCGTCAAGGGCGACACCAAGTTCGAGCAGAACGAGACCTTCAAGGTCGTGCTGACCGCGGACACCACCGGTGCGAGGCTGCCCGACCTGACCGACGGCGGGCAGGCCACGGCGACCATCATCAACGACGACGGGGCGCGGTTCGCGGTCCGCGACACCTCCGCCCCCGAGGGTGACACCGGCAGCGGCGGCACCGCCGAGTTCGAGGTGGAGCTGCTCGGCGAATCCGCGTTCGACGTGTGCAACGTCGCGCGTGACTGCCCGACCACCGACAACCCGTTCGTCGTGAGCTACACGACGCGGGACGGCACCGACGACCGTCGTGCGGTGTCGACCACCGACGAGTTCGTCGACGACGTGGACTACGCGGTGACCACGGGCGAGCTGATGTTCGGCCCCGCCGATCCCAGGATCCAGCGCGTCCGCGTGACGCTGGTAGGCGACGAGCACCCCGAGGCCAGCGAGTGGTTCACGCTCGAGATCTCGCTGCCGGACGAGGGCGCCAACGAGAACGCCACGATCCGCGACAAGTCCGGCCGCGGCGTCATCACCAACGACGACGACGACGGCAGCGCCACGTTCTCGATCGGGGACGCCCAGATCATCGAGGGCGACAGCGGCCAGAGCCTGGTCGGGCTCGTGGTGACGCTGGAGGGCTCGCCCCCGGACGGCACCACCCCCCGGGTGAGCTGGGCCACCCAGGACGACGCCGACGGCGAGCACCCGGCGCAGGCCGGCACCGACTACGTGGCCAGCTCGGGCGTCCTCGAGTTCCCGTCGGGCACCACCGAGCAGACCCTGGCCGTGCCGGTGCGGGGAGACCTCGCCACCGAGTTCGACGAGACCTTCCTCGTGGAGCTGTCCGAGCCCGACTTCGTCACCATCGCCGACGGCACCGGCACGGTCACGATCGTCAACGACGACGGCCCCAGGATCAACGTCAGCGACGCCGCCGCGGAGGAGCCGGGCGCGGGCACGCTCGCCTCGTCGGCCACGTTCACCCTGTCACTGTCGGCGCCCTCGACCAACAAGGTCACGGTCGCGTACGCCACCGAGGACGGCACCGCCACCGAGGAGGGTGGCGACTACGTCGGCGCAGAGGGAACCGCCGTGTTCCCGGCGGGCACCACCCAGGTCGAGGTCGACGTGCCCGTGCTGGGCGACGACGAGGTCGAGGGCGCCGAGACGTTCACGCTCGTGCTCAGCGAGCCGGTGCTGGCCGTGCTCAGCGACGCCGTCGGCACGGGCACCATCACCGACCCCGGCACCGGCGGCGGGGGCGGTGGCGGTGGCAGTGACGGAGGTGGCAGCGACGGTGGCGATGGTGGTGACGGCGAGCAGGGCGAGGTGTTCCGCTCGTTCGGCGAGGGCCGCATCGAGACCGCCGTCGCGGTGTCCGCCGACCACTGGCCGTCGGCCGACGCCGCCGTGCTGGCCACCGCCTGGGCCTTCCCCGACGCGCTGGCCGGCGGCTCGCTGGCGGCTGGCCTGCGGGCGCCGCTGCTGCTGACGCGGGCCGACGAGCTGCCCACTGTCGTGGCGGCCGAGCTGGAGCGGCTCGGGGTCAGCCAGGTCTGGATCCTGGGTGGGCCGGCCGCGGTGGGCCCCGAGGTGGAGCAGGCGGTCGAGGATCTGGGGATCGAGGTCGTCCGCGTCGCGGGCGAGGACCGGTTCGAGACCGCCGCGACGATCGCGCGCTCGGTGCAGCTACCTGCCAGCGGCGAGGTGATCCTGGCGCTGGGCCAGCACCCCAACGCCAACCGGTCCTGGCCCGACGCCCTGTCGGCCGGCAGCCTGGCCGCCAGCATCGACCAGCTCCCGACCCTCCTGGCCCGCCCGGACGAGCTGCCCGAGGTGACCGAGGAGGCGCTGGCCGACCTGGGCGCCCTGCGGGTCCTGGTCCTG
>DASWKO010000076.1:0-4775 GCA_036396595.1 Nitriliruptorales bacterium | reverse complement strand
CGGCGGAGGCGGTGGCCGGCCAGCGACGCGGGGTGCGCCTGGGCCGCTCGCCGCTGCTGCGCAGCGCCCGGGAGTTGGCCGCCCGGTTGGAGGGCTGGCTGGAACCTGCCGCACCGGCCGCGCCGCAGCCCCCGCCTGATGTACGGCAACCGGGCGCTGAGATGCCGGCCCCCGCGCCGCCAACGATGCAGACGAGTAAGCAGAGTGGGAGTCGGGCATGAACGCCGAGGAGCGTGCTCAGGTTGCCCGGACGACCGCGAGACAGGTCGCCGACGAGTTGGCAGGCATCCGTGACCAGGTCTCGCCGTCTGGCCGGGAGGGCAACGGGCAGCACACGGCCGGCGACCAGCGCGCCTTCGCCCGATCACTGATCCGCCAGCGCCTGGACGCCGTGGCGACCAGGCGGCTGCGTGACGACCAGCCGCCGCTGTCAGAGCAGGACGAGCAGCAGGTGGCCCGCGCTGCCTACGACCTGCTGTACGGGCTGGGCGGGATCCAGCGCTACCTCGACGACCCGCGGGTGACCGACATCCACGTCCAGGGCTGCGACGTGGTGTTCCTCAAGCTGCTGGATGGGTCGTGGGAGCGCGGCGAGCCGGTGGCCGACAGCGACGCCGAGCTGATCGAGCTCGTGCGAACGGCGGCCGCGCGGGTGGGCCGAACCGAGCGGCGGTTCGACTCCGCGCAGCCGCAGCTCGATCTGCAGCTCGCGGACGGCTCGCGCCTGTTCGCGGTCATGGAGGTCTCCGAGCGGCCCACGGTGAGCATCCGGAAGCACCAGTTCGACGTGGCGACCCTCGATGACCTGCTGGTCCGCGGGACGGTCAGTGAGTCCCTGGCCGCCTTCCTGCGTGCCGCGATCCGGGCCCGCCGCTCGATAGTGATCGGCGGCGGGCCCGGCACGGGCAAGACCACGCTCATGCGCTGTCTGCTCAACGAGATCGATCCTGGCGAGCGGCTGGTCACGATCGAGGACGCTCTGGAGCTGGATCTGGGCCGGCTGGGCCGCCATCCGAACCTTGTCGCGCTGGAGGCCAGGCTGCCCAACCTGGAAGGCCACGGGGAGATCTCGCTGGAGCAGCTCGTGCGCTGGGCGCTGCGGATGGACCCCGACCGGGTGTGTGTCGGCGAGGTGAGGGGGTCGGAGGTTCTGCCGATGCTGCTGGTGATGTCGCAGGGCCGCGACGGGTCGATGTGCACGGTCCACGCTGGCTCGGCGCGGGGTGTGTTCGGCCGTCTGGCGATCTTCGCGATGCTGCCCCCGCACCGGTTGACCCCAGAGGACACCGCGCTGCTGACCGCGAACGCGGTCGACCTGATCGTGCACCTCGACAAGCGCGCGCGGGCGGATGGCTCGGTCGAGCGCTTCGTGACCGGCGTGCTGGAAGTTCGCGACTACGACGGCCGCGAGGTCATCACCAACGAGGTGTTCACACCCGGGGAAGACGGGCGCGCCCGCCCGACGGGGGTGCTGCACGAGTCGACGCTGGCCGCGCTGGAGCAGGCCGGGCTGGACCCGGCCGTGCTCGGTGACGGCCACAGGGGGTGGGCGTGATGGTGCTGATCGGCGCCGCCTGCGGTGCGGGCATCGGGTTGGGCCTGCTCCTCATCCTCGCCGGGATCCGCGGCACCGAGCCCCGCCCTGTACGCCAACCCGCTCCCCGGCCGCTCCGTGCGGAGCCGGCGCTGGGGATGGTGGGCGTCGCGTTCGTGGCCGCGCTAGTGGTGTGGGTAGCGACCGGCTGGGTGGTCGGTGCCGCGCTGGCAGCCACCGCCGCCGTGACCGTGCCCAGGAGTTGGACCCGTGCGCGGGAACAACAGGCCGAGATCGCGCGCACCGAAGCCGTGGCCGCGTGGACCGAGATGCTGCGCGACATCCTGGCGGCAGCGGCCGGCCTCGAACAGGCCATCACCACCACCGCTCCGACCGCCCCCGAGCCGATCCGGCCCGAGATCACAGGGCTGGCCAGCCGGCTGGAGGACGGCGACCGGCTCGCGAAGAGTCTGCGCGATCTGGCCGACGAGCTGGCCAACCCCGCCGCGGACTTGGTCGTGGCCGCCCTGGTCACCGCGGCGCAGCGCGAGGCACGCGGGCTGACCTCGCTGCTGGACGCGCTGGCCCGCTCTACTCGCGCCCAGGCCGAGATGCGCCTACGCGTGGACGCCAGCCGCGCCCGGTTGCGCACGGCGGTGCGGGTCGTGGTGGGCACGCTTGGGTTGTTCGCAGCCGGACTGATCGCGTTCAACCCCGCCTACCTCGAGCCTTACGGCACGGTGGAGGGCCAGCTCGTCCTGCTGCTGGTCGCCGCGATCTTCGTGGCCGGTTTCGGGCTGATGCAGCGCATGGCCCGCATCCGCACCCCCGCACGGTTCCTCACGCGCCTCCACGACGAGTCAGTGGAGGTCGCGTCGTGATCGCAGCGGGGATGATCATTGGTGCTGGGGTGGGTCTGGGCTTGCTGCTCATCGCCTACGGGCTGGTACCCCGCCGGCCTCCGCTCGCCCAAGCGCTGGCCGACCTGCTCGACCCCGCCCCGACAGGCTCGCTCTCCGGTAGGGAAACCGTCGCGGACCGGTCGAGGAGCCTGCTGGCAGACCGCCTGTCACGGCTGCTGGCGGCGGTAGGAGTCGACCTGGGGCGGCTGGACGCGGACCTTCGGGTGACCGGCCGAACCATCGAACAACACCTGTTCGAGAAGGCCACCGCGGCGCTGGCCGGGGTCCTGCTGCCCCCGGCGACGGTGCTGATGATGCGCCTGGGCGGTGCCGCCGTTCCGCTGTCGGCGGCCACCGTCGGTGCGGTCCTGCTCGGTGCGGGCGGGTTCGTGCTCCCCGACGTGCTGCTCCGCCAGCAGGCCGGCGAGCGGCGCCGCGACTTCCGGTTCGCGCTGTCGGCCTACCTCGATCTCAACCACATCCTGCTGGCGGCAGGCGCAGGGGTGGAGTCGGCGGTGGACAAGGCTGCCAGTGCAGGCGAGGGCTGGGCGTTCGACGAGATCCGCAGGGCGCTGGCACGTGGCCGGCTGCCGGGCTCCTCGCCCTGGGCCGCGTTCTCGCGGCTGGGCGAGCAGCTCGACCTGCCCGAGCTGCGCCAGCTTGCCGAGTCGCTCTTGCTGGCAGGCACCCAGGGGGCCAAGGTCCGCACGTCGCTGGAGGCGCGCGCCGCGTCGCTGCGCGCTCGTGACCTGTCCGAGATGGAGGCCGACGCCGACGCCGCAACCGAGCGCATGGCCGTGCCAACGGTGCTGATGGTCGTCGGGTTCGTCATCTTCGTCGGGTACCCGGCACTCACGCAGATCCTGGGTTTCTAGACCGCACAAGGAAGGAGAAGGGGATGGGAGAGATCAGCTACCTGACCTCGCTGTGGGACTACTACCGGCTGCGCCTGGACGCGTCCTACGACGACGAGACCGGCGCGTTCACCACCGAGACCGCGATCATCACCGCGGTCCTCGCGGCACTCGCGCTGGGCGTCGGGGCGATCATCGTCGCCAAGGTGACCGGCAAGGCCGAGTCGATCCCCACCGAGTGACGCGGGTGCGCAGCGCCCGGTCGCAGGTGGGAAGCAGCACGACCGAGCTCGTGCTGCTGATGCCGCTCGTGCTGCTGATGATCATGCTGGTCGTACAGGCAGGGTTGTGGTGGCACGCTCGCCAGGTGGTCGAGGCCGCCGCCCAGGAAGCCCTGGAGGCCGCACAGACCGAGAACGGCGACGCGGCCGCCGGCCAGGCCCGAGGGGAGTCGTTCCTCGCACAGACCGGCGGTGTGCGCGCCCCGAGCGTGGCCGTTGAGCGCACCAACGAGCAGGTGACCGTCGAGGTCCACGCCACCGCCCCGCACGTGGTCCCGGGCCTCGTGTGGCAAGTCACCGGCGCGGCGCAAGGCCCGGCCGAGCGGTTCGTCAGCAGGCTCGACCGATGACCCCGCGAACGAGCCGCCAGGAGGGCAGCGTGACCACTGAGCTCGTCCTTCTGACACCGGTCGTGCTGCTGCTGTTGGGGTTCGTCGTGCTCGCGGGCCGGGTCGGCGGGATCGAGCAGCAGTTGCTCACCGCCGCGGACGAAGCGGCGCGCGCGGGGTCGATCCGCGCCCACCCGGACGCCGCCGCGGTTGACGCGCGCACGGTCGCGGCCGCCAACCTCACCGATGCCGGCGTGAGTTGCGCCCAGCTCGACGTCGACGTCGACCTGACCAGCTTCCACCGCGGCGGGCACATCACTGTCGACGTGACCTGCACGGTTGCGCTGGCCGATGTCGCGTTCGCTGGCCTGCCCGGCCAGCGCACCGTCTCTGCCACCGCCACCGAGGTCATCGATCGGCTGCGGAGCGACCCATGACCACCAGCCTGCGCCACCACGGCGAGGGGGGGACCATCACGGTCCTGGTGGTCGGCCTGACCCTGGCGTTGCTGATGGTCGCGGGCTTGGTCTACGACGGCGGGCGCGTCCTGGCCGCACGCCGCCAGGCCCACGACCTTGCCGACAACGCCGCACGTGCCGCCGCACAGGCCGTCGACGTCGACACCCTGCGTGCCGGTGGCCCGCCCGCGCTCGACGCTGCGGCCGCGATGACCGCTGCTGAGGGGTACCTCGCCCTGACCGGCCACCGTGGCGACATAACCGTGACCGGCGACCGGGTGACCGTGACCGTCATCGTCATCACCCCGATGGCGCTGCTGCAACTCGTCGGGCTCAGCGAACGGACCGTGACCGCCAGCGGTCAAGCACGTATCGCTCGCGGCATCTCGACCGCGGAGGACTGACATGACCTCACGG
>DASWKO010000075.1:0-8076 GCA_036396595.1 Nitriliruptorales bacterium | reverse complement strand
TTGGCGCGCTGGAAGATCTCGCGGATCTGGCGCTCGGTCTCGCCCACGTACTTGTTCAGCAGCTCCGGGCCCTTGACGTTCAGGAAGAAGCTGCGCGCGTCGGCCTTACCGGTCTTCTCGGCCACGCGCTGAGCCAGCGAGTTGGCCACCGCCTTGGCGATCAGCGTCTTGCCGCAGCCCGGCGGCCCGTACAGCAGGATCCCCTTCGGCGCCCGCAGCTCGTGCTCGACGAACAGGTCCGCGTGCAGGTAGGGCAGCTCGACCGCGTCCCGGATGGCCTCGATCTGCGCGGCCAGCCCCCCGATCTGCTCGTAGTCGATGTCGGGCACCTCTTCGAGGACCAGTTGCTCGACCTCGGCCTTGGGGATGCGCTCGAACGCATAGTTCGAGCGACCGTCGATCAGCAGGCTGTCGCCGGCCTTGAGCGGCAGGTCCATCAGTGGCTCGGCCAGCCGGACCACCCGCTCCTCGTCGCCACGCCCCATGACCAGCGCACGTCCGTTGCCGAGCAGCTCGGCGATCATCGCGATCTCGCCGCGGTCGTCGAACGAGGCGACGGCGACGATGTTCATGGCGTCGTTGAGCAGGACCTCCTGCCCCGGCCTGAGCGCCTCTGCATCCACGTCGGGCGAGCAGGTGACACGCAGCTTGCGGCCCTGGTTGGAGATCAGGACGGTGTCGTCTTCGTCGCGCTGCAGGAAGGTCGCGAACGCCTGCGGCGGTGAACTGAGCTTCTCGACTTCGTCGCGCAGGGCCGTGAGCTGCTCGCGGGCGGCCCGCAGGGTCTCGGTCAGCTTGGTGTTCTGGCTGAGCGCACCCTGTAGCTGTCCCTTCGTCTCGAGCAGCCGCTCTTCGAGTACGCGCAGACGCGTTGGCGTGGACTCGAGCCGCTGGCGCAGCAGGTCGACCTCGTCGCGCAGCGACACCAGCTCGGCGCGATCCTCCTGGGAGGTACCCCGAGTGTCCTCGGCCTCGTGCCCGGGGTCGGTTGCGTGGGGCTCGGCCACCTGGTCTCCCTCCCGGCGCTCGGCGCGCCGATCACGATCGACTCGAGTGTAACGCCGATGCGGTTGCCTGCCGGTGGCCCAGGCCGGCGCCCCACCTGATCGGTAGCCTCGGTGGCGATGACTCCCCCACCCGATCCCACGGCCTCCACCGACGGCCGCTCGGTCGCGCCAGTCGTGCCCGGCAAAGCCAACACTGACCGGATCGTGCCCCGGCCCGACGTGGTGCCATCCCAGGGCGACCCCCGGCCGCGGGTGTGGGTGGACCAGGACCTCTGCACCGGCGACGGCATCTGCGCGCAGCTCGCCCCCGAGGTGTTCAAGATCCACTGGGACGGTCTGGCCTACGTCCACCACGATGACGAGCAGATCCTTGACTCGCCCGGTGCGACCGTTCCCATCGACTTCCAGCGTGTCGCCGAGGTGCTCGAGAGCGCCCGCGAATGCCCGGGCGACTGCATCTGCGTGCTGCCCGGTCCGGACGGGACGGTCGACGGCCAGCCGAGCCCGCGCGTCCACCCCGGCGACGAGATCGTCTAGAAGCGGTCCGAGTGCACGGGCAGGCGGCCGGGGCCGCCCTCCTCCTCGGTCAGCACCCGTCGTGCGGTGGTCAGGAACGCCGTGTGCGCCACCATGCGGTGGTCGGGGCGGACCGACAGCCCGTCGACCTTCCACGGCCGCAGGAGCGTCTCGGTCGTCCGTAGCGCACCGAAGCCCCCGACGTCGACGAGCGCGTCGGTGAACCGCATGACCTGCGTGACCGCCGGCGTGTAGGCGATCACGATCCCGCCCGGCCGCACCGCGCGGCGGGCGCCCTTGACCATCTCCCACGGTTCGAGCAGGTCGAGCACGAGCCGGTCGCACGAGACCTCCTCGAGGTGGTCGGCCAGGTCCCCCAGACGCAGGTCCCAGTTCGCAGGCTGCTCGCCCAGGAAGTCGCTCACGTTGCGGCGCGCGTGCTCGATGTGGTCATCGCGACGCTCGAAGCTGATGACCCGACCTTCCGAGCCCACCGCCTGGAGCAGTGCGAGCGACAGCGCCCCCGATCCGGCACCGGCCTCGACGACCGTGCAGCCCGGACGGATGTCGGCCAGCGCGACGATCATGGCCTGGTCCTTGCGGTAGATCACCTGGGCGCCGCGCGGCATCTTCAGCACGAAGTCCTCGAGCGTGGGTCGCAGGACCGTGACCTCCATGTCCTTGGTGGTGCGCACGGCCGCGGTCTCGGGCTGGCCGATGATGTCGTCGTGGGCGACCAGCCCCGCGTGGCTGTGCCACTCCTTGCCCGGCTCCAGGGTCACCAGGTAGCGGCGCCCCTTGCGGTCCAGCAGCACCACCCGCTCCCCCGCCGTCAGCGGCTGGTCGGCTCCGGGTACGACGGCACTCATGCGTTCACCTTGGTGGCCAGCTCGTGAGTCTGGCTCTCGCGCTCGTCCTCGGACGTGGGTGCGACGAGCGGGAGGCTGGTGCGCTCGCGCCCCAAGCCGTCGAGGATGCGGTCCTGTTGGCGGCAGAAGGCGCACACCTCGTTGGTGGTGGGCATCCCGCAGGTCTGGCACGCGCACAGGTCGGGCTGCTGACCCGCCGCCCGGTGGCCCGCGTCCTCGAACTTGTGGGCCTGATTGTCGAGGAAGCCGTACAGGAACTGGGCCGCCGTTCCCGGCGCCTTGCGCTCGAGTTCGGCGAGCACGTCCTTGTTCGCCGTCCCGGTGTTCCCGGCGACCAGTGGGCATTCCTCCACCACGTAGTCGATGCTGTTGATGACGCAGTAGGCCGCCATCTCACGCTCCGTCAGCCGGTACAGGGGCTTGACCTTCCTGGCCTGGTTGGCCCCCGTGGACGGCAGCACCGGCGACTGCCGAGCCAGGAAGCCCTCCTGCCAGCGCAGCACGTTGTTGAACAGCGTCGCCGCCTCGTCGTCGAGGTTGTGGCCGGTGACCATCACGTCGTAGCCGCGCTCGACGGCGACGCGGTTGAAGATGTAGCGCTTCGACAGCCCGCACACCCCGCAGGTCGGGCGGTTCGTGGTGCGTGACCCGCTCGGGGTCGTGTAGCCGTACTCGGACTCCATGTCCACCGTGACGAGCTCGACCCCGCGCGGCTCGGCGTAGCGGGTGGCGAACTCCCGGCAGATCTCACCCGACCGGCGGGAGTAGCCGCCGATACCCAGTCCGATGTAGAGCCCATCGGCCCGGTAGCCCATCTCGAGCAGGATCTTCCACAGAGCCAGCGAGTCCTTGCCGCCCGACACCGCCACCAGGATCCGGTCCGCGTACGAGAACATCCGCTGGCGGTGGCCCGAGTCGCCCTGTCCCCCGCCGGCGGGATCCCCGCCGGGGCGGGCGGTGGGATCCCCTCTCTCGATGGCGTTGCGCACCTGTTTGTGCACGAAGTCGGTGAAGTGCGCCCCGCACCACGCGGCACGGTGCCGGGGCGTCTCGAGGACCGCAGGCTGGCGGCACACCTTGCAGACCGGGTCGCCGGCCCCACCGCTGATGACGGGGCGGATCTCGACCTCGGCATCGTCGCCGAGCTCGACCCCGTGGGTCACGAGCTGACCATCGTGGATCACGAGGGCAGTCGTCGGGTTGATACCCAACTCGTCGAGCACGCCGGCCACGGACTTGGGTCCGGTCACGGTCTCGATGCGATCGGGGTTGCGCAGCTTGACCCGCACGAGCACACCTCCGAGGTGTTGGGCGGCACCGGAGACGTGTGAGCTCGGGTGCATCGAGAGCGGTTCGGCCGCGGAGGACGGCCGCCGCACCGAGCGTACCGGCGGTCCGCGTGCATCCGCGGTTCGTGGGTGAGCGGCTCGCGGACGTGGCGCTCGTTCCGGCTTCCACAGGTCGCGCGGGGCGACTGGCTCTGTTACTGTCGTACCAATGAATGACAGGTACGGCAAGCGCCTCCCCGGCGCGTGGCGCGACCCCCCCGGAACGGGTCCTAGGATGGACACAGCGCTGCCCGCCCCTCCCCGCAAGGAGCGCCCGATGACCGACCGCCACCCCGCTGCCGGCACGCCGACGCCGCTCGTCCGGGCCGTGTACGAGCGCTACGACGCCACGATCGCGACCGCGCGCCAGCGCTACGGCCGGGCGCTGACGCTGGCGGAGAAGATCCTGTTCTCGCACATGGACGATCCCGCCGGGGGGGGCCTCGAGCGCGGCGTGGACTACACCGACTACCGCCCCGACCGCGTGGCGATGCAGGACGCCACCGCGCAGATGGCGGTGCTGCAGTTCATGCTCGCCGGGCGCGACGAGGTCGCGGTCCCGAGCACCGTGCACTGCGACCACCTCATCCAGGCGCACGTCGGGGCGGACGCCGACCTCGAGCTGGCCAACGAGACCAACCGCGAGGTGTACGACTTCCTGCGCTCTGCCTCGCAGCGGTACGGGTTGGGCTTCTGGAAGCCCGGCTCCGGCATCATCCACCAGGTCGTGCTCGAGAACTACGCCTTCCCCGGCGGGATGATGATCGGCACCGACAGCCACACCCCCAACGCCGGTGGGCTGGGCATGGTCGCCATCGGCGTGGGTGGCGCGGACGCGGTCGACGTCATGGTGGGCATGCCCTGGAACCTGCGCGTCCCCAAGCTCATCGGGGTCGAGCTGACCGGCACGCTGAGCGGCTGGACCTCGCCCAAGGACATCATCCTCAAGGTCGCCCAGATCCTCACGGTCAAGGGTGGAACCGGCGCGATCCTGGAGTACTTCGGTCCCGGCGCCGAGTCCATCTCGGCCACCGGGAAGGGCACGATCTGCAACATGGGTGCCGAGATCGGGGCCACGACCTCGCTGTTCGCCTTCGACGACTCGATGGTGCGCTACCTGAAGTCCACCGAACGCGAGGAGCTCGCGGACCTCGCGACACAGTACGCCCGCCACCTGCGCCCCGACCCCGAGGTCTACGAGGACCCCTCGCGCTACTACGACCAGGTCATCCAGATCGACCTCGACTCCCTCGAGCCGCATCTGGTCGGGCCCCACACCCCCGACCTCGCCCGTCCCGTCAGCGCGATGAAGCAGGAGGCGCCCGAGAAGGGCTACCCGGTCGACCTTACGGCCGCGCTGGTGGGCTCCTGCACGAACTCCTCGTACGAGGACATCTCGCGGGCCGCCTCGATCGCCCGCCACGCCAGGCAGCATGGCCTGACCTCCAAGGTCGACCTGATGATCACGCCGGGCTCGGAGCAGGTGCGCGCCACCATCGAGCGCGACGGGCTGCTCGGGGACCTCGAGTCCATCGGGGCCATCGTGCTCGCCAACGCCTGTGGCCCGTGCATCGGGCAGTGGAAGCGCGACGACATCCAGCCCGGCGAGACCAACTCCATCGTCACCTCGTTCAACCGCAACTTCCCCAAGCGCAACGACGGCAACGCCGAGACGCTGGCGTTCATCGGGTCGCCCGAGACCGTGGTGGCGATGGCGCTGGCGGGTCGGCTCGACTTCGATCCCACCCGCGACACCATCACGAACCCGGACGGCGAGCAGGTCACGCTGCCAGAGCCGGTCGGCATCGAGCTGCCCGACGGAGGCTTCACCCAGGGCGAGGAGGGCTTCGTCGCCCCTGCTGACGGGCCGGACGTGGACGTCGTCATCGACGAGGGCTCCCAGCGCCTGCAACGGCTCACGCCCTTCGAGCCCTGGGACGGCCAGGACCTGACCGGGCTGCCGGTGCTGCTCCAGGCCCAGGGCACCTGCACCACCGACCACATCTCGATGGCCGGCCCCTGGCTGCGGTTCCGCGGCCACCTCGAGAACATCTCCGGCAACCTGTACCTGTCGGCGGTCAACCGCCTCACCGGCGGCGAGTCGACCGGCATCGACGTCGAGGCGGCCCGCGGGGACGGCCAGGAGCGGGTCAAGCTGCCCGAGCTGGCCAAGCGCTGGCACGAGCGCGGCGTCGACTGGGTCGTGTTCGGCGACGAGAACTTCGGCGAGGGCAGCTCGCGCGAGCACGCGGCCATGGAACCGAGGTTCCGCGGGTGCCGCGCGATCGTGGTGCGCAGCTTCGCCCGGATCCACGAGACCAACCTCAAGAAGCAGGGGGTCCTGCCACTGACGTTCGTCGACCCGGCCGACTACGACAAGGTCCAGCCCGGCGACACGGTCGACATCGAGGGACTGGCAGCCCTCGCGCCCGGTCGCAACCTCACGCTGCGGCTGCACCACGCCGACGGCACGACCGACGAGCTCGCGGTCAAGCACACCATGAGTCCCGAGCAGATCCAGTGGTTCGAGGCCGGTTCCGCGCTGAACCTCATCCGCCGATCGGCTGGCGGGTAGGTTCACGGCCACGTCACCGGCCCGGAGGCGAGCGTGTACGACCTGCCTGCGCTCGAGATCAGCGACACCTTGCCCACCATCGACGTCCTGATGGACGCGCGGGGGTGGACCCCCGGCGGGGCGGTCTCACGGACCCCGCCTGGTGCCGAGCTCGAGGCGCTCCGCGAGGCCGCGCCGGACTTCCGAGCCGAGATCGAGCGGTCCGGCACGGCCAGCGGCGTGGTGACGTGCGATCTGATCACGCTGCCCTACCCCACGCGGTTCGGGTTCTGGCGCGCCATCACCAGCCGCGCTCCGTTCGTGTCCATCACGAACCGGATGCTCGTGGTGCAGTGGGAGGACGGCGAGCGCATCCGCACCCTGCTCTGGGAGCCCTCGGACCACGAACGCGGTGAGTTCACGCCGTACTTCTCCGCGCTCGGCGCGGGCGACCCGATGCCCACCCCGGGCGTGGGCCGGGCCGCCCGCCTCACCGCGAAGGTGCTGCCACAGAGCGCGCTCGTCAGCCGGCACGGCTCGGTGCTCGGCCACCTGAAGGCGCTCGGCATCGATCCCGCCGATGTCGACTACCTCAGTTTCGACCACCTGCACACCCAGGACGTGCGGCGCCTGATCGGGACGCGGGCGCCGGCCCCGGACCTCGGTGCCGCCGACGGCCCGGTCGAGCCGTGGTTCCCCAACGCACGCCTGATCGTGCAGGCCAGGGAGTGGGACGCGCTGCGCCACCTCCACCCGTTCCAGGCGGCCTGGTTCCAGCCGCAGACGTACGTCGACCTCCCGCCGGACCGGATCACGCTCGTGGACGGCGACGTGCAGCTCGGACCCGGGGTCGCGCTCCTGGCGACGCCGGGGCACACCGCCGGGAACCAGTCGCTCGTGGTCCGGACCGGGACCGGCATCTGGACCTCGAGCGAGAACGGGATCGCGGCCGAGAGCTGGCACCCGGCTGCCTCACAGCTCCCCGGCATCCGCGACTGGGCGGCCGCGTGGGGTCACGAGGTCGTCCTGAACGCCAACACGGTCGAGTTCGCGTCGTGGCAGTACAACCACATGGTCGCCGAGTCGCTCATCGCGGACCTGGAGCCACAGGGCGTGTTCCCCCAGTGCTTCCCCTCCAGCGAGCTCACCCCGAGCGCGCTCCCGGGGACCCGGCCGACCCGCACGTTCGGGGCCATCACCCACGGGACCGTGCGCGCCAGCAGCCTGTCCCCCGCGGTCGCCCGGTCGTGACCGCCACCGTCCGCGCGCTGGAGTTGCGCCTCTCGCCCCATCGGGTCGCTGCCGCGCTCGCGGCCCGGCGCTTTCGACCCGAGGTGGTCAGGGGCGGCCGCCTGTCACCGTTGCGGTTGACGCGGGTCCCACGCCCGGAGCGACGCGACGGGTGGATCCGCGTCGCACCCACGCTGGGTGGCATCTGCGCGAGCGATCAGAAGCTGCTCCGGATCACGGGCACCGGCACGACGCTCATGGCGCTGTACGGCATCCCCTGGGCGTTCGTACCTGGCCACGAGGTCGTGGGCGTGGTCACCGAGACCGACCGCAACACGGGCGTCAGCGAGGGTGATCGGGTGGTGCTGGAGCCGATCCTCTCGTGCGTGGACAAGGGCTTCGCGCCGTGCGCACGGTGCGCTCGCGGCGACGACCACACCTGCGCGCGCCTGACCGACAAGGGCACCGCGGTGAAGGGCATGGGCTTCGGCCTGCCCAGCCACGGTGCCAACCTCGGCGGGGGCTGGTCCGAGGAGCTGGTCGCTCCCGCACACCGCGCGTTCCGGGTGCCG
>DASWKO010000074.1:0-22034 GCA_036396595.1 Nitriliruptorales bacterium | reverse complement strand
CGTCGCCCCACTGGGCGCCGACGATGATGGTTGCCGGCACAGCGGTCTCCCGGATCGATTCGCGGAGGTTGGGCTCGCACGGCACCGGGCTCGACCGTGTCGGCCAGGGACGGAGCTGGAGCCGGGACTCGACCGTGCGCGTCGCGTCGGTCGCGCCGGTCCGGGTCCGCCCGACTGTAGCCGACGGCCCATCGGCCTCCGCGGTCAACGGTTGCCGCCGGCGGTCATGATGTTGTCGTTGATCACCTCGATGCGGGCACGCAGCTCCTCGAGCTGGCTGTGCAGGCGGTCGAGGGCGGCCTTGGTCTGCGGCCACACGGAACCGCGGAACTCGCTGGCGAGCACGCCGTCCCACACGTTGGGGTCGCTCAGCGTGCGGCCGTGCGCGTCGAGGGTGCGGATCTGCTCGAGGAGCGGGCCCGCGATGGTCCGCTGGATCTGCTGGATCGACGCCTTGGCCTGCTCGGTGGAAAGGACTCGGGTCATGGACAACCTCCTCCGGGTCGGATCGGGACCACGCCAATCCGGCGTGGCCAGAACGCAACTTCATATGTCCACATTATCTTCTGTATCTTTCCACGTCACGATCGGGCGGCCCGGACCTGGGGAAAACCCCAAGCGCCGGGCGCGCGCGGATCAGGTCCGGGGCCGTGGGCGCTGCACGGCCTGCACGAACACCGCCCCTGCCGCGTGGAGCAGCCACCCGGCCCCGGGGCGCGGCGGGACCGGGCTGCGGCGTGGCAGGCGCGTGCCGAGCAGATCGCCGTCCAGGTCGACGTCGGGGACCAGCAGCAGCCCTGCGGACGACCCGCGGACCGCACGGGTCCAGTGTCCGTAGGCGGCACGCAGCGCATCGGCGCGGCCGGCCGCCACGATGCGCACGCCGCTGTCCGGGTCTTTGGCGAGCCGGGCCAGCGCCGCCTCGTGGTCCTCCACGAGGTCCGCGTCGTCCACCAGCAGCAGCGCCGCAGGAACCCTGGCCGCCGAGCCCGCCCACGCCGCGACCTCGTCGACCTCGAGGTGGCTGCATCCCACGACGCCGCGCAGCGGTGACCGCCCGTGAGCCAGCGTCACGACCTCGATGCCGGCCGTGGCGGCGAGCTCGCCGATGGCGGCCATCACGGATGAGCGGCCGCTGCGTGCCGGGCCGGCGACCAGCAGGTGCTCTCCAGGGTGCAGCGTCACCGTGGTCGGGCGCAGGTCGTCGCCGCCGATGCCGAGCGGCACGTGCCAGGCGTCCCCGTCGACGACGAGCTGGCCGACCATCGCCGGGGTCACCTGTTCCGGCAGGGTCCGGACGCGCATGGGTCCGGGTCCGGCGGCAGCCGCCGTCCGCGCCGCCAGGACCTCCACCGCGCGATCCAGGTCCGGCGCCCGCGCCACCTGGGCGACCGCCTGGGTCCCCGCGAGGATCACGCGACCCGGTGGCAGATCGGGGACGGCCGCCGGCGGCACCCCGAACGTGCTGAAGTCGTAGGTGTCAGCGAGTCGGTGCAGCCAGCGCTGGGCGACGCCGCTGAGCACCGCGCCGGGGACGTCACCAGCGCGCGTGGCCGAGGCGGCGACGTGCACGCCCACGCCCGGACCGTCGGCCAGCACCCGTTCGAGCCCGTCGAGCACCTCGCGGTCGTGGTGGGCCTCGAAGGCCGCCGCGAAGGCGCCGTAGCCGTCCAGCAGCAGCACGATGCGCGGCCCCGTCGCACCGCGGCCGGTGCGCCTGCGCTCGACCTCGCCGCGCAGGATCCCGACGAGCCGGCGCTGGCGCTCGTCCTCGTCGCTGGTCACGACGGCGCCGACGTGTGGCAGCGCCTGAAGCGCCCGCAGCTCCCCCCTGCCTGCGTCCAGGACGTACAGATGGAGATCGTCCGGCGACCTGGAACGGGCCAGGGCGAGCGCGATGCTGGCCAGCGTCGTGGTCGTGCCGCTGCCAGGGATCCCGAACACGAGCAGGTTGCCGGCGTGCAGGTCCCAGCCGGTCGGGGTCTGGCGCTGCCGGTCCGGCTCGTCGAGCAGCGCGACCGTGGCGTGGGCGTCCCCCGCAGATCCCTCGGGCATCCGACCGAGCAGCTCGTCCAGGCGGAGGTCGTCCGGCAACGGGTCGGGCCACGGCGTGCGCGGCTCGCGGTAGCGCCCCGCGGCAGCCGCACGACCCAGGGTGCCGACCAGCCGCTCGAGGTCCGTGGGCTGGTCCGAGGAGCCCTCGTGCGGGCGCCGCGACCCCGTCGCCGCCGCGCCGGGACGCCACGGACGGAGCCGCACCGGCACGTCGTCGAGGTCGGTGCGGCCCGACGCGTAGGCGGTCTGCAGGGGTGTGACCTCGCCCGGGCCCAGCCGCACGTACGCCCGGCCGGGCAGGTCGCGAGGCACGTGCGCGGCGTCCGGTACGCCGACGAGGTCGGTCGACTCCGCCTGCTCCTGGACCCGCAGGGCGATCCGCAGGTTCGTGTTCGCACGGATGTCGTCGTCGATCACGCCCGACGGGCGCTGGGTGGCCAGGATCAGGTGCACCCCCAGCGAGCGCCCGCGTTGGGCGATGCCGACCAGGGCGTGGAGGAAGTCGGGCAGCTCCGCCGCCACCGTTGCGAACTCGTCGATCACGACCAGCAGCCGCGGCAACGGCTCGTGCTCAGCGGCGGGCGTGCTGAGGTAGGAAGGCAGGTCGGGCGCCCCGGCACCCCGCAGGACGCTCTCGCGGTGGCGCAGCTCCGCCTCGAGGCAGCGCAGCGCCCGCGCGCCCAGGTGCTCGTCCAGGTCGGTCACGACGCCCACGGTGTGCGGCAGGTCCGCGCAGACGTCGAACGCGGAGCCGCCCTTGTAGTCGACGAGCACGATGTTGAGGTGGGCCGGATCGACCTGGGCCGCCAGCCCCACGACCACCGAGCGCAGCAGCTCGCTCTTGCCCGAGCCGGTGGTGCCGCCGATCAGGGCGTGCGGGCCGTCGGTGACCAGGTCCAGCCACAGCGGGCCGTCCGGTCCGACCCCGAGCGGCACGGGCAGCCCCGGGTCGGCCGGCTGGCCGCGCCAGTGCGCACGTGCCACCTCCGGGTCGTCGGGGTCCCCGGGCAGCAGCCGCGCGAGCGCGACCGACCGGGGCAGGTCCGCGGCGGGGTCCACGGACTCCGGATCCTCGAGCCGCGCCAGCCGGCGGGCGGCTGCGCGGGCGGTCGCGCTCGAGACCCCCCAGGCCAGGACGCCGGCGACCACCGACCCGTCCCCGGGCGCGCTGAGGGTGATCGAGCCATCCTCGTCGTGGGCCTCGACGACGTATCGACACGAGGCCGGCAGCCGATCCGCCGAGGTCGCCACGACGATGCCCGCCACCGGACCGGCGTCCCCGGCGAGCACGGCGCGCAGCGCGGCACGACGACCCTCCGTCCAGGCCGGGGCGTCGACCACGACGAGCCGGGCACGACCGTGCGCCGTCGCCGGCTCGGCCAGCCAGCCCTCCGCCAGCGCCTCGGCCGCGGCGCGATCGGTCACGACGCGGTCCCGGTCGCGGGCCCCGGGATCGCGTGCGTGCGGCAGCCACGCCGCCCACGACCAGTCGGACAGGTGGTGGTCGTCCAGGAACGCGGTGAGCGCCAGGTCGGCGGGACCGTGGTGCACCGCGAGCTGCAACGCCAGGCAACGGGCCACCGCGACCGTCACGGCGCGCTCGCCGACCAGGCCCACGACCCCGCCGCCCCGCAGATCGATCGGGAGCGCCGCGCGGCGCAGCCCACCGTGTTCCTCGACGATGGCGTCGACGCCGGCAGGCAACGGGTGCCGACCGGCGATCTCGGGGTGGTAGGGCACGTCCGCGACGCCGATGCCGACCACGAACGCGTCGTGATGCCCGGGCCGTCGCTCCCACACCCGGGTGCTGGGCCCGGTCGCACGCCGGACGACCTCGGCCGGGTGAGGTGCCAGGTCCAGACGGCGCCGGCGCTCGGCCGCGACGGCGCCTCGCACCTCGGCACGGAAGCGATCCAGCTCCTGCGCCAGCCGCTGCGCCTCACGGCTCCCGTCGGAGCGGCTGCGCCGGCGCGCCTCCCACCACGAGCCGACGATCGTGAGCGGGCTGACGAGTGCGAACAACGCGAACAACGGGTTGTCGAACAGCAGCGCCATGGCGCCGGCCATCACCACGGGCGTAAGCAGCGAGGCCCAGCCCGGGCCGTGCGCGGGCGGCGCGTCGACAGCGCCCACCGGCGGCGAGATCGGCGGCGGGGCGGGCTCGGGCACGGGGCGAGGAGGGCGGTTGAAGGTCCACGCCCCCAGGTGCCGGACGGCCTGGGCCGGCGTGTCGCTGGGGCGGTGAGCGACCACCTCCAGGGACACCGCTCCGACCCGTACCTGCCGGCCGGGATCGACCCGGACAGCGCCGATCACCGGGGCCCCGTCCAGCCACGTGCCGTTCGTCGCGCCCAGGTCGGCGATCTCGACTCCGTGCGCACCGACCAGCAGATCGGCGTGACGCCCCGAGACCGTGGGGCTGTCGAGCCTGACCTCGCAGCCGGCATCGCGCCCGAGCGTCAGTCGCCCGAGCGCCAGCGGCCACCAGCGCCCGGCGTCGAGCCCACCGGTCGAGACCAGCCAGGGTCCAGGGTGCGGCGGGCACGGAGCGGGCGCGGCGTCGCCGGGCTGCACGACCGCCCCGTCGTGGAGCCCTGCCTCCTGGAGCGTGTGGTCGCGTGCGACGTAGCGGTCCTCGATGACCAGACCCGCGGCGTCGCTGGCCAGCAGGTTCAGCAGGTCACCGACCGTGGCGCCGGCCTCCGCGACCTCGAGGACGACGTCGCGCGGACCCTCGGCGGTCTGCAGCGTGAGCCTCACCTCACGCCGTCACCGGGGGGAGGACGAACGACTGGCCGGGGTAGACCAGATCGGGGTTGCCGGGGTGCACCAGCCGGTCCTGGTTGGCGGCGATCAGGAGGCGCCAGTAGGCAGCGACCTCCCGCTCGGCGGGCTCGCGGTCGAGCGCCCCGGCGACGACCCGCTCGGCGATGCTCCAGAAGTGATCGCCGGCCTGGGTCAGCCAGGCGCCCCCGGCGTCCGGACTCGGTGGCAGCGACGCGATCCGCACGTGGGGTGCGCCGGTGGGCGTCCCGGGCTCGGGCTCGACCGGCGGCTGGGCCGGGTGCTCGGCGCCACCGACGTCCCGGATCGAGGCGGGCGAGGTCAGGGCCGGCGAGGTCGGGGCGGACGGCACCGGGGCGGACGGCACCGGGGCGGGCGGGGTCGGGTGCGGGAGCGGTTCGGGTCGGCCGAGGTACCACAGCGGGTCGTGGACGGCGTCCCCACCTGCGTCCACCCTCGGGGGTGGTGGCGGGATCGCAGGGTCCGTGGGCAGACCGGAGGACCCCGGGTCGGTGGGCGGATCGGAGGACCCCGGCTCGGTCGGCAGACCGGAGGACCCCGGCTCGGGCGGCAGACCGGAGGACCCCGGGTCGGTGGGCGGATCGGAGGGGCCCGGGTCGCCAGCGCCGGTCCCCGAGGCGGCGGCGACCACACCGGGCCCACCGGCGATCAGCCCGGGCCACGGCCGTACTGGCTGGGCGCTGCTGGACGCGACCGCCGCGGTCGCCAACCCGAGCCCGAGGCAGGCCTGCATGAGGCGCCGGACCGAGGGGAACGCCAGGGCGTCCGCCACCCGGAGCAGGCGCAGCGACCGGGCCCACCGGGCCAGCAGGCTCAGTGTCGTGACCCCGACGAGGTACCACGCGAGCCCGAGCACGGCGACGCGCCCCAGCGCGAACACGACGTCCGGCGCGGATCGTGCCCCGACCCACCCCGCCCAGCTCCCCGGCCGGGTCAGGGGTGGGGCGCCGAGCCGGCCACCACCGAGCCACGTGAACAGCGCGATCGCGGCCAGCAGCGAGCCGATCCAGGCCGCGAGCGCCAGCCCCGCTCCTCTCCTGTCGTCCACGTCGGGCCTCCCGGTCGTTGTGTGGGTGCTGGCCGACCCTACCTGTCTTATACCGTTTCATGCAATCTCATGTTAGTCTGTGTCTAGCAGTCGTACCAGGAGGGCGTGGTGGTGGTGGATCAGCGCGAGGACGACGAGCACCCGGACCTGCTCGAACCGATCGGCGCGGGCGGGCGCGCGACCGTGTGGCGGGCGTGGCACCGCGGTCGCGTCGTGGCCGTCAAGCGGCCGGCCGACGGCTCGCCTGAGGCAGTCGAGCGGCTCGAGCGCGAGGCCCGGTTGGCGGCCCGGATCGCCCATCCGCGGGTCCTGCCGGTGAGCGCCCAGCTCAGGACGCCGGACGGACCGCTGCTCGTGCAGCCCTACGCGATCGGTGGCTCGCTCGCGGACCGGCTCGCACGACACGGCGCGCTCGCCCCGTGCGAGGCGGTGCAGCTCGCCGCACAGGTGGCCGAAGCCCTGACCGCCGTACACGCGGCCGGGATCGTCCATCGCGACGTCAAGCCTGCGAACGTCCTGCTCGACGGCGCGGGCGGTCCGCTGCTCGCCGACTTCGGGGCGGCCGTGACGGCCCGCGAGGCGGCTGCGGGCACGCGGCCGGCCGAGGGCTCGCCGGCCTACGCGGCCCCCGAGACGTTGACCGGGCACGCCAGCCCTCGGGCCGACCTGTTCGGGCTGGGCGCGACGCTGTACGAGGCGCTGACGGGGTCGCTGGCCGCCACCGGGGACCCGGGCGGTGCCGGCATCGAGACACGGCTCCGACGGTCGGTGCCGGGGCTGCCGCCGGCACTGACCGGCCTCGTCGCGTCCTGCCTCGCCGCGGATCCGGAAGGCCGGCCCGACAGCGCCGCCGTGGTCCGAGCGCGGCTCCTCGAACTGGTCGAGCCGCTGCGCAACTGGCAGCCCGACGCCGACGCCGCACTGGCCGCGTGGGCCGCGCAGGACGACCCACGCGTCACACGCACGTTCGGCCCACGCCCCCCACGCTCGGTCACACCGACACCCGGCTCCAGCGCCCCGAGCCCGCTCGCGGTGGCGGTGGCGGCGATCGCGACGTTCGTCGCACCCATCGCCGTGGCGGGCCTGCTCACCTGACTTCGCCCCACCCAGGTGGCGTACGGCGACCTCGATCACGCCGGACGCCCATCGCCGTGGCCGGTCCCCTCAACTGACCTCGCGGCGCCCGCTGAAGGCGCGACCCAGCGTGACCTCGTCGGCGTAGTCGAGGTCGCCGCCGACGGGCAGGCCGCTGGCCAGCCGCGTGACCCGCAGCCCCATCGGTGCGATGAGGCGGCTGAGGTAGGACGCGGTGGCCTCGCCCTCGACGTTGGGGTTGGTCGCGATGATGACTTCCTGGACGGGCTCGTCGCCCAGCCGGCTCATCAGCTCCTTGACGTGAAGCTGGTCGGGACCGATGCCGTCGATCGGCGAGATCGCACCACCGAGCACGTGGTAGCGCCCGCGGTACTCGCGCGTGCGCTCGATCGCGACGACGTCGCGAGGTTCCTCGACGATGCACAGGTAGGCCTCGTCGCGGCGGGCGTCGCGGCAGATGCGGCATTCGTCCTGCTCGGACACGTTCCAGCACCGGATGCAGAACCGCACGGTGCGCTTGACCCGGTCGATGGCCGCCGAGAGCCGCAGGGCGTCGGTCTGGTCGGCCTGCAGGATGTGGAACGCGATCCGCTGCGCGCTCTTGGGACCGACGCCCGGCAGCCGGCCGAGCTCGTCGATGAGATCCTGGACCGCGCCTTCGTACATGCCGGCGACTGTACCGGCGCCCCCACCACCGGCTCCGCTTCCCCAACGCACCAGGCCCCTCCGGGACGAAGCGCGCGCCAGCAGCCAGCTACGCCGGTCCGGCTTCACGGTAGATCGGGGTCAGGAGTCGATGCGTTGGGCGTCGAGCTCGCGGGTGACCAACTCCTCGGCGCGCTCGATGGCCTCGTCGTCGTCCTGGACGGCCGGCTGGGTCGCCTCCTCGGCCTCGGCTCCGGCGACCGCAAGCTGCTCGTCCTGCCCGCCGTCCTGCCCGCCGGCGGTCGCGTCGGGCTCGCTCGCAGGAACGGGCCCGGCGGCGCCACCCCCAGGTGCCCCGGGGAGATCTCCGCCCTCGACGATGGTCGCGAGGACCGAGCCGGGGCGGTGACCACAGACCTGCTCGACCGCGTCGAGCAGTGCGCCGGCGAGGTCGCCGGTCGGCGCCTGCTTGGCGTGGAAGTTCGCGTGCTGCGGAGCGAACGCCAGCGTGAGTAGACCGTCCACGAGGCTGACGGGCGTGGCGACGCCGAAGATCGCCTCGCCCCGGCGGCTCGCCTCGCGGACCCGCTCCAGCACCGTGGGCCAGCGCGACCGGATGAGCTCGAACGGGTCGTGGTGCGAGCCGGACGCAGCAGGTTGCCCGTCGGCCGCAGCGTCGGCTCGGGCCGCGGCCGGGTCGGACCCGTCCGGCGCGTCAGGCTCGGTGGGTGCGGGCGCTGGCTCCACCTCGGGCGTCGCAGGGGCGGGGGCCTGCTCCACCCCTGTGGCCGCAGGGGCGGGCGCCGGTTCCACCCCGGGAGTCGCAGTGGCGGGCGCCGGTTCCACCCCGGTGGCCGCCGTAGCCGGCGCCGGTTCCACCCCGGTGGCCGCCGTAGCCGGCGCTGGCTCCACCCCGGTGGCCGCGGTGGCTGACACTGGCTCCACCCCGGTGGCCGCCACCGGATCGGGAGCCGCCATCGGATCGGGGCCTTCCGGCCCCGCCACCGCCGATGGAGCCACGCGTTCGACGCCGGCGCCGGACTCGAGCCGCGACACCCGGTCCGCCAGCGCCCCGACATCGCCCGCGAGCTCGGGCAGCGCCGCACGCGACAGGGCGAGCTCGAGCGGCAGGCGGGGCGGGCCCTGGCGCATCTCCGGGAGGGCCTCGGCCAGCAGGCTCAGGCAGCGCAGGAGGGTCTCACGGCTGATCGCCGGCGCCTGCTGGGCCACCTGGACCCGTCGTGCCTCGGTCGCGTCCAGCAGGTCCGGCCGGTCCGGGGCGACCTGGAGGACGAGCAGGTCCCGCAGGTGACCGATGAGGTCGAGCGCGAACCGGCGCAGGTCCTTGCCGCCGTCGAGCAGGTCCTGCACCAGCGTCAGCGCGCCGGCCACGTCCCGGTCGATGATGGTCTGGGCGGCGCGGAAGGTGATGTCGGCAGGCGTCGTGCCCAGCACCTCGCCCACCTGCTCGCCCGTGACGGTCTCGGAGCCGTACGCCAGCACCTGCTCGAGGATCGACATCGCGTCGCGGACCGAGCCGTCCCCGGCCCGCACGACGGCGTCGACCGCGGCGGCGTCGAGCTGGCGACCCTCAGACTCGGCGATCCGCCTGACGTGCCCGGCGACGTCCGCCGCACCGACCCGCCGGAGGTCGAGCCGCTGGACCCGCGACAGGATCGTGGTCAGGACCTTCTGTGGATCGGTGGTGGCCATCGTGAACAGCACGTGCGCCGGCGGCTCCTCGATGAGCTTCAGCAGGGCGTTGAAAGCCTGGGTCGAGGCCATGTGGACCTCGTCGAGGATGTAGACCTTGCGGCGCGCCTGGGCGGGAACGAACAGAGCCCGCTCGCGCAGCTCCCGGGCGTCGTCGACCGAGCCGTGCGACGCCATGTCGAGCTCGACCACGTCGACCGCCGAGCCGTTGGTGATGTCGACGCACAGCCCGCATGTGCCGCACGGGGTGGCGGTCGGGCCCTGCTCGCAGTTGATGGCCTTGGCGAGGATGCGGGCGGTCGACGTCTTGCCGGTCCCACGTGGTCCCGCGAACAGATAGGCGTGGTGCAGCCGGTCCTCGGTGATCGCATTGACCAGCGTCCGCACCACCGGCGCCTGGCCGACGATGTCGTCGAAGGTCTGCGGGCGGTACTTGCGGTACAGCGACTGGTACGCCACGGGGAGAGCCACCCTGGGGAAGGGGTCGGTGGAAGGGGTCGGTCAGCGGAGGTGACCGCATCCTACGCGTGCCCTGCGACGCGGAGCACGGCCCGCGCCGGTCGCTGGCCCCGCGACCACCTCGCCCTCCACACACACACGCACGACGCCTCCCGCGACCGCGATGGGTGCGCAACCCACGTCATCCCGCGCGAACCGCACCCATCGCAGCCTCCGACCCCGCGAGGGGATCGTCGTGCCTGCGACGGGGACCGTGCGTGGCGGGACGGTGTGTGGCGGGCGGGGCGCGCGGGCGCCTACCGTCCGCGTGTGGACACGACGACCCCTCGCCCGGCCGGCCGCGCCCCGCTGCTGCGGGCGCTCGTGTTCCTCCTGGGCGGGACGTCGGTCGCCTCGCTGCTGGCGTGGGTGTTCGGTCTGGGAGCGTTCCACGCCTGGTTCTGGGCGGTCAGCGTCCCGGGACAGGTCGCGTTGCTGGCGATCGGTGTCTGGGTCGCGCGGCGCGAGGATCTGGCCGAACTGCGGGCGCTGCTGGTCGCAGGGCTCGTCGGCGGGATCCTGGGGACCATCGGCTACGACCTGTTCCGGGTGCCGTTCGTGCTGGCCGGGCTGCGGGTCCTGGCGCCGATCGACTCGTACGGCGTGCTGGCGCTGGACGCGGCTGCCTCCTCGACGCTCACTGGCTTCACCGGCTGGAGCTACCACTTCGCCAACGGCATCGGCTTCGGGCTGTCCTACGCGGTGATCGCAGGACGGGGCCGGCACTGGGGCTGGGGCATCGGGTGGGCGATGGTGCTCGAGACCGCCACCATCGTGACCCCGTTCGCGACGACCTACGCGCTGCGGGGAGGCGGCGGCATCAAGTGGGTCCCGATCACGATCGCCTACGCCGCCCACGTCCCGTACGGCTACGCCCTGGGCAAGGCGGTCCAACGCGCCGATCGTGTCGCCGACGGCGTGCGGACGGTCGGCAGGTGGACGGTGCCAGCGACGCTGCTCGTCCTGTTCGGGGGCCTGGCGGTGTGGCTCGCGCCGTGGAGTTCCGCGCGTCCGGACGAGCTCGGCACGGTCACCGGCCCCGCCGCGGTCGTCCTCGACGGCGAGTTCGAGCCGGAGTGGCTGCGGGTCGAGGTCGGCGGCTGCGTCACGCTCGTCAACCTGGACGACGCGACCTACCAGTTGAACCACGGCCTGCCCGCGACGCTGCCCGCCGACGCCACCACCGAGGTCTGCTTCGACGAGCCGGGCGTGCACCGCGTGCGCACCAGCGACGAGCCCTACGCCGGCGGGTTCGTCATCGTCGACGAGCAGCCCTGAACCCGAGCGCCGACCCACCAAACCCAGGTGGGACACCCAGGTGCGCCACGCACGCCCGGACGTCCCGACCTCAGCGCACCAACCCCAGGGTTGTCCATCGGAGGTTGGGCGCTCACGCGGGTTCGAAGGTGCCTTCGAGGTGCCAGACGCCGGTGAAGTTGTTGAACGGACCGCCGACGATCTGGCTGGTCCAGCTCAGCGTGAACCGTCCGGTGTCCGGGTCGTAGCTGCCCGTGACCGGCGTGGTGTTGCCGGGCGCCGACCCGTCCGGCTTGGGCGAGCCCTGGTTGAAGTGCTGGCCGTTCCACGATGCGGCCCACGCCGACAGGTCGCCGGTCAGGGCGCCCTCGCCGTCGTGCTCGATCGCCGGGGTGACGGTCGCGTCGCCGGTCTGGGGGTCCGTGGCGTTGGTCGAGGTGGCGAAGGCCACGGCGAACCAGGTGGTCGGTGCCGTGATCGCGCCGGCCAGCGCGTTGCCGGCCTCGTCGAACGCGGGCTCGGGCGCGGGCTGGTGGCTCCCGGCGACCAGCCCTCCGTCGGTGCCGGGTTCGAGCGGCACCCAGGTCTGGTCGCCGCACGGCGAGTCACCGTTGCTGACGAACGGTCCGTCCGAGACCGTGCCCCCGATCTGGACCATGCGGAACGACGACCCGGCGGTCACGCCGGCATCGGCGCAGGCGCCGGCCTCGATCGCGAAGGCCCCGACGAGCGGACCCGGCGAGCCTGCTCCGCTCCCCGCGCCGTCGCCGGAGGTGGCAGCGGTGTCGGCCGCATCGGTGGGGGCCTGCGGGTCCCCACCAGCGCACGCGGTTGCGACCAGCAGGACGGCGCTGGCCAGGGCGAGGATGCGTCGGGTCACGGGCGAGCCTTCCGGGCGGGTCGGGCAGGTGGTGGGGCGCTGCTGGCCGCTCGCGTGGGCACCCGCAGACCGTGCGCCGCAGCCAGCCCGACCAGCAGCAGTCCGGGGATCACGAAGAACCAGGGGAACAACGGGAACGGCGGCAGCGCCGCCACGGCGGCGAAGTTGTCGAGGTTGTCGGCCATCGCCCCGATCATCGGGGCCATGTCGTTGCCGATCGACGGCCACGCGGCCACGAACGCCTGCGTCGCCGGTAGCTGCCCGCGGGCCGCCTCGACCTCGGGCAGGACCCGGTTGCGCAACTCACCCTCGGCGCCGCCGATGGTGAGGAAGCTGGTCTGCATCTCCGCGACGCGCGCCTCGGTCATCAGGGGCTCGAACTGGTCGATCATCCGGCCGCCCATCGGCGCCCGCGTGAACATCTGGAACACGGCCGGCGCCAGCACCAGCCCCACGCCGATCGCAGCCAGGGCTCGTCCGACCCCCACGGCGGGACCGTCGTGCGATGCGCGCAGACCGGCCGCGGCGATGACGGCGGCGAGCAGCCCGGGGACGACGAAGAACCAGGGGAACAACGGGAACGGCGGCAGCGCCGCCACGGCCCGGTAGTTGTCGATGTTGGCGCGGATGTCCGACAGCATCCCGCCCATCGACGTGTGGATGTCGGGCCACTCGTCGACGAACCGCCTGGTCGCGGTGTGGGCCGGGCCGACGGCGTCGGAGGCGGCCAGCTCGTCGCGTGCCGCATCGATCGTGGCCAGGTGGTCGCCGAAACCGCCCAACTCGTCCTCGGCCATGAAGGGCGCGAACTCGTCGATCATCTGCCCGCCGAGCGGCGCCCGCGTGAACATCTGGAACACGACCGGAGCCAGCACCAGCCCGATGCCCAGCGCCAGCGCGCCGACCAGAGGCCACCGTCGGACGGAGGTCGACCCTGCAGACCCCTCGACGGGCCCGTCCTCTGTCACGGGCCCGTCGGCCGCCACGGGCCCGTCAGCCGCCACGGGCCCGTCCTCTGTCACGGGCTCGTCGGCGGTCACGGGCGCCGCCCGCGCACCAGCCGACCGGCCGACAGCAGCACCAGCCCGAGCAGCGGCGGCAGCGCCGGGCCGGTGTCGGCCAGCTCCCGGCCGGCGACGTCCCTGTCGGCGCCGGTCGCCACCTGCGGCACCGTGCCGCCTCCGGGCTCCTGGGCGCCGGCCTCGCCATCCACCTCGCCGTCGGCCTCCGGAGCGGTCGTCGCGGGGGCCGGCTCGGAGGACTCGAAGAGGCCGGTCAGGTGCCACACGCCGGTGAAGCCGTTGAACGGCCCGCCCTGGATGTGGCTGGTCCACTGGAGCGTGAACGCACCGGTGTCCGGGTCGTAGGTCCCCGACACGGGTGTGGTGCTGCCCGGAGTCGAACCGTCGGGCTTGGGCGAGCCCTGGTTGAAGTGCTGGCCGTTCCACGCGGCCGCGAAGGCACGCAGGTCCCCGCTCAGGCCGCCCTGCCCGTCGTGCACGATCGACGGCGCGGCCACCTCGGTACCGGTCTGGGGGTCGACCGGGTTCGTGGCGGTCGAGAAGTCGGCCCCGAAGAACGAGGCGGGCAAGGTCAACCGCGCCGCCCGCGCGTTGCCGTTGCCATCGAAGGCGGGGTCAGGGTGGGGCTGGTGGCCGCCGGTCACCAGCCCGCCGTCGGACCCCGGCTCCAGCGGGTTGTAGGTGTTGTCGTCGCAGGGCGAGTCGTTGTTCGACACCCCCACGCCCTCGTTCAGCATCCGGAACCACGTGCCGTCGGCACCGTCCGCCGTGCACGAGCCCGGGGTCAGCTGGAACGTCCCGACCAGCCCCTCGCCCGCCGTCGCGGCCCGCGCGGCCGGGGTGGGGTGACCCGGGGTGGGGTTGCCCGGCGAGAGGGGCCCGGTCACCTCGTCAGCCGGTGCGGGCGCGTCCGGCACCGGCAGATCCGGCAGCGGTACCTGCGCCACAGCCACCGAGGGCAGGCTCGTCAGCGTCAGGGTCGCCGCCGTCAGGGTCACGGCGAGCAGCAGGGCACGCGTCACACATCGTCCTCGTGGTGGGATCCACGGGGAGACTTCGCGGCCGGGGGCCGGATTCCCGCCCGGACCCGCCCCAAGGCGGTGACAACCGTGGGAACCTCCTGAGCCCTCGACTGAACCGAGAGCTGGACCCAGCGCCGGGACGTGCAGGCCGCACGGGGGTCGCACACGAGGTCGCCACGGGAGCCCGACCCCGGGCGGGACGCTAACTCGGCACCCGCCCGAGAACGGCTTAGGGCTGCTGCCTTCCGGCCCTGACCCGGTTCACCGGAGGACGTCACCGAGGGTTCGGCCCGCCCGGGATCGCGATCCCGCGGCGAGGCCACCAGGGTACGCGCCCACCCGACGCGGGGAAACCCAGGTGCGCCACGCACACCCGGACGTCCCCACCTCCACGCGCCCGCCCGAGGTGGGTCAGCCCCTGCCGGTGAAGCGGCGTCCGGCCACGGCGACCCCGACCAGGGCCAGGCCGACCAGCGCCAGGCCGCCTCCCGTCGCGGGCAGCGCGCTGCCGGCCGGCTCCTCCTCGGGTTCGGGAGCCGGGGCCGGCTCGTCGTCACCTCCCGGCGAGAACGGCGGCTGCTCCTCGGCCTTCTCCGGCACGTTGGCCCGCAGCAGGAACAGCCCGGAGTCGAAGCTGTTCAGCGCGATCGTGCCCGACTCGAAGAACGGGTAGGCCGTCCAGGCTCCCGCGAACTCCGACACGTCGGGGCCCGGGTCGACGTCGAAGAACGCCGCCTGGCTCAGCTCGCCGCTGGCCAGGCCCTCGTCGGAGTAGTCCATCACCTGCAGCCCGGCCATGTAGTTGGCCTGCCACAGGTACCCGTCGGCGAAGTACATGTTGTGGTCGATCGACGGGGTGTCGTGCAGGTGGTGGTTGATCTCGCCGGGGTTCTCGAGGTCGTGCACGCGCATCACGTAGGTGGCGGTCGCCTCAACGGCGCCGCCCTGCTCGTCGAGCTCGTCACCGAAGGCGAACCACTGGTGGTCCGGGGTGATCCAGCCCTGGTGGGTGTAGCTGGCCTCGGGGTACTCGTTGCGCGACAGCATCACCGGGTTGGACTTGTCGGTGACATCGACGATCGTCAGGGTGTCCTCGTTGGACGCGAAGCAGATCTCGCTGCCCTGGTAGCGGGTGTCGAGCCCCTTGTAGATGACGCACTGGACATCGTGGGTGTAGCCGTCCTCACCGAAGCAGCCCGCGAACGTCGGGTTCTTGGGGTCGCGGATGTCGATCATGTGCAGGCCGCCGTCGTCCTCGTCGTTGCCACAGGTGTCGGTCCCCACGGCGTAGGCGAACCCGGTCTCCTCGTTGATCGCGATGTTGTGGGCGTTGCCGAACTCCTCGTAGGTGACGTCCGAGGAGATCGTGCCCTGGTCGGAGGTCACGTCCCGCAGCTTGGTCAGGTCGAAGATCTCGAGGTTGCCGGAGGCGTGCTCACTCACCAGGAAGGCGTGGTCCTCGTACACCTTCACATCGCGCCAGAGCACGCCGATGTCGATCTCGTTCTGGCTGAGCTGCTCGTAACGGCCGAGGACCACGGGTGCGCTCGGGTCGGTGACGTCGACGAACGCCAGCCCCAACGTCGTGGTCGGCAGGGCGATCTCACGACCGCTCTCGGGGTCGGTCCAGCCCCAGACGTCGGAGCCCACGGCGGCACCGATCTCCGGGATGGGCACGATCGACAGCAGGTCGACGTTCTCGCACGGGTAGATCGCGGCCATCCCACCGCTGCACTCGGCGCCAGGCAGGGGCAGCAGCGCCGCGTTGGCGGCCGCGTTGGCCTCGGCCCGCGCCACCAGCTCCTCGATGGCGAGGTGGCCCTGCTCGATCGCCTGGGCCTTGCCGTCCCGCGCGAAGATCTGGGCCCCCGGTCCGGCCGCAGCGAGCAACAGGCCGGCGACGGCGAGTAGGGGCACGATCGGTCGAACGCGGGAGTCCACGGTGGGCCCTTCCGGGTGGAGGTCTCTTCCGTGGGTCCCTTCGTGGCCCGGTCGCCCTGTTCCTACGGCCCAATGGCCAGGTGCGCGCTGACCGCAACCGCACGGCCCGGGCGTGCTCACCGTGGGCCGCACCGTTGCGATCCGGTCCCGGTCAGCGGCGCGAGCTTTCTGTGGGACCGCATGGCGCGCATGGCGACACCGTCGAGGGGCGGTCGGCGTTCCCGACAACGCACCGGATCGAGGTCGTTGGGGCGCCTGAGTGCTCAGTGCTCGCCGACCCCGACTCGCTGGACCGGAGTGGCGGTCCTCGTTGAGGAGTTGACGAAGTCCGTCCAGGTCGAGTGCAACCGGTTCGAGGAGGCAGAGCGCACGCTGACCACACGCCACACGCCGATGCTCGCATGCCGCGAGCCGTGACCGAGTTGTGACCGATCGGCTCGCGCCGCAGAACAGCGAACGGGGTAGCGCTCGGAGCACTCATGGTCCCCTTGACGTTCGCCGTGGCCTCGGTCGTCGGGCGGCCTCGACGAGTGCAGTGCCAGCCGCCGCGATGGCACGGATCGGCCTCAACCGGAGCGACGCTCGTCCTCGATCACTCGGAGTACACGGGGGTCGGGTGGAAGCTGAGCCCAGCGCTCAACGTCAACAAGCTCTGGGACCTCGCTCACGGGCAGGTTGCGCGTGAAGAGCGCGAGGGTCTCGCCGTCCATGCCGCCCGCTGCAGGTGCCAGCAGTCCGTGGAGTTCGAGTTGGTGCGCAGCCCGGCCGATGTCCTGGCAGTTGGGGTAGGTATCCGGATCGTCTGCCGGGGAGTGCAGGACCTCGCTGGTGAGTCCGAGGGTCCGTTGCGCCTCCGACCTTCGCAGGTCCACGACCTGGGTGACGGGACGCGACAGGTGAGGAGGTCGCGAGGACCAACCAGCTCGGGTCGCATGTCCTCGATGTCGTCGACCAACCACCGGTACGCCTCGATGACGGCGGAGTGCGCAGGTCGGCTCAGGTAGAGCACGGGGAAGGCGTGCTGCGGCCCCCACCGACCGCCCGACAGAGAGCCTTCGAGCGAGTGATAGCCAGGCTTGACATGGCGGAACAGAACGTCATCGACGCCCACGCGTGCAAGTCCCGCAAGCCGTGCCGCCAGGTCACGTGACGTCACGCCGCGCCGCTGGCGAGTCGCTCCACTGCGTCGAAGACAGGCTCGAGATCGCCTTCCAGCAGCAACTCGAGGGGGCGACGGCCGCGGAACGTCCGGTTCTTGGCGCGCAGCCAGATCTCGACACCCTCTGGGCGGTAGACCTCTCCGAGCTGTTGAACGATGTAGTAGACGTCCACGAGCCGGTCACGCGACCCGTCCGAGGGCTTGGACGTTCCGGCCGCCCAGTTCTGCACCTGGCGGCCACCGACGCCGGTCAACTCCCCGAGTTCCTCGTACGTCAGCCCCACCAGTCGGATCTCCTCGACGAGTCGGGCGTACGACGCACCAACTGAAGGCTGAGCAGCTTCGGCAAGACCCATATGCTTCGTCTCCTGATACGTAATCTGTTACATCCTAGACTTCATATAGCATATCGTACTGTGGTGCGTGAGTCCAACGGAACGATCAGCAGAGGCGATTCCGGAGGAATCCCGTGTGCTGAGCGAACTGCCACCGACCATCACCGTCGAGTCGAGCAGGCGGCCGAGATCGTCGGTGTCTGCACTCACACGGGCTACCGGGCGGCGTCCCGGGGAGAGCTGCCGACCGTCCGGCTCGGTCGTCGGCTCCTGGTCCCCACGCCCCGTGTGATCCCTCTGTGATCAGCCGCTTCGAGGGGCTTCCGGCACGACCGGCGCGCCGCGAGCGCGGTGCCCCGCCCGACCTGCGGCAACCGGCGGAGGGTGAGGGATTTGAACCCTCGAGACCCTTGCGGGCCTACACGCTTTCCAAGCGTGCGCACTCGGCCAGACTATGCGAACCCTCCGGGTGCTCCCGGAGCCGGGAGCGCGCCGAGGGTACGGCCGGCTCCGAACGGGTGCCAACGGCTCCGAGCGGGTCCCGAGCAGGTGCCGACGGTGGAGTCCGGCCGGCACGGGCGCGCGGGTAGGTCAGCGTTCGAGGGCTGCGCGGCTCGAGGCGGGCAGGGCGACGGCCTCGGGCATGCGCAGCGGGGTGATCGAGACGTGGCCTGCACGGGCTGCCTCGACGTCGCTCCCGGCCACCTCCTCGCGCTGCACGAAGCCGCCGAAAGCGTGCACGTACCCGCCCTGGGGGTCGCGCCGGAAGAGCTGGTCGTAGCCGACCCGGTCGACCGCCGTGACCCGGCGAGGGGTCCGCACGTCCGCCTGCCACGGCAGGTTGACCGAGACCACGTCGGCCACCTCCAGGACGTCGTGGTCGAGCAGGTCACCCAGGACGTCGACGGCGAGCTCAGCCAGCCGCTCCCAGTCCCCGCGGGCCGCCGGCTCGGCGACGGCCTGCCGCCACCCGAGGAAGTTGCCCTCGTGCCCGGTCGAGAACGCCACGCCCGGGACCCCTCCGATCCAGCCCTCCACGGCCGCCCCGACCGTGCCGGACGACATCAGGAACCCGCTGCCGTGGTTGTAGCCCATGTTGATGCCCGAGACGACCAGTCCGGGCCGCTGCTCGAACAGCGTGTGCAGCCCGAGCTGGACCGCGTCCGCCGGGAACCCCGAGCAGGTCACGATCTCGATGCCCTCGCGCTCGACCTGCTTCGTCGACACCGGGTCGAAGCGCGTGATCGCCTTGCCGACCCAACTGCGCTCGACGTCCGGCACCACCACGTGCACCGCCCCGAGGCGCTGCAGCGCCCGCGCGAACGGGACCAACGCCGGCGAGTCCACGCCGTCGTCGTTGCTCAGCAGGATCCAGGACACGCCGTGACGCTACCCGCCAACCCTACCCCCGCCTGTCCCGCCGCCTGTCCCGGCTGACCGGACCGGATGCCGGCCCGCCAGCCCCGTACCGTTCCTGCCCACCGGACCCTGGAGGCTGGCCATCCGGCTGCTGCTCGCCACGCTGCTCACCGCCGGGTTGCTGCTCGGCGGATGCTCGGGCGGTGAGCCCGCCACCGCGCCGGCGAGCCCCGACCGCTCACCCAGCGTGGCGCCCGATGCGACCACCCCGGCCGCGACGCCCCCGACGCCCGCGCCCTCCGCAGCACCGACGGCCGCACCGACGCCCGTCGCCGAGCCCGTCGCCGAGCCCGAGGTGCGCGCGGTCTGGGTGCACCTGTTCGACCACACGCTCAAGACCCCCCAGAGCGTGGACCGCATGCTCGACCGGGTCGCGCGGGCCAACCTCAACACCGTCATCGTGGAGGTCGTGCGCCGCCAGGACGCCTACTACGACTCCGACGTGCTGGTGCGCAGCCCCGACCCCGCCCTCGCACCGGGTTTCGACCTGCTCGACCACGTGACGGCCGGGGCCCACGAACGCGGCCTCCAGATCCAGGCCTGGTACCCGACCATCACCGCCTACCACCACGCCTACGACGACCTGGCCCACCCGGCCGGCTGGATCTGGACCGAGCACGGCCGGGAGGCCCCGGAGGACCAGCGCTGGGTCACCCGGCTGCACGACGGAACCTGGGACGACCACCTGGACCCGGGGTTGCCCGAGGTTCGCGAGCACGTCGCAGCCGTCGCAGCCGAGCTCGCCGCCCACGCCGGGCTCGATGCGATCCACCTCGACTACGTGCGCTACCCGGACCGTGACACCGGCTACCACCCTCGGGCGCTCGCCCGGTTCCGCCAGGAGACCGGCCGGACCGGCACGCCCGCACCGCAGGACCCCGCGTGGTCCGAGTGGCGGCGCGAGCAGGTCCGCCTGATGGTCGAGGGCATCGTCGAGGCCGTCCACGCGGTGGCCCCGGACCTGCCGGTCACCGCGGCGGTCATCGCGCAGGGCGAGGGCCCGGTGCCCGGCCAGCGATCCTTCACCGCCACCAGTGCGTACGCCCGCTACCACCAGGACTGGGTCGGCTGGCTCCACAGCGGCCTGCTCGACGCGGTGATGCCGATGAACTACTTCGACGCGCAGGCCCACCCCGACTGGTTCGACCAGTGGGCCAGCTTCGAACGCCAGCTCATCGGGGAGCTCGACGCCCTGCTGGTGGGCGGCATGGCGGGCTACCTCAACCACCCCGAGGACTCCTTGGCCCAGATCGAACAGCTCCGCCGCCACCTCGACGGGGTCGCGCTGTACTCGTTCCAGCAGACCGCGCGCGACGAGCCCTACGACCGCCTGTTCGACCTGCTGGTCCAGCAGGTCTGGCCCGGCCGTGCCGCCGTGCCGCCGTGGCGCTGACCCCGACAGGGGCGACCAGGCGGGTGCAGCGCGCGTAGCCTGCGGCGAGCAAGCGTGATCGGGTGGCTCGACGACGGAGGTACCGAGGGTGACGACCGCAGCGCTACAGGACCTGTTCTACCCCTCGAACCGGTGCTTCGGGTGCGGACCCGCCAACCCCGACGGGCTGCACCTCAAGTCCTACGAGGACGGCGCGGACCGTTACGTGGCCGAGTGGACGCCCGAGGCTCGCTACCAGGGTCCACCGGGCACGGCGCACGGGGGGATGATGTCGGTGCCGATGGACTGCCACGCGACGTGGGCCGCGATGCACGCGTTCAGCGAGGATCGCGGCGGCGAGCCGTGCGGCGCCGTGACGGCGGGCTACTCGGTGACGCTGCTCGAGCCCACGCCGGTCGGCCAGCGGGTGAACCTGGTCGCCACCGTGCTGTCACGGACCGAGCGCAAGGCCAAGGTCGACGTGGTCGCGAGCATCGAGGGTCGCACGGTGGCCACGTTCAGCGGCACGTTCGTCGCCGTCGAGGACTACCTGGCCGAGTGAGGGCGACCGTGGACATCCGTCAACGCCTGCTCGACCATGCGCTGTCCTACCCCGAGGCATGGGAGGACCACCCGTGGGGCGAGTCCGTGGCCAAGGTGCGCAAGAAGGTGTTCGTCTTCCTCGGGGCAGCGACCGAGCGGGTCGGTTGCACGGTCAAGCTGCCCGAGTCCGGCGCGTTCGTGCTCAACGAGGACTTCGCGGAGCCGGCCGGGTACGGCCTCGGCAAGAGCGGCTGGGTGTCGCTTGCCTGGGAGGTCGACGAGGCTGACATCCCCGTCGACCTGCTGCTCGAGCTCATCGACGAGAGCTACCGAGCGGTCGCGCCCAAGGCCCTGGTCAGGCAACTCGACGCGTGAGGCGGGTGAACACGGCGGCGAGCAGTGCGACCCCCAGCACGGGCGTCGACACCTGCTTGATCACCGCCGACTCCGCGACCAACCCGATCAGGAAGCCGAACAGGGCGATGTTGGTGGCCCACACGATGGTCTGCTCCAGGCGGTCCCACACCGACCCGGTCCCGGTGGTCGCCAGCAGGACGTTGGTCATCAACCCGATGAAGAACGCGTGGTCGAACGCGATCAGGATGTGGGTGCCCTCACCCGCCTCGGGATCGAGCTGCCCGCTGACGAAGCTCTACCAGGCCGACCGCGGCCGGCCCCGCGCCCGACGCATGCTCACCGACATGAGCCCCACCCAGCAGCAGCTCTACGACCTGTTCGACCTCCACCGCTACACCGGGGTTGAACAGAATGTAGGTGGGCGTTCGGCGGATTTTGGGTCGTAGAGGGGCCTGGGGGGCAGATCCGGCCGGTCGGGCCCGCAAAGACGTAGTAACACGCGCCGACGGCAGTCCTTGCTTCGATGCGGCGCTGGTGGCATGCTGCGACGAAATCGGTCGTCGTCTGGTAGGTAGTCGTGTATCTGCGCAGGTCGTCGCGGACGAACAAGGACGGCACGGTGACGTCCTACCTGTCGCTGGCGCACAACTACCGCGATCCGCACAGCGGGGTGTCCAAGCCCAAGATCTTGCACTCGTTGGGTCGCGAGGACGAACTCGACCCGCAAGCGCTGGCGCGGCTGATGGCCTCGATCGCCCGGCACCTGGACGTCGAGGTCCCCGGCGCAGCCGGCGAGGATGGTCCGGCGCCGCTGGACCTGGAACCGATCGACGGTCGCGATCTGGGTGGGGCCTGGGTGCTCGACCAG
>DASWKO010000073.1:0-11065 GCA_036396595.1 Nitriliruptorales bacterium | reverse complement strand
GGTGAACGTGCGCCGCTGGTAGGCGTGCAGCTCGACGCCGGCCAGCCAGGTCGCGTGGTGGTGCTCGGTGACCCTCCGCTGCTCGGAGCCGTCGGAGCGCGCGACCGTGACGTCGCCGACCCGCCCCGGCGACACGTCGAGGACCGCCACCCACGCCCCGTCCGCGCTGACGGTCAGGCTGGTGACCCGCCGTCCTTCACCGGCGAGCACCGGCTCGGCATGCCCGCCTGCGAGCGGCACCCGCAGCAGCGCCACGTCGCCCCGGTCCTCGACACCGAACAGGACGCCGTCACCGACGACGTGCGGTTCCACGCCCGCGTAGCCCAGCAGCGGGGCGACGACGTTACGGTCGAGGTCGTCCGTCAGCAGGCGGGGCGCGCCACCTCCGACGGGGACGGCCGCCAGCCGGTGCGGTTCCCCAGAGATCGCCACGGCGCTGACGACGTGGAGCAGCTCGGCCCCGTCGGGGGTGTAGCCCACCCAGACGACGTCACCGTCGGCCTCCAGCACACCGGTCGGATCGCCCGACCCGTCGGCGGCCACGACCCACACGCCGCTGGCCATGTCGAGGTCGCGGCCCTCGCGGTGCGAGCGGGCGAACGCGATCGACGCCCCGTCGGGCGACCAGGCGGCCGATACGACGCTCGCCCCGCCGCTGGTGACCCACGTGACCTCGCCCGAGACGACGTCCACGCGCGCGACCTGGCGCCGCACGGCCCCGAACCGACCGGCCCCGTCGAGCTTGTGGAACAGCTCGTCGACGACGATCGGCGCCTTCGCCAGCTCCTCCTTGGGAGGTGCGGCGTCCCCGTCGGCGTGCCGGGCCGCGATCACCAGCAACGCGGCGCCGTCCGGCGACCACGACGCGGGCCCGGCGCCCAGCGGCAGGTCGGTCAGGCGGCGCGCCTCGCCGCCGTCGACCGGCAGCAGCCACACCTGCTCGTCGCGCAGGAACGCCAGTGTCGTGCCGTCCGGGGACCAGCGGGGCGCGGTCGCCCCCGCCTCCGGATCGGTCAACCGGCGCCCCGCCCCACCCGACCGATCCACGATGTGGATGGCCGTCCGCACCTCGTCCGCCTCGCGGTCGGAGGTCGACACGACGTAGGCGACCCGCTGCCCGTCGGGCGCGAGGGCCGCGTCGGTGATCAGCTCGAGGTCGTACAGGTCGTCGGGGCGCAGCGGTCGTGGCACGTCAGGTCCCTTTCGGATCGGTGGGTTCCTGCGTCGCGGCCCTCTACCCGGCGTTGCCCTCAGGGACCGGCGGAGGTTGCAGGGCCGGCCCACCGTGATCCGGCGCGTCACCCGGGACCGTCGAGCTGCTGCCGAGACCCAAGCGGTCAACGTTACCGTTGTCAGTTGGCGGCGGCCTGACGTCGGGACGCGGGGCGCACCGTAGCCGCACGGCCCCGCCCCCCGATGAAGCGTGCGGTAACCGGCGCATACGCGTGCAACAGCACGCCTCAACGGCACGGGGCGCTGGCGCCCTCAGCCCCACACCTGCTCGAACACGCGCAGCGCGTTGCCGCCCACGATCGCCCGGACCGCGTCGTCGTCGTAGCCGCGGGCCACCAGGCCACGGGTGATGTTGGGCCAGTCGCGGTAGTCGTCGAACCCGACCAGGTTGGTGTCCAGGTCCAGCCCGTGCTCCGGACGGAAGCCGGTCGCGGCGGCCTCCTCGGTGAGCAGGGTCGTCAGCGCCCACTTGGGAAGCTGCATGGGCCAGTCGGTGCCGATGGCCGCGTGCTCCCACCCGACCACGGCCACGACGTGGTCGACGTGGTCGAGCATCGCCTCGATGGTCAGCCCGGCGCCGGCCCCGAGGAAGAAGGGCACCGCCGCGACGCCGATCACACCACCGGTCGCCGCCACCGCCTCGAGCAGGGCATCGTCGAGGTTGCGGTCGTGGGGGTGCAGCGCCGCGGCACCTCCGTGCGAGGCCACCGCCGGAGCCTGTGAGACGGCGCAGACGTCGCGGACGGTGCCGGCACCCGCGTGCGAGACGTCCACCAGGATCCCGAGCTCGTTCATCCGCTCGACCGCCGCGACGCCCAGCCGGCTCAGACCTCCCGGTCCCTCGGTGCAGCCGACCGCGAGCGCGTTGGTCCGGTTGTAGGCGAGCCCGCACATCCGCAGCCCCAGGTCGTGCAGCGCGTCCAGCGAGGCGAGCTCCCGGAAGGGTCCGTACGTCAGTTGGGTACTGACGTAGCCGGCGTGCCTGCCCGCTGCCTTGGCACCGCGGATGTCGGCTGCCGTCAGGGCCTTGTCGAGCCAGCCCAGCCGGTCGAACTGCACCTGCGCCATCCCCGCGGTGAGCTCGAGGAAGCGCGGATCCCCTGGCTCGATCTGCCGGTTGCCCGCCGTGACACCGGATGCCCGCCAGCAGTCCTCGAAGGTGGTGGACGCCCCGGTCACCGCCTCGCGGATCGGCGCCAGGATCCCCGCTCGCATCGTCGCGCTGGCATCGCCGGTCCGAGCGAAACGCTCCCGGAGCTGCTCGACCGTGGCCGGCGCGAAGCAGGCGTAGCCACACGGCCCTTGGAACAGCAGGTCGATCACGATGCTGTCGTCGTGCAGGCGCCGGGCTCGTGCCTCCTCGTCGGCGGACAGCCCGAAGTCGTAGGTCGCCAACGTGCTCACCCTGGCCCCGTCACGATCGTCCCACCCGTCATGGTCAGCCCTTCGCCCATCGGTACGGACCCAGGGTGTAGCAGGTCGCACCCGTCCCGACCGCACGCGCACTGGTCGGTCGGCTGGCGGCGCGCCGTGTGTTCGTCGCGGACCACGAACGACCCGCCGCCGTTCGGTTGCTCCGCCCAATGCCAAGGGGCCCCGCCCGTGCTTGCCTGAGACCGAGTGCCACTGGCTCGAGGGGACGGGAGCGACCATGGCTGGAGGGATCCGACGGCTCGTGCGCGTGTGGGTGGTGCTGGCGGTGCTCGGGACCGCGCTCGCCGCCACCACGCCGGCAGCGGCCACGACGCAGGGCGTCACACTCACCTACACCCCGACGGGCGAGACCGTCACGATCGAGCGCAGCCCGTTCGGCGTGCCGCACGTCTACGCCGGCTCCACCGAGGCCGCCAGCTACGGCCTCGGGTACGCGGGGGCACAGGACCGGCTGTGGATCATCGAGCTGCTCGTCAAGCTCATCGAAGGCGACTCACCGGGCGTGCTCGGACCGGCGGTCAACGCCGAACAGCGCCCCTTCGTCCGCGACGGCTACACGCTCGAGGAACGCCGGCTGATCTTCGAACGGCTCCCCGAGAAGATCCAGGGCGAGATGTCTGCCTACGTCGCCGGGGTCAACCGCTACATCGACGAGGCCAACACCGACCCGAGCAAGCTGCCGCACGAGTTCGTCACCTTCGGTGCGTACCCGGTCGACCACCTCCGGGTCGAGAGCGTCATCTCGCTGTACCAGATCATCAACTCCTCGGCCCCCGGCGGCGTGCCGATCATGGGCAACCTCAACCTCCTGAGGCGCCTGATCGACCGCGACGGCGTCGAGCAGGGCACTGCCAAGTTCGAGGACCTCGTCCGGCGCACCGATCCCGACGCGCCGACCACGCTGCCGCGCGACGAGCACTACCTGGGCAAGCCGACCCTGGCGCCACGCGAGACGACGCAGCTACGGGCGCACGTCAGCGACGCCCGGCTGACGCGGGAGGGGGCTCTCGAGCCCGCCGTGGAGGCACCGACCTCGAGCCAGCCGGCCAGCGATCCCCTGGCCCTGATCGCGCAGAACGCTGCGGCAGCCAGCGCGATCGAGACCGCGGCCCGGGCCACCGACCTCGGCTTCGACCGCTTCCGCAACCTGTGGGGGTCGAACATGCAGATCGTGTCGGCCGAGCTGTCCGCGTCCGGCAACGCGCTGATGACCGGCGGCCCGCAGACCGACTACAGCGCCCCGGGGACCTACTGGGAGGCCGCGGTCCACGTGCCCGGCCAGTGGGAGGCACGCGGGATGACCATCCCGCCGCTCAACTACCTGGCCGTGGGTCGCGCGCCCGGACACGCCTGGACGTTCACCAACGGTGCGCAGGGCGACATGGCCGACGTGTTCGTGGTGAGGCTCGACCCCGCCAACTCCCGTGCCTACGAGGTCGACGGGACCTACGAACCGATGGAGTGCCGCACGCACTCCTACACCGTGCAGGGCTCGTCGAGCAGCGCCGCAGGCGAACTCGCGCAGGTGGAGTACGACACGCAGGAGGTGTGCCGCACCCACCACGGGCCGGTGATCAGCTTCGACCCTGCCAACGGGATCGCGTACGCGCTGCGCTACGCCTGGTGGGGGCGCGAGGACCTGACCGTGCGGGCGTTCCGGGCGTTCAACACCGCGACGTCGCTGGAGCAGTTCGCGGGTGGGGCGGCGATCATGCCCACCAGCTACAACGTCACCTACGCCGACGACCAGGGCAACATCGCCTGGTGGTTGACCGGCTTGTATCCGCAGCGCGCGCGTGACGCGGACGTGCGGCTCCCGGTCGAGTCCGGCAAGGACGAGTGGCGCGGCGTGCGCCAGTTCCGGTTCCAGCCCCACGCCATCAACCCGGACCGCGGGTGGATCGCCAACTGGAACAACTACCCGGCCGCAGGCTGGGAGTCGGGGCGCCTCCCCCACTTCGCCAGCCGCGTCGAGAAGCTGTTCCGCGGCTTCGCCGACGGGGGCTACGAGGACCCTCTCACCGGTGAGGCGGTCAACCCCGACGGGCGGTGGGACGCCGACGACCTCACGGCCAACATGCGCATCGCGTCGTACGCCGACGACGCGTGGACGCTGGTGCCCGCCCTGCCGTCGGAGCACGAGCTGACCTCACAGGTGGCCAAGGACGCGCTGGCCGTCGCCCGTGACTGGGACGGGATCGGGTACGACGCCGACGGCGACGGGACGATCGAGCAGCCGGGCAAGGCCATCATGTCGCGCTGGCAGTCGGTGGCGCGCAACCAGATCTTCCGTGACGACCTCGGTGACGACGCGGGCTGGGCGCACGACTACGGCGAGCTGCTTCGCATCCTGCACCCGGACTCCAACGGGACGTTCGCCTTCGACTGGCTCAACGGCGAGTCACGCGCGGCGGTCGCGGCACGGACGTTCGAGACCGCGGTGCAGGCCCTGGCCGAGGAGTTCGGCAACGAGGACCCGCACACGTGGGTCGACGCTGCCGGCCTGACCAGGTACGGGCACCTCAACTACAACCTGGGCATCGACGCGGTGGACACCGAGTTGGGCTACCCGTCGTGCGGCACGTTCGGGCCGTGCCTGACGTTCGCCCGCCAGCCGACCGAGGACGCGGGCGCCCCCGGCTACGTGCCACCGCACCAGCGCATGAACCGGGGGGTCTACAACCAGATCGTCCAGTACCTCGACCCGCCCGGCGAGCGGGGCACCTCCGCCGTCAGCGCGTGCTCAGTGGTCACGCCGGGCAACGGGGGGATGGTCAACGCGCTCGGCCAGGAGGACCCGAACTTCTCCGACGGCCGCGACCAGTACGCGAGCTGGACCTTCCACGACATGGGCCTGACCGATCAGGAGGTCGCTGCCGAGCACGGCGGCGAACTCGCCGGAGACCTCTGCGAGCCCGTCGACCTCGGCCCCGGGCCTGGATCGAACGCGGCCGGGCAGGTGACCGCCGCCGGGGCCGACGCGACCCTGCCGGCCACGGGTGGCGGCGGGCTGCTCCCCGCCGCGACCATGTTGCTGGTGGGCGTGGGCCTGCGGCGCATCCGGCGCAGGCTGTGGCTCGTGCGCTGACCCGGCGATCATCGTTGCGTGACGGCCTCGAGGATCTCGAGGCGCTCGGAGTCGGCTCGCCGCGTCGCGGCGGCGAGACCGACCAGCCACACCGCCACGCCCCAGACGGCCCCGGCGCCGCACACCAGCAGCAACGCCGGCGCGTTGTCCCGGAACCGCCACGCCCCCAGGGCCGCGGGCACCGAGAGCAGCACCCCAACGACGAGAGCGAGCATCGACATCACGCCGAGCAGGCACCCCTGGCCCTGCCACGCCGACGTGCCGAACAGGTTGCCCTGCTCCGGCTCGGGCACGGCGATGGGGACGTAGGCCGCGATCAGGTTCCCGAGTGCGGTCCCGATGCCCCACGTCATCACGGTCAGCAGCGGGACGAACGCGACGAACCGCCAACCACCCGTCAGCGCTGCGAGGGCCAGCGCCAGCACGGTCGTCACCGGGATCAACAGCACGAACAGCGCGGCGTTGCGGCCGACGATGTCGCTGCGCCACGTGCCCGGCACGGCGACGTGCGCCCACAGCGGGGCGCCGTCGCTGCCGAACTGCACGGCCGCCTCGTTCAGGAGCACCAGCGCCGGCAGCGCGGCCGCAAGGACGACCACCTCCTGGTCGAACACCCTGCCTCCGAGCAGCGGGAGCAGCGGCAGGAAGATGAGCACGAGGTTCTGGGCCAGGCGGACGCGGCGGCTCGGGTGGCGGGCGATGTAGCGCAGCTCACGGGCTGCCACCGCGGCCACCCGTCCGGAGGGCAGCACGGCGCGCATCGCAGCCGGGACGAGCCGCCCCCGCACCCGGGCCCGGCTGCGCCGCTGGGACGAGCGTCGGGCCAGGTGCCCGAGCGACCACGCCCACGCCGCGAGCAGCAGCACCACCCACAGACCAGCCAGGGCCAGCGCCAACACGGCGTGCCCGTACGCCCCGTCGCGGGCGTGGACGATCACCAGGGCAGCCTGGCCAGGCGGGGTGTAACGCAGGATCGGCAACGCCGCCCCGGGATCGACCCGGAAGGTGCCTGGCACCGGTCCCTCCGATGCGTTCAGCAGGAGGTTCGGTAGCTGCCCGAGGCCGTAGAACACCAGCATGAGCAGCAGCACGAGGGTGGTCACCAGATCGCGGCCGCGGCGTGACCCCAGTGCTCCTGAGATCAGGGTGGTCAGCGTCCGACCCGCGACGAGGCACAGGACCAACTGGACGATCACGGCCCCCAGGACCAGCACGGTGGCGGCGCCGGAGGCGAACCCGATCAGCACGCCCAGGAGCACCAGCGCGCTCGCCCCGCTCCCGGCGCTCAGCGTGGACGCGGCCAGCAGACCGGTGACGAGCTGATGCGGTCGCAGCGGCAGCGGCGCCAGGCGCGAGGGGTCGAGGGTCTCGTCGACGCCGAAGGCGATGACCGGTCCGATCAGCCACAGGGCGAACATCGCGGTGAACACCGCCGGCAGCCACAGGTCGCCTCCGGACCGGCCGAGCTGAGCCAGGCCGATCCCGACCAGCCCGCCCAGCGACACACCGAGCAGCAGCATCCCCGCGGCGTTGAACGTCCCCCATGGGTGCCGGCGCAGGCCGTTGCTCAGCAGCGCCCACTTCAGTCGGAGGAAGTGCCGAGCCACGCCAGCTCCTCCCCCGTGGCGTCGCGCGCTCCCACGACCTCGACGAACACGTCCTCGAGCGAGCCACCCGCGCGGACCTCGTCGATGGGCCCGGCCACCACGATGCGGCCGTGGTGCACGATGGCGACGTGGTCGCAGATGCGCTCGACCACGTCGAGCACGTGGCTCGAGAACACGATCGTCGACCCCGCCGACGTGTAACGCTGCAGGACCGACCGGATGGTGCGGGCGGACACGGGATCGATCGCCTCGAACGGTTCGTCGAGGAACAGCACCTTGGGGTTGTGCAGCAGCGCCACGGCGAGCGCGATCTTCTTGCGCATCCCGTGGCTGTAGTCCACGACGAGTTCGGAGGCGGCAGCTCGCAGGTCGAGCACGTCGAGCAGGTCGTCGGCCCGCTGCCGCACCTCGGTGGGCGCCAGCCCGCGCAGCAGGCCGTGGTACTCGAGCAGCTCGGCGCCCGACAAGCGGTCGAACAGGCGCGGCTCCTCGTGCAGCGCGCCGATGATCGCCTTCGCGGCGTCAGGGTTGGTCCACACGTGGATGGACTCGATCCACACGTCGCCCGCATCCGGCCGGAGCAGCGCCGTCAGCATCCGCAGCGTCGTGGTCTTGCCCGCGCCGTTGGGTCCGAGCAGGCCGAAGAACGACCCCGCCGGGACGGTCAGGTCGATGCCGTCGACCGCCCTGACCCCACCGAAGCTGCGCCGCAACCCCCGCGCGACGACCGCGCCCTCACCAGATGCATCCGACCCGTGCAGCGTGGCCTGCGGGCCGGGCACGCTCGGCTCCGACGTCACACCCACTCCCCTCGACGGGACGCTGTTGTAGCAGCCGTCACGCGCGCTCGCCTGATGCCGCCAACCACGGCGGTTGTGCCGACGCCCGAGCCATGGGCACGACATTGGTGCTGTGCACAACGAAGGCAGGCCGTGGATCGGGTCACACTGTGCAGCGGAGGTCGGGCGATCGCAACGGTACCGGGCCCGGCCGGGACGACAGGGAGGCACAGCGGTGGCAGACCTCGAAGGACGCGTCGCGATCGTGACCGGAGCGGGACGAGGGTTGGGGCGTGAGCACGCGCTGTTCCTCGCCAGGCACGGCGCCAAGGTCGTCATCAACGACCTCGGGGCGGACGTGCACGGCAGCGGCGCGGATGCGACCCCGGCCCAACAGGTCGTCTCCGAGATCGAGGAGCTCGGCGGGGAGGCGGTCGTCAGCGGTCACGACGTGGCCGACTGGGAGCAGGCCGGCGAGCTCGTGCAGGCCGCGGTGGAGGCGTTCGGGAGCCTGGACGTCCTGGTCAACAACGCCGGCATCGTGCGCGACCGCACGCTGGCCAACATGACCGAGGCCGAGTGGGACGACGTGATCCGCGTCCACCTCAAGGGGCACGCCGCCATGTCGCATCACGCGCTGGCGTACTGGCGCGATCGTGCCAAGGACGGCGACGCCGCCAAGGCGTCGATCGTGCACACCGCGTCGTCGTCGGGCTACCTCGGCAACTTCGGTCAGGCCAACTACGGCGCCGCCAAGATGGGCATCGTCACGCTCAGCAAGGTGTGCGCGCTGGAGGGGGCCCGCTTCGGCGTGCGGTCCAACGTGATCGGTCCTGCGGCCGCGACCCGGATGGCCGCCACGGTGCCCGGCGCCCCGCTCGGGACCGAGGACGACGTGCCGCCCCTGCTCGCCCCGGCCAACGTCTCGCCTCTGGTCGGCTGGTTGGCTGGCGCGGACTGTCCGGCGACGGGCCAGGTGTTCCACGTCTACGGCAACCGGGTGATCGTGGTCAGGGTGTCGCAGATCGCGGCGGACGTACGCACCGAGGGGCGTTGGACGCTCGAAGAGCTGGACGCGAAGCTGCCTCAGCACCTGGTCGATCATGCCGACCCCCTCGAATGGTTCCCGACGGAGAACGAGGCCACGGCGCCGTTCGTCGTGTGACCGTTGCCGACGGATAGCCTCCGGCGCATGGCATCACGATCTGTCGGCAAACGCCCCCGGGTCAGCCATCGGATGGCGGCCCTCGCGGTCGCCATCGGCGGGTCGGCATCCGGGATCCTGGCGCCGATGCTGACGGGCGTCCTGGCCGTCCAGATCGCCGCCGACCTCAGGCTCAGCGCGGTCGACCTGGGCATCCTCCAGGCCGTGTTCTTCGGGGTCTCGGGGGCGACGTCAGTGACCAACGGCCGCTTCGTCGATCGCATCGGCTGGCGGCGCGGCGTCCTGCTCGCGACGTCCGGGAGTACGGTGCTGCTGCTGTCCATCGCCGTCTTCGCCGGCTCGTTCTGGTCACTGCTCGTGCTGCTCGCGATCGGAGGGCTGAGCATGTCGCTGACGATGCCGTCGACCAGCCTCGTGATCGCGCGTGAGATGCCCACGGCCCGCCAGGGGCTGACGTTCGGGATCAAGCAGACGGCCACCCCGGTGGCTGGCATGATGGCGGGGCTGGCGGTCCCAGCCGTCGCGTTGACGATCGGCTGGCGCTGGGCGTTCGTGATGGCCGCCGCCGTGCCCCTGATGTCCGGCGCGTGGGCGTTCCGGCTCCGGGAAGGGCCGCCTGTCGCCACGCCCCCGGGTGGTCGCGCTCCCGTCCCGCGTGCGCTCCTGCTCGTTGCGGTCGCAGCGGGGATCGGGACGACGGCCGTCGGAGGGATGGCGGCCTTCGCCACCGTGTCCGCGGTCGACGCCGGGATCTCGGAGGCCGGAGCGGGCATCCTCGTCGCCGTCGCGAGCCTGTGCGGGCTGACGGTTCGGCTCGCCAGCGGCTGGCTGGCGGACCGCCGTGGGGCGGGTGGGTTCGTCCAGTCCGCTGCCCTGCTCGCGCTCGGGGCCATCGGGATCGCCAGCCTCGTGACCCACACGGCGACGTTCGTGATCCCGGGGACGATCGTCGGGTACGCGCTGGCGTGGGGTTGGCCGGGCCTGGCGTACTACGGCGCGGTGCGCCACCACCCTCAGGCGCCGGCCGCGGCGACCGGCGTGCTCCAGGCCGGGCTGTCCATGGGCGCGGGCACCGGGCCGCTGCTGTTCGGCGTGCTGGCCCAGGCAGGCGGCTTCCCGCTGGCCTGGGCCGTCACGGCCGGCCTGGCCTTCACGTCCGCGGCGGGTCTGGCACTGGCCGGTCACCGACTGCACGCCGCCACGGTCGACGTACGCGCGGTCGCGCTCGGGACCACCCCGTAGAGCTCAGCCCTGTGCGGGTGACGGCCACACCTGGGTGCCTGCGACCCACGTCGAGATGACGGCCACCGAACCCAGCAGGTCGGGGTCCACGTCGGTGGGATCTGCGTCCAGAGCGACGAAGTCAGCGAGCATCCCGGGTTCGAGCCGCCCCAGGACGCCCTCCTGCCCGGCGGACCACGCCGCGCCCGTCGTGTACAGCTCCAGTGCCTCCACGGGACCGATCCGCTGCGATCCGCCCAGCAGCTCCCCGCCTTCCGAGCGGCGGGTGACGCAGCTCTGCAACGCCACCAGCGGTTCGTAAGGGCCGCATGGGAAGTCGGACGACCCCGCCACGGTGATCCCGGCGTCGAGCATCCAGCGGTTGGCGAACATCCGCTCCAGCCGCTCGGGCCCGTACCAGTCCAGCAGCTTGTCGCCGTGGTAGGAGACGTAGCTGCCGAACGGCACCGGCACGGCGCCCAACCGTGCGATGCGGTCCACGATCTGCGGCGTGACGATCGTGCAGTGCTCGATCCGG
>DASWKO010000072.1:0-10661 GCA_036396595.1 Nitriliruptorales bacterium | reverse complement strand
CCCCACCGGTCGACCAGATCGAAGCCGGCCCGCGCCAGGGCGTGCTCGATCTCGCCCGGCGAGCACTGGCGGACCTCGATCTCGCTGTGGGTCCGCCGCGTGACCTCGTCGCCCGCATCGAGCTCGTCCACGACGAAGTGGAAGGTCAACCGCTGGGTCCCCGGCGCGTAGGTGGCCTGGCGCCACACGACCGCGTCGTGCCCCTCGTCCAGGCGGTACCTGCCGTCCCTGGCCAGGCCGTCGAGCGGCAGCGCGTCGGTCATCGACGGGACCGTCAGGTTGAACACCAACCGACCGTTGGGCTCGAGGTGGCGCCGGACCGCGGCCAGGGTCGCGACCTGGTCGTCAGGCGTCAGCGCGTGCGCCAGCACGCGGTACGGCAGGATGGCCAGCGGGAAGGTCCGGCCGAGGTCGAAGCTGCGCATGTCGCCTTCGAACAGCTCCACCCGGTCTGCCAGATCCTCGGCCTCGACCCGTGCCCGGGCACGCGCCAGCATCGCCGGCGACAGGTCGATCCCGACGACCGGGACGCCGGCGCGGGCGATCGCGACCGAGACCCGACCGGTGCCTGCGCCGACCTCGAGAACCGGCCCGCCGTGCTCGACCGCCTCGGAGACGTAGAACGGAACGTCGGCCTGCATGTCCGCGGACCACAGGTCGTAGACGTCCGCGATCGGGGCGAACTCGTCGCGACGGTCGTCAGCCATCCGTGACCGCCTGCCTCACGGGCAGGCCGTGGTCGGCCATGACCTGCTTGACATCGCCGATGCGCAGCTCGCCGAAGTGGAAGATGCTCGCCGCCAGAACGGCCGACGCGTGCCCTTCCGTGACGCCCTGCGCCATGTGCTGGGCCGTCCCTGCTCCGCCGCTGGCGATGACCGGGAGGTTCACCTCGTCGGTGACCGCACGCAGCAGCTCCGTGTCGAACCCGGCTTTCGTGCCGTCACGATCCATGGATGTGAGCAGGAGTTCGCCCGCCCCGCGCTGCTCGCACTCGGCGCCCCACGCGACCGCGTCGACCCCGGTCGGGGTACGGCCACCGTGGACGTAGACCTCCCAGCCCTGTGCAGGGTCGTCCGGAGCCCGCCGGCGGGCATCGATGGCGGCCACGATGCACTGCGACCCGAACCGGTCGGCCGACTCGGACAGCACCTCGGGGCGCTCGACTGCGGCCGTGTTCAAGGCCACCTTGTCAGCGCCGGCACGCAGCATCCTCCGCACGTCCTGCGGGGTCCGCACGCCGCCGCCGACCGTCAACGGGATGAAGACCTGTTCGGCGGTCCGCGCGACCACCTCGACCATCGTCTCACGGTCTTCCGAGCTGGCCGTGATGTCCAGGAACACCAGTTCGTCAGCGCCCTCGCGGTCGTAGGCCGCGGCCAGCTCGACCGGATCCCCTGCGTCGCGCAGGTCGACGAACTGCACGCCCTTGACCACGCGGCCGTCGGTCACGTCCAGGCACGGGATCACCCGCACCGCCAGGCCACCCGCCTGGCGTCGCACCGCCGTCGGTTGCTCGTTCACGCCGTCACCTCGAGCGCCTGCTGGAGGGTGAACCGACCCGCGTACAGGGCCTTGCCGACGATGGCGGCGTCAACCCGCTCGTGGCACCCGTCCAGGGCGCCGAGGTCGTCGAGGCTCGCCACGCCGCCAGAGGCGGTCACGTGAGCGTCGGTCGCATCCGCGACCTGGCGCAGCATGTCGACGTTGGGGCCCTCCAGCATCCCGTCACTGGTGATGTCGGTGTAGACGAAGCGCGGGACGCCCATCGCCGTGAACGTGTCCAGCGCCTCGAACAGGTCGCCGGATTCCTCGGTCCAGCCGCGGGCCTTCAACACCCGGCCCTCGGCGTCCAGCCCGACGGCGATGCGCGGGCCCACGGCGTCCAGGACGGTGCGGACGAAGTCGGGGTCGGCCAGCGCCATCGTCCCGATGACCACGCGCTGCGCCCCGTACTCCAGCGAGCGCTGCACGTCCGCGAGCGTGCGGACCCCGCCGGACGCCTGCACCGGCAGCCCGGTGGCCTGGACGATCTCGGCGATCAGGTGGCGGTTCCTGGGCTCGCCCGTGAACGCCGCGTCCAGGTCGACGACGTGCAACCACGCCGCGCCCGCGTCGGCGAACCGTTGTGCGGCCGCGACCGGATCGTCGTCGTACACCGTCTCGGCGTCGGCCCTGCCCTGGGTCAGGCGCACGGCGCGGCCGGACCTGATGTCCACCGCCGGGTACAGGGTCAGGCTCATGGGCTCACCTGGTCGTGCGACCTCGCGGAACGTGCGACCTCGGTGACCCAGTTGGCCAGCAGGCGCGCCCCCACGTCGGCCGACTTCTCGGGGTGGAACTGGGTCCCGACGACGTTGCCCACCCGGACGATGCACGGGAAGATCCCCCCGTAGTCACAGGTCGCCACGACGTGCGCCGGGTCGCTGGGCTGGGCGTAGTAGGAGTGGACGAAGTAGGTGCGCTGCCCTGCAACCCCATCGAGCAGCAGGTCCTGTCGGCCTTCGGCGGCCCGCACGACGTCCCACCCCATGTGCGGGACCACGACGTCGGCGGTGAGCCGGCGCACCTGGCCGGGCAGGACGCCCAGCCCCTCGGTGTCGCCCTCGTCGGAGCGTTCGTACAGGAGCTGCATGCCCACGCAGATGCCGAACACGTGGCGGTCGGCCTGCACCCACCGCCGCGCGAGATCGGCCAGGCCGGCCGTCCGGAGGCTGGCCAGGCAGGTCGCGAAGTGACCGACGCCAGGCACGACCAGCGCGTCGGCCCGATCCGCCTCGCCGGCATCATCGGTCACCGTGACATCCGCGCCGGCACGCTCGAGCCCGCGCTGGGCGGACCGGAGGTTGCCGGCGCCGTAGTCGAGCACCGCGACGCGCGGACGTGAGCCGGGCCCGTCGGTCACTGCAGCACACCTTTGGTGGACGGCACCCCGCCACCGGTCACGGCCACGGCACGCCGCAGCGCCACGGCGACCGCCTTGAACACCGACTCGTGGATGTGGTGGCTGTTGTCACCAGCCAGGTTGTCGACGTGCAAGGTGATGCGGGCATTGGCGACCAGCGCCTCGAAGAAGTGCTTCACCAGGCTGGTCTCGAAGGTCCCGATCAGCTCGACCGGCGTCTCGACGTCGTACACGAGGTACGGGCGGCCCGACAGGTCGATCGCCACGCGTGTGAGGGCCTCGTCGATCGGGACGAGCGCGTCACCGAACCGCTCCACGCCCGCCCGGTCGCCCCAGGCCTGGGCGAGAGCGGAACCCAGCGCGATGCCCACGTCCTCGACCGTGTGGTGCGCGTCGATCTGCAGGTCGCCGTCCGCCTCGACGCTCAGGCCCAGCCGGCCGTGGCGCCCGAGCTGGTCGAGCATGTGGTCGAAGAAGGGGATGCCGGTCTCGGCCCTGGACGTCGCGGACCCGTCGAGGTCGACCTCGACCACGATCCGGGTCTCCTTGGTGCTGCGCTCGATGCGCGCTGACCGTCCCACGGCCGCTCCTCGTGTGTGCCGGGCCCGAGACGGTACCGACGGTCACGGCCGGTGGCCGACGAGTGGGGCACCCAGGACCTCGGCGAGCGCCGCCAGGAACGCATCGTTCTCGTCGGCCGTGCCCACCGTGACCCGGAGGCAGCCCTGGAGCTTCGGCTTGTCCGAGAAGTCCCGGATCAGCACGCCGCGGTCCAGCAGGCCCTGGAACACCTCGGTGGCCTGCGCCACGCGGAACAGGACGAAGTTCGCGCTGGACGGGAAGGGCTGCGCACCGGCCTGCGCCTGCAGGCACGCGATGATGCGGTCACGCTCGATCGCGACGCGTGCCCGGTGCTCGAGGAACTGGTCGCGCATCTCGAGCGCGGTGACGGCGGCCACCTGCTTCATCGCGTCCAGGTGGTACGGGAGCCGGACGCGTCGGATGTCATCGACGACCCAGTCGTGCGCGAGCAGGTACCCCAGCCGCAGGCCGGCCAGCCGGAACGCCTTCGAGAACGTGCGCACCACCACCAGCCGCGGCAGCTCGTCCAGCAACGGCAGCACCGACTCGCCGCCGAACTCGACGTACGCCTCGTCGACGACGACCAACCCGCTCGTCCCGTCGTGCAGCGCCCGGATGGTGCGCGCGTCCACGGTCATGCCCGTCGGGTTGTTCGGGTTGGCCAGGATCAGCATGTCCGGCCGGGAGCCGACCGCGTGGGCGACGGCGGCCGGCCCGACCCGCAGGTCGTCGCCGAGCTCGACCTCGTGGAACGGGGTCATGGTCACCCGCGCCAGGATCGGGTACATCGCGTAGCCCGGACGGAACCCGACCAGCTTGCGGTCGGGGCCGCCGTACGCCAGCAGCAACTGGTGCAGGACCTCGTTCGAGCCGTTGGCGGCCCACACACGGTCGGCGGTCAGGCCGGTCTGGGCCGCGATCGCCTCGCGGAGCTGGGTGCTGCGCCGATCCGGGTAGCGGTTGAGCTCGAGTCCGGCCAGCCGGCGGCGGACCTCGTCGAGGTAGGCGGCCGGCGGCGGCTCGGCGGTCTCGTTGGTGTTGAGGCGCACGGCCACGTCGAACTGGGGCGCGCCGTACGGTTGCAGGTCCGCGAGGTCGTCGCGGACCGGGACGCGGGTCGGGCGGTCGTTCACGAGTCCGGCTCGAGCCGGACCCGCACGGCACGTCCGTGCGCCGGCAGATCCTCCGCTTCGGACAGCGCGTACACCGAGTCCGCGAGCGCGCGCAGGCCCGCCTCGTCGTACTGCACCCAGTTCACCGGCACGGTGAACGAGCTCGTGGTCAGACCCCCGCTGAACCGGGCGGTCCCGGATGTGGGCAGCGTGTGGTTCGGCCCGGCAGCGTAGTCGCCGAGCGACACCGGCGTGGACGCGCCGATGAAGGTCGTGCCCGCGTAGCGGATGCGGGCGGCGAGGGTGGCGGGATCCCGGGTCTGGACCTCCAGGTGCTCGGGCGCGAACGCCTCGGCGACCTCGACCGCGTGGTCGGCGTCGTCGACCAGCACGACGGTCCCCTGGCCGGCCAGGGCCGCCTCGACGCGCTCGACGTGGCGCGTCCCCGCGATCTCGACCTCGAGCGCGTCCTCGACCGGCGCGACCAGGTCCTGGTCCCACGTGATGAGGAGGCAGGTCGCGAGCTCGTCGTGCTCGGCCTGGGCCACCAGGTCGGCGGCCACGACGTTCGGCTCCGCGGTGTCGTCGGCGATGATCGCGATCTCGGTGGGGCCCGCGTACCCGTCGATGCCGATACGCCCTTCGGCGGCCAGACGCTGCTTGGCCAGCGACACGTAGATGTTCCCGGGGCCGACCACCTTGTCGCAGACCGGCACGCTGGCGGTCCCGTAGGCCATCGCCGCGATCGCCTGGGCCCCGCCGATGCGAAACACCCGGTCGACCCCGACCAGCGTCGCAGCAGCGAGGATGGTCCGGTTCGGCCAGCCGTCACCCCCGGTCGGAGGGGTGCACAGCACCAGCTCGGACACGCCGGCCACCTGGGCCGGGACGGTCGTCATGATCACGGTCGACGGGTAGACCGCCTTGCCACCGGGGATGTAGATCCCAGCGCGCTCGACGGGCCGGTGCCACTGACCCATCCGTTGCCCGTCGCGCTGGTCGGTCCAGTCCCGCGGCCTGGCACGCTCGTGGAACCAGCGGACCTGGTCGACCGCGCATTCCAGGGCACCCCGCAAGCGGGGGTCCAGCTCGTCGAGCGACCGCTGGAGCAGCTCGGCCGGCACCGCCAGCTCGTCCACGTCCACACCGTCGAAGCGCCCCGTCCGCTCGCGGACCGCGTCGTCGCCGCGCGTTCGCACGTCGTCGAGGCTGGCCTGGACCCCTTCGGTCACGGCCGACAGGTCGAGGCGCGGCCGAGGCAGTCGGTCGCGCGGGTCCGAGCGGTCACCTCGCAGGTCGAGCACGCGCAGGCGGACCACCAGGAGCCTCCACAGGGACGAGGGCGTCCGAGCGTACCGAGCGATCCGGGACCGACCGGGGCGCCGATGCCGGCAGGGTCAACCGGAAGGTGGATCCGTGGCCGACGTCGCTGTCGAGCGTGACGTCACCGCCCAGCGCCTGAGCCAGCGCACGGGCGATCGGCAAGCCGAGGCCGGGTCCCTGCGTGCGGTGCAGGTGGTTGCCCAACCGCCCGAACCGACGGAACACGTGATCCTGGTCCCACGGCGCGATGCCCGGGCCCGAATCCTGGACCTCGACGACCGCCGAGTCGCCGTCCCGGTACGCGCGCACGACGATCGTGGCGACCGTGTGCTTGGCCGCGTTGTCGATGAGCGACGTGAGGATGCGCACGACCGCCACGTCATCGGCCACCGCACCGAGCCAGTCGGGCGCCTCGACCCGCACCCGGCCGGGCGTCATCGGCGGCACGATCCGGTCGACCGCCTCGGGCAGCAGGGCCACCAGGTCGGTCGGCTGGACCCGCAGCCCGAGCTCGTGTCGCTCGACGTCGGCAACGAAGAGCAGGTCGGCCACCAGCCGCTCCAGCCGGCCGACCTGCCCGCGCATGGCCTGCAGGATCTCCTCGGTCTGCGCCTCGTCCAGCCGCTCGCCCTTGCCGAGCATGGTCTCCAGGAAGCCGCGCAGTGGCGTCAGCGGCGTGCGCAACTCGTGCGAGACGGTCGCGATGAAGTCGCCTTTCAGCTCTTCGACCTCGCGTTCACGGGTGACATCGCGCGCGACCAGGACTGCTCCGACCACGCTCCGGCCGGTCCGCTCCACGGGGCTCACGCTGCACCGCAGCCACCGCCACTGCCCATCGCGGCGCAGGGCCTGCAGCTCGATCTCCTCGGCGGACCGCTCGCCGCGGAGCGAGGCAGCGAGCGCGTTGCGGCCCTCAGGGACCAGCTCGGCGCCGTTGCGATCGCGCAGGCGCAGCACCGTGAACCACGGCTGCCCGAAGGTCTGGTCGGGGGTCAGGCCGGTGATCGCTGACATCGCGTCGTTCCACGCCCCGATGCGCCCGTCGGTCTCGATCATCACAATGCCGTCCGAGGCGTGGTTCACGATGTCGCTGAGCTTGCGCGACTCCTCGGCCAGCAGCGCGCGCTCGCGCTCGACCGTGGCGAACAGCTCGACGTTCTTGAGCGCTACGGCGGCCTCGTTGGCGATGGTGCCGAGCAGCGTGGCGTCGCTGTCGTCCCACGGCTCCAGGCCGTACCGGTCGTACACGGCGATGGCGCCGACGGTCCGGCCCTCGTAGTGGACCGGGGCCGCGATCGCATCCCGGTGCCGCGCCTGGTCCCCGCTCATCCGGGCGACCAGCACGGGTCCACCACGCTGGACTGCGGCCTCCAGATAGGGGCAGGGAGTCGGGTCATCGATGGCCGTGCCGTCGCGCACCCGTCGGTCTTCGTCGGCGCTATCGAGCAACAGCAACGCCGCCCCTTCGGCGCCCACGACCGACCGCAGGTCCTCGAGGAACACCTGCATCGACTCATCGCTGGAGGTGACGTCGATCAGGGTGCGGGTCAGCGCGTGCAACCGCTCCGTGCGCCGCCGAGCCTCGAGCTGTGCGGCGTAACCCCGGTAGCCGAGGTACATGCCCACCATCAGGGATCCGGCCAGCAGCGTCGCCAGGACGTCCTGGACGGCGATGAAGGCCAGCACCAGTCCGTACGCCGTGTTGGCCAGCGACGTTGCGGCGTACAACCCCCGCAGCTCACGCCACGTCTGGCCCGTCGAGGCGCCCGTGAGGCGTCTGCGGAGTCCGGCGTTGAGCAGGAAGTTCGCCGCGTTGTACGCGACCACGCCGCCGATGGCAGCCACCACGGACGAGCTGGCCAGGACGCGGTCACCGGGACCGATGGCGTGGAACACGACGACCGCCAGCGATGTGCCGAGGGCACGGTTGCCGAAGTTGTACGCGAGTTTGAGCGGCTCGGCTCGCCTGGTCACGTGCGCGAACGCCACCGCACCGGCGACCAGCACGGGTAGCGTGCGTCCGGGGGCCGAGAACAACAGGGCGATGACCACGCCCTCGTCCAGGGTGAAGCCGGTGCTTCCACCCTCGTGCTGGCTCCGTAGAGGGACGAGCACCGACGCGACCAGCAGCACCGTCAGGGCCGCGACCGTCGGGATGTGCGCTGCCGGGGTGCCCGGCCCGAAGGCGAGCATCCCCACCCCGGCGAGCGACCCGGCACCGACCGTGAACGCGACGAACCGGCCGACCGAGGCTCGGCCCGTCGTCGCCCCACGTTGCGGCATCATCAGTACCAGTCGGCCCCGTACCAGTCTGCCCCATACCAATCGGCCCCGTACCAGTCGGCCCCGTACCAGTCCGCCCCGTACCAGTCGGCCCCATACCAATCGGCCCCATACCAATCGGCCCCGTACCAGCTCGACTCGGTCCAGTCGCTGGTCGTGTACGCAAGGACATCGAAGAGCTTGTCCTGAGCGGTCTTCTCCCCGGTCAGCAGGATGATCAGCTCCATCACGGGATCGACGTCGATCTCGATCTCCAGGCTCCCGCGGTCCTCTGCCAGCGTCCCGAGACCGCTCCCTCGCATCACGCCCTGGTTGGCAGGCGTCGGATCCGTCAGGGCTGCCGCTGCAGCGACGTCGAGGATGCCGGCGCCGTCGACGTTGGGATCACCCACAGGACCCAGTGCGGCGGTGGAGACCAGCGCGCCCTTGACCTGATCCGGGGTCCACTCGGAGTGCGCGTCGAGGAGCAGGGCGATCGCACCGCTGGTGACCGCCGCGGCGTACGAGGTCCCGGAGCCGCGGATGTAGTGCTCGCCGATGTGTGCCTCTGGTACATGCTCAGCCAGGCCGGAGCCAGCCGCCATCGCGCCGAGGAGGTGCGATCCGGGCGCGACGAGATCCGGCTTGACGATGCCGTCGGCGATGGACGGACCGCGTGACGAGTAGGGCGCGACGGTGTCGTCGTGGGTCGGCTTGGTGCCCTCGGAGTCGGTCGCCCCCACCGTGATCACCAGCGGGTCGTCGGCGGGCTTGGGGATGCGGCCAGGGCCGGCGTCACCGCGGTTGCCCGCCGAGACCACGACAACGAGGCCGGAATCCCAGGCGCGCTCCACGGCGTAGTTCAAAGGGCTCAGCATCCGGGGCTGGGTCGAATCGGTTCCCAGCGACAGGTTCATCACCCGGATGCCGTAGGCGTCCTTGAAGGACACGACCCACTGGATCGCGGCCAGGACGTGCGAGACGTCCGAGGCGCCGTTCGCGCCTGCGATCTTGACCGGAACGACGTGCGCACCGGGCGCGACGCCGTCGTGCTTGCCATCGGACGCGGACCCGTCCCCGGCAGCCAGACCGGCGATGAACGTGCCGTGCCCGTAGCTGTCGTCCGTGGTGCCCTCGGTGGAGAAGTCCACGCCACCGATGACGCGCCCAGCGAGGTCCGGGTGCTCGGTGATGCCCGTGTCGACGACGGCGATGCCGACGCCGGAGCCGTCGATGCCAGCCTTGTGCAGGTCGTCGGCGTTGATGGTCTGGGGGAAGAACGAGTCGCCGTGCTGCTCACCCAGCGGGGGCTGGTGTGTGACCGAGATCTCGCCGTCGAGGGAGACGCTGCGGACGCCGGGGGTGGTCGTCAGCCGTTCGAGGCCCTCGGGCGTGATGATCGCCGCGAACCCATCGATGATCGGCAGTGGCGCGCCGACCTGGCCGCCGGTCGAGCGCACGGCCGTGAGCGCATCCGCGAGGGCGCTGCGCCGCACCTGGACGACGACCTTGACGGTTTCCGTCGACGCGAGGGCGGACTGGACCGCCGGGTCGACTGCCACCGATGCCGGGCTCGTCGACGTGACGACGGGCGCTGGGCCTGCGGCGACGCCCGCGCTGAACACCACGGTGATCGTGGCGAGCAGCGCCGCTAGGGCCACCCGTCCCCGAGCGCCGCTGCTCGCGCGTGTCGCGGTGGTCGTCGAGGGTGCTCGGTTGCTCGCCACGGGTCTACCTCGGGTCTCTCGAAGCCTTACGGAGAGTGTGCCCCAGGTGACACAGTTGCGTCATGGCCCGTGCGGGTAGTTCCCACGCCACCCGATCTGACTAGGAGCGTCGGTTGCCAGCACCTCGACCGGCTCGGCCGTCGAGGGGGCCAGGGGCAGCACGAGCCGGAACACCGACCCCCGTCCCACGTCGCTGTCGAGTTCGATGTCACCGTCCTGCGCGCGGGCCAGGCTGCGTGCGATCGACAGACCCAGACCGGACCCCTGCACGCGGTGCAGGTGGTCCCCGAGCCGCGCGAACCGCTCGAAGATGCGCTCGTGCTCCCACGGCGCGATCCCGGCTCCGTCGTCCACGACCTCGAGCAGCGCCCGGCCACGGCGTTCACTGACGTGGATCCGTAGCTGCCCGTCGGTGTGCTTCAGCGCGTTGCCCACCAGCGCACGTACGATGCGCTCGACCGCGCTCGGATCCGCGAGTGCGTACACGCGACCGGCCACCTCGACCCGGACTCGTGACCGTTCCTCGAGCGCGAGCGAGGGGCACACGTCACGCTCGATCATCGCCCGGAGATCGACCCGATCGTGGTTGAGCCTCAGGACGCCGTGGTGCGCATCCGCGACCAGCAGCAGGTCGCCCACGAGGCGCTCGAGGCGGTCGAGCTGGCCCGCCATCGAGTCCAGGATGAGATCGGTCCCCTCGGCGTCGAGTTGGTGTCGCCTGGCCCGGAGCGTCTCGTAGAAGCCACGTAG
>DASWKO010000071.1:0-2628 GCA_036396595.1 Nitriliruptorales bacterium | reverse complement strand
AACAGCTCCATCACGCGCTCGTAGCGCTCCGTGACGAGTGCGCCGTCCTTGACCGTCACGGCTCCGGTCCGCAGGTTGTCGTCGACCGACAGCTCCGCGAAGGTGTGGCGGCCCTCCATGACCTGGGCGACACCGCGCTGGACCAGCTCGGCGGGGGAGGCTCCGGTGACGTCCTGGCCGTCGAGCGCCACCCTGCCCTTGACGATCTCGCCCCGGTGATGGTCGAGCAAACCTGTGATGGCGCGCAGCAACGTGGTCTTGCCGGCTCCGTTGGCCCCCAGCAGCGTGACGATCGACCCGCGCGGCACGTGCAGGCTCACGCCGTGCAGCACCCGGATGACGTCGTTGTACACGACCTCCAGGCCGGTCACGGACAGCATGTCCGTGGCGGGATTGCCTTCCACCACCGAGCCCTCCTGGGTCCTGTGCCGACGCCAATGCTCTTGGCTCAGGACCCTGTCCGCGCACCCTACCTACGACGGGGCTCGTAGGTAGCCAATCGGCCCCGTATCTCAGATCCAGCCGGGCTGGATCCACCAGCGTCGGCGGATGGCTTCCTCGGGCAGCGCCAGCCCGGTCCAGACGGGGTAGAAGTACACGAACGCCGCGATGCCGAGGACACCCAGCACGATGGCCGCGGTGTAGCCGGGGTTCCAACGGTCGGGCAGGGGGCTGGGCTCGAGGTCGCCGCGACGCCGGGTGATGACCGAGGCGACGACCGCGCCACCGAGGTACGCGCCCCCGGCCCAGAGCCAGTGGTCCGGGGCACCCGTGCCGGTCACGAAGCCGAGACCGAGTGCTGCGGCTGCGGCCACCAGTGCCCCGAGGGTCGGGCGCACGAGGTCGCGGCGCTCGGCGACGTAGCGACAGGCGTAGGCCATACCCAGCGCCAGGAACGGGACGACCGGCGTCATGTAGAAGAGGAACACCGGACGTGAGCCCATCGGCGGCACCAGCCAGGGGGCGAACTGCATGCCCCAGAACGCCATCAGGAACCACGCGCGTGGGTCCCGTGCGACCGCGCCGGCGAGCAGGGGGATCACGGCGGGCAGGAACAGCCACCACAGCACGGGGTTGCCCAGCGCGATGATCTCGGCCGCGTCGCCCTCGGCCACGACGCACGGCTCGGGCTCGACCAGCTCGCCGTCCTCGTTCTCGGTCGGGACCCCGGCGGCGCGCTCGTCCTTGCAGGTCTCCCAGTCGTAGACGACCGGCCGCGCCAGCACCGGCCACGTGTAGGCCGGGGCACGGTACGGGTGGTCGGCGTCGAGGCCGCGGTGGAAGTCCCACACGGCGCCGTGGTAGCACCACAGCCCCTCGAACCGGTCGGCCAGGGACAGCGGAGCGTCCTCGGCTGGCTCGCACGAACTCGACGGCTTGGCGTGCTCGTACTGCACCAGCCACGGCACGTACGACGCCAGGTAGACCAGGGCTGGGACCAGCACCAGCGTTGCCCCCATCGAGCCCACGAGGCGGAGCGGGCGCGCCAGGATGCTGCCGTCGTGTCGCCACCGGGCGACCAGCTCCCAGCCCAGGACCAGCGATCCAGCGGCACCCAGCGCGAGCAGCCCGCTCCACTTCGTCGCCACCGCCAGCCCCAGGGCGACGCCGGCGAGCCAGCGGTAGCGCCCTGCGATCGTGGCCGCCGCGTCGTCGGGCAGGTCGTGGCGGGCGCCGAGGCGCCGCCGATCGTGATCCACCAGCAGTCCCCACGCCGCCAGTGCGACGAACAGTGCGAGGAAGATGTCCAGCATCGAGGTGCGGGCCTGGACGAAGAACAGGCCGTCGGTGAGCAGCAGCACCCCGGCCAACGCGGCCAGGGCCCGGTCCCGCAGCAGCCTCAGCCCCATCAGGTACGTCAGCAGGACCGTGAGGGTGCCGGCCAGGGCCGAGGCCGCACGCCAGCCGAACGGGTCGTCGCCGAACAACGCGATGCCGAGCGCGATGAGCCACTTGCCGATCGGCGGGTGGACCGAGAACGAGTCCTCCACGCCGCTCGTGAGGTAGTCCTTGGCGTCGCCGACGTAGTACGTCTCGTCGAACACGATCCGGGCGGGCTCATCGAGACGCACGAACAGCGCGATGGCTGCGACCGCGGTGAGCACCAACGGAAGCAGCCACGGCGACGAGCGGGCGCGGTCCAGCACGACGCGGAGGGTAGCTCCGAGCCGATTGTCCCTACGCTCGCCCTCACCGGACGGAGGACGATCGGGTGCAGCCCGGCACGTTGACCGTCGTGGCGACGCCCATCGGCAACCTCGACGACCTGTCACCGCGCGCGGCAGCGGCGCTGCGCGGGTCCGACCTCGTCCTGGCCGAGGACACCCGCCACACGGGGCGCCTGCTCGCTCACCTCGGTTCGCAGGTCCCGCAGCTCTCGCTGCACGAGCACAACGAGACCGCCCGGATCCCCGAGGTGCTCGAGCGACTGCGCCAGGGCCAGCAGGTCGCGCTGGTCAGCGATGCGGGCGTGCCGGCGGTGTCGGATCCGGGCTTCCGGCTCGTGCGGGCCTGCGCGGAGGCGGGCGTGGCGGTCACGGCCGTGCCCGGCCCGTCGGCGGTGCTGCACGCGCTGGTGGTGTCGGGACTGCCGACCGATCGGTTCGTGTTCGAGGGGTTCCTGCCGCG
>DASWKO010000070.1:0-1640 GCA_036396595.1 Nitriliruptorales bacterium | reverse complement strand
CTCGACCGGGCTGCTGCCGTTGATCGAGCGCTGGCCCGACCGGGTCATCGACGTCGGGATCGCCGAGCAGCACATGGTCACGACCGCGGCTGGCCTGAGCTACGCGGGCAGGAAGCCGGTCGTCGCGGTGTACTCGACCTTCTTCTCGCGCGCCTTCGACCAGGCCAACCTGGACGTCGGGCTGCACGACGAGCACGTCGTGTTCGTCTTCGATCGGGCGGGCATCACCGGTGATGACGGCCCGAGCCACCACGGCATCCTGGACCTGAGCCTGTGCCTGCGCATCCCGGCCATGACCGTGTTCGCCCCGTCCTCCGAGCAAGAACTGAGCCAGATGCTGCGGGAGGCGGTCGAGCTGTCCGGCCCGGTTTCCATCCGCTTCCCGAAGGGCGCGGCCAGCTCGATGGGTGAGCCGGGATCCGGCCTGCGGTCGCGGCAGTTCCGGCAGGGCCACGACCTGTGCCTCGTCGCGGTGGGTGATCGGCTGCAGGCGGTGCTGCACGCCGCCGGAGCGCTGGCCGAGGACGGCATCGACGCGGCCGTGTGGGATGCACGCGTCATCCGCCCGGCGGACGACGCGCTGCTGGATGCGATGGCCGTGGCGCCGTTCGTGGTCACGGTCGAGAACGGCGTGGTCAACGGCGGCGCGGGTGCCTACCTCGCCGACCGCATGGTCGACAAGGCGGGGGTCCGTCAGGCCCCTCCGGTGCTGAAGCTCGGCGTCCCCGATGCCTACATCGCCCACGGGGAGCAGGGCCGCATCCTGGCCGAGCTCGGCCTGGACGCCCCTGGCATCGCGGCGGCCACCCGCAAGGCGCTGCGCGACGAGTGACCTGCGCCGGCTGCGCGCTGCCTGCTCGGGGCGAACGCGCAACGCGTTGCGCCTGCACGCGCGTCACTCATGCCTTAGGTTGGCACCACGTCCCGACACTTCAGCCGGGACCCGACCGGAAGGATCGCCATTGGACAGCAGAGACGTGGTCGAGGCATGGCTCGGAGCCTTCAACCGCCACGACGCCCTGGCCTGCGCCGCCCTGTGTGCTGACGACGTGCACTTCATGGCTGCGGGCGGACGCGAGGAGATCGACGGCAGGATGGTCCTGGCGACCGACCTCGCGCTGTCGTTCGAGTGCTGGGCGAAGTGGACGTTGACGCCCCGTCGCTGGACCTGCGCTGACGGGACGGTCGTGGTCGAGGTGCACAACTTCGCCATCTGCGACGAGACCGGGAAGCGCCGTGAGGCCGAGGACTGCCTGGTCTTCGTGGTCGAGAACGGCCGCATCACCGAGCTGGACCTCTACTTCGACTCGGCCGCCACCCGCGATGCCAACACGCGCGACGCGACGGTCGAGATCGTGGTCCCAGAAGTCGGCGAGGGTCAGGTCAAACAGCTCGCGAGCGCGTGACGCGGCGTCCTGCGGACGCGCACCGGCGCCGGGTCGACGGCACACGATTTGACGAGCAGGCGCCGGTGCGCGACCCTGCGCTGCGAGCGCTCGGCGCACATCGACCGCTCGCGAGCCCCAGCCCGACCGAGGGATCCGTGCTGCACCGCCTGACCGACCGTCTACGCCCGACGCCCGCCGGGTGTGGGCTGTTCGTCGTTACGTAGCGCGCGTCCCCCCCACCGGGACGCGCGC
>DASWKO010000069.1:0-7329 GCA_036396595.1 Nitriliruptorales bacterium | reverse complement strand
CGAGAGCCGGTCGCGCGCAGGGTCAGCCCAGGGGGGTCGTTGTCCGCGGCCAGCACGGCGGCCACGCGGGCGACGTCGTACCGGGCCAGCAGGTCCTCGACCATCCACCGAGGGTGGGCGGTCGTGACGGCCAGGTGCGCGACCGGGTCGTCATCTCCCGGCCATGGCAGATCGCCGTGGCGGCGGTCCAGCGCCCGCAGGACACCGTTCACGAACCCCGTCGCACCGCTGCGGCGCCGGGCGGGCACGGCCTCCCCCGCCAGCTCCGCGCTGGTGCTGATCGCCGCGCGTGCCGGCAGGTCCATCCGCAGGAGCTGCGCCGCGCCCAATCGCAGCACCCGAACGAGCGCCGGCTCGACATCGGCCAGCGGCCGGGTCAGGACGTGGGACAGTGCCCAGTCCAGCGTCCCCTCCCAGCGCAGCGTGTCGTAGGCCAGATGGCTGGCGAACGCGCGGTCGCGCGCGTCCGCCAATGACCCGACGGCCGCAGGGACGGCGAGGTTGCTGTACGCGCCCTCCTCGTCGACCTGCTGCAGCGCACGCAGGGCCGCCCGGCGCGCCGGCAGGCCCGTATCGGTCACGAGCCCAGGCGCCCGCCCAGCGGCTGGTAGCCGTTGGCGAACGCCGCGCCGGACATCCGTGGCTTGCCTGCCGGCTGCACCTGCGTGAGCACCAGCAAGCCGTCGCCGGTCCCGACCACGGGTCCGTCGTCGACCCGGTCGGCGACGACCCCCGCCTCCCCGACGCCGGCGATGGGCCGTGCACGCCAGATCTTGAGTCGCTCCCCGTCGAACGTCGTGTGGGCGCCCGGCGCCGGATTCGCGCTGCGGACCAGATCGGCCAGCTCGCGCGCGGGCCGGTGCCAGTCGATGCGGACGTCCTCGGGCGTCACCTTCGGCGCGAGCGTCACACCCTCGTCGGCTTGCGGCGTGGGCTGCTCGCCCGCGACCAGGGCCCGCACCGCGTCCAGCAGCAGGGGCGCCCCGATCGTGGCGAGCTCGTCGAGCAGGTCGCCTGCAGTGGCCTCGGGGGCGATCGGCAGCTCGCCCGTGCGCAGCACGGGCCCGGTGTCCATGCCCTCGTCCAGCACGAAGCAGGTGACCCCGATGACCTCGTCGCCCGCCCGTAGTGCGTGCTGGACGGGCGCCGCTCCTCGCCACCGCGGCAGCAGCGAGAAGTGCAGGTTCACGAAGCCGCTCCCCCCGGCGTCCAGGACCGGGCGTGCAAGCAGCGCGCCGTACGCGACGATCGCACAGGCATCGAGCTGCATCGCCTCCAGGGCGTCCACGATCTCGACCGGCCGGTTCGGCTGCAGCACGTCGATGCCCGCCGCGAGCGCCGCCTGCTTCACCGGCGACGCCACCGGGGTCCTGGACCTCCCCTTCGGACGGTCGGGGTTGGTCACGACCGCCATGACCTCGACGTCGGGGGCATCGAGCAGCGCCTGCAACGCCGGCAGCGCCACGTCCGGCGTCCCGAAGAAGGCGATGCGGATCGGGCCGGTCATAATCGCTTACGGCCCAGGAGCAGGCCACCGGCCGGCCTCGGCTCGTCGGTGCCCTGGCTGAGCCGGTACTCGCGCATCCGGCTCATCGCCTCCTTGCGATCGTGCTTGGCGAGGTGGTCGATGAACACGATGCCGTTGAGGTGGTCGAGCTCGTGCAACCAGACGCGGGCATCGAAGCCCTCCACATCGCTGCGGTGCTCCTCGCCGTCCAGATCCTGCCAGCGCATCCGGGCGCGCAGCGGGCGCTCGACGGGGTAGAACAGACCGGGGAACGACAGGCAGCCCTCTTCGTCCAGCAGGGACTCCTCGGACGCGTCCTCGACCACCGGGTTGACGACTGCATGGCCGCGTACCGTCGCCTGCTCGCCGGACTCCGCGTCCTCGTCCTCGTGCACGTCGACCACCTCCCACGTGAACAACCGCTTGAGCACGCCGACCTGGTTGGCCGCCAGCCCGACGCCCGGTGCGGCACGCATCGTGTCGAACATGTCCGCGGCCAGCCGGCGCAGGCGCTCGTCGAAGTCGGTGACCTCGCGCGCCTCCTGGCGCAGGACGGGGTCACCGAAGAGCCGGATCTCGAGGATGGACACGCACACGTCCCAGATGGTCGGAGCGGCGAGCAGCGCAGGCGCACAGGGTACGCGCAGCCCGGGTCGCCGACTCACCGACGCAACGACTCACAGCACGTCGACCGGGTCCACGTCCACGCGCACGTCCAGGCCCGCCTGACTCCACGCGCGCCGCAGCGGCGCCAGGGCTGCGACGGTGGCGACGCGATCACGGCTCTTCAGCAGGAACCGGGCGCGACCGCCCTCGACCAGCGGCCCCCACACCTCGTCGCCGGGCGGCAAGGCATGGTGCAGATCGGCCTCGACAGGCGCGGCCTCGGAGGCGTCGACCCGGATCGCGTAGCCCGCAGGTGGCAGCCCCAGCTCGGCGCGCTGGGCAGCCTCGGTGCGCCAGAAGCCTCCCGGGTCCCAGCCCACGAGCGCGCGCACGGCGTGATGGCCGGGCTGGTCGGTCTGCACCACCACCCGGCCCGCAGGCGCCCCGTCGCGCCCGGCCGCCCAGCCGGCCGCTGTGACGGCCAGGCGCAGCGCATCCTCGGCGGCGTCCAGCGCGGGCCGCAGCAACATGCTGTCCAGGTCCAGCAGGACGACGGCCCCGACGTCGCCGGGAGGATCCCGGAAGACCGATCCACGGGTCATGACCACGACCGCTGGTGGCTCCGGGGCCGGTCGATCGAACCCTTCGAGCACGACCGTCGGGACCTGCTGGAACATCCGCCGCAGCTCCTCGCCGAGCCGTTCGGCGCCGGCCGCGAGCGGGGCGAAGCGCTGGCCACCGCAGTCGTTGCAGGACGCGCGCCCCCCGGAGCGCCACGAGCACTTCGCGCAGACGACCTGGCCAGCCCGTGAACCGGGAGCCGACGCCAGGGAGGCGGCGCACCGGGGACAGCGCAGTCGGCGGCCGCAGCGGGTGCAGGCCAGCGCGGTGCCCTCACCTCGACGGCTGGCGATCACAACCGCCAGCCGTCCGTCCTCGACGGCAGCGCGCATCGCGTCGAGCGCGACCGTGCCGATGCGGGTACGCGGACCGGCCGAGCGGTCGTCGACCAGCACGGCCGGCGCCTGATCGCGCTCCAGCTCCCGGTCCGGCACGACCGGCGTGAGCCTGCCCTGCTGCAGCAGTCGCCACGCGGGCGCGCTCGGCACCTCGCCCACGAGGACGACGGTGGCGTCGGCGCGCCGGGCCCGTTCGAGCGCGACCTCCCGAACATGGTGGTACGGGGATCTGCGGGCCTTGTACGCCGGGCTCGACTCGTCCAGCACCAGGAACAGACCCGGGTCACAGGTCGGCCAGAACGCCGTCCCGAGCTCGCCGACGACCACGCGTGCGTGCCCGCACCGGGCCTCGAGCCACGCGCGGTACGTCCGCCGCTGCTTGGGCTGCCCACGGACGTCCACCGTCACACCCCGGAACGCCGCCACGACAGCATCGGCGGCTGCGGACGTGGGTGACGGCGTGAACAGGTGGACGTCGCGCCCGCTGGCCAGCGTCGCACCCGCGAGCTCGACCAACCGTGCGCCCAGGTCCTCCGCCGGTAGCGGCCGCCAGTACGCCGCGATCGGGTCGCGGGCGCCCCCGACGGCGTCCAGTAGCTCCACCCCGGACGGGCCGTACGCGCCCCAGGCGTCGCGGTCGCCCGGGGTCAGCTCGTGTACCTCGGGCCGCTCAGCAGTGCCCGGCGGGAACCACCCCGCTTCCTCGGCAGCCTGTTCAACCGCCACGACCCGCGGAGGAAGCACGTGCGCCAGCAGGTGCGCAGCCGGGCTGGCGAACCGCTGGCCGGCCCACCACACCAGCTCGATCTCGGCGCTCGTGAGCCACGCGTGCGGCCCCAGAACACGACGCAAGGCTCGGATCCTCGACGCGTCCAGCTCGGTCCGGTCGGTGAGTTCCACCACCAGGCCGCGGACCCTGCGCCCGCCGAAGACGACCTCGACCCGGGACCCCACCTGGACCGCGCTACCCAGGTCGTCGGGGACCGCGTAGTCGAACAGCCGATCGAGGTGGTCGGGCTCGATGTCGACCAGCACGCGGGCGTAGCGCGGACCGTTCGTGGCTCGCGCTGCCGCCCCGGCGTCCGCGTCGTCGATCGGTTCAGCCGTCGGCGAGCTCACGCAGGGCCTCAGCGCGGTCGGTGTTCTCCCACGTGAAACCATCGCCCGTGCGGCCGAAGTGCCCGTACGCGGCCGTCGCCTTGAAGATCGGGCGGCGCAGCTTCAGGGCGTCGATGATCGCCGCGGGACGCAGGTCGAACACCTCCTTGACCGCCTTCTCGATGAGCTCCGGATCGACCTGCTCGGTGCCGAAGGTCTCGAGGAACAGCGACACAGGGTTGGCCACCCCGATCGCGTAGGCCACCTGGAGCTCGGCCTTGGCCGCCAGGCCCGCAGCCACGATGTTCTTGGCGACCCAGCGGGTGGCGTAGGCACCCGAGCGGTCGACCTTCGACGGGTCCTTGCCGCTGAACGCGCCCCCACCGTGACGCGAGTACCCGCCGTAGGTGTCGACGATGATCTTGCGACCGGTGAGCCCGGCGTCGGCGACGGGCCCGCCGATCTCGAACTTGCCGGTCGGGTTCACGATGATCCGGACCTCGGAGCTGTCGATGTCGGCCGGCAACAGCGGCCTGATCACGTTCTCCTCGAGATCCGGTCGCAGGAGCGTCGCGAGGTCGATCTCGGGCTTGTGCTGGGTCGAGACCACGATGGTGTCGACCGCCTTGGGCACGCCGTCCTCGTACCGGATCGTCACCTGGGTCTTGCCGTCCGGGCGCAGGTAGGGGATCTCGCCGCTCTTGCGGACCGCCGTGAGGCGTTCGGCCAAGCGGTGCGCGAGGTGGATCGGCAGCGGCATCAGGGTCGGGGTCTCGGTCGTGGCGAACCCGAACATCATCCCCTGGTCGCCTGCCCCCAGCTCGGCGAACGCATCGGTCACGCCCTCGGTGCGGATCTCGTAGGCCTTGTCGACACCCTGAGCGATGTCCGGTGACTGTGGGTCGATGGCCACGGACACACCGCACGACTCGCCGTCGAAGCCCATGTCGTGGCTGTCGTAGCCGATGCCCAGGATGGTGTCGCGCACCGTGCGGTTGATGTCCACCCACGTGTCGGTGGTGATCTCACCAGCGATCACGACCTGTCCGGTCGTCACGAGCGTCTCGCAGGCAACGCGAGCCTCGGGGTCCTCCGCCAGGATCGCATCGAGGATCCCGTCCGAGATCTGGTCCGCCATCTTGTCCGGATGGCCCTCGGTCACGGACTCCGAGGTGAACAGGGTGGTGCGCGGCACGGATCGGTCTCCTGGCGGGCGCGGCGGCGGCGAGGCGTCATCGAGCGTACTCACGCCTCGGACAGCAGCACCACCACCCGATCCCAGACGCGCGCGGCGATCTGCGCCTTGGACGACAGCGGCACCTCGATCCGCAGGTCGTCGTGCCCCAGGATCAGCACCCGGTTGGTGTCGACCTCGAATCCCGCGTCGGGCATGCTGACGTCGTTGACCACGAGCAGGTCGGCGCCCTTGCGGTCGAGCTTGGCGCGACCCTCGACCTCGACATCGCGGGTCTCGGCGGCGAAGCCCACCAGCAGCGGCCGATCGCGCCCCTCCCCGCGTCGCGCCGCGCCGAGCGCCGCGAGGATGTCCTCGTTGCGGACCAGTTCGATCGGGGGGATGCCGTCGGACTTCTTCAGCTTGTGGGCGGAGCGGCCGGCGGGACGGAAATCGGCCACGGCGGCGGCCTTGACGACGACGTCGGCGTCGGTTGCCAGCTTGTGGACCACGTCGGCCATGTCCTGGGCCGAGGTGACGTCGTGCCGGCTCACGCCCGGTGGTGTGGCCAGGTGGGTGGGTGCGGTGACCAGATCGACGTGGGCACCCCGGGCCGCGGCCTCACGGGCCAGCGCGAACCCCATCTTGCCGCTGGAACGGTTGCCCAGGTACCGGACGGGATCCAGGTGCTCCCGCGTGCCACCCGCCGTCACGACCGCCCGGCGGCCGGTCAGGTCATGGCTCCTGGACAGCAGCCGCACACCGGCGGCCACGACCTCGTCGGGCTCGGCCGCGCGGCCGGGACCGGCATCGCCACCCATCAACGGTCCGATGGCGGGGCCCTCGAGGTGCACGCCCCGGGCGAGAAGGGTCGCGGCGTTACCCTGGGTGGCAGGGTGCTCCCACATCTCCGTGTGCATGGCCGGCGCCAGCACGACCGGTGCGCGTGTGACGAGCAGCGTGGTGGTCAGAAGGTCGTCGGCCAGGCCCCCCGCCAGCTTGGCCATGACGTGTGCGGTCGCCGGGTACACGATCACCAGATCGGCCGCACGCCCCAGTCCGACGTGGGTCTCGTCGGCGACGTCCTCCCAGACCTCCGTGCGCACGGGCCGGCCGGTCAGGCCCTCGAAGGTGGCGGCACCGACGAACTCGCGCGCGCCGCGGGTCAGGACGGCATCGACGCTTGCGCCGTGCGTGACCAGCAGCCGGGCCACGAGCGCTGCCTTGTAGGCGGCGATGCCCCCCGACACGCCCAGCACGACGCGACGCCCGGCGAGCACGGCCCCGGGATCGGGCGCGTGCGACGACCGGGCGTCAGCAGCCACTCAGGCCCCGTCCTCGTATTCCTCGTCCTCATCCTCGATGAACCCGAGCGGGTCGAGCAGCGATTCGTCGGGCTCGGCTGGCACGATCTTGCTCTGGGCGATCTCCTCGAGCGCGATCGACAGCGACTTGTTGGACTCGGTCGCCACCAGCGGCGGCACCTGCTGACCGAGTCCTTCACCGAGCTGCGCGTAGTAGTCGTTGATCTCGCGCGCGCGCTTCGCGGCGAGGTGCACCAGCGAGAAGCGGCTGTCCACCTTGTCCATCAGGTCATCGATGCGGGCGATGGTGCTACCTCCGGTAGATCGGCGGGTGGGGGCCCACAGGGTGCCGCGCGGGCGTCGCGGCGTCCACCCGGCGCGCGGGCGTGCGGTGACCGCGCGGTCACCCGTGGTCGGCAGGTGCGTCGCGCGCCTGGTCGATCAGCCGGATGATCTCGTGCGCTGCCCGATCGACGTCGTCGTTGACCACCACGTGGTCGAAGCGGTGGCGGTGATCCAGTTCCTCGCGGGCCGTCCCGAGCCGCACGCGCCGGATCGACTCGTCCTCGGTGCCCCGGGCCGCAAGTCGGCGCTCGAGCTCGGCGAAGGTGGGCGGGGACAGAAAGACGTGGACGGCTTCCTCCACCCGCTCCCGGATCTGCAGGGCGCCCTGGATCTCGA
>DASWKO010000068.1:0-12261 GCA_036396595.1 Nitriliruptorales bacterium | reverse complement strand
TGCTCATCGCGATGGCCTTCCTGTTCGGCCTGGCCTACTCGGGCATCAGCCTGACGATCGCGCTGCGGACCGGTTCGGCCGAGGCCACCCAGGCCTCGTTCATCATCTTCTTCCCGCTCGTCTTCCTCGCGCCGACCTTCGTGCCCATCGAGTTCCTGCCGGGCTGGCTCCAGGCCGTGGTTGCGGTCAACCCCGTGACCTACATCATCGTTGGCCTGCGCGCGCTGACCGTGCACGGCTTCCAGTGGGGCGAGATCGGCTGGGCGCTGGTCGCCATCGTCCTGATCGGGGGCGCGACGTTGGGCAGCGCGTTCCGCGCGCTGAAGGTCCGCACCAACCAGTGATCCGGACGCTCAGTTGAGCTTGGCCCGGGCGCGCCTGGCCATCGTGGCGACCTCGTCGCGGTCGCCGGCGCCCTGGGCGCGCGCCACGTAGTCTTCGAACGCGCGGGCCGCGTCGAGGTACCGGCCCAGCCGCAGCAGCAGATCACCGCGCGTCCGGTCGTCGTCCGGCGAGGCGCGGGGGAGGATCTGCTTCAACTCGATCGTCCACAACGCGTCCTCGACGTCGCCGCCCGCCAGGAAGTCGCGCGTCAGGTTGTCGAGGAGCCGGCGGACGACCGCAGGTGCGGGCGACGGTCGGATCATCGCCGGGTGGAAGTGCGCCTGCCCGGCGGTCACGTGCTGCACGAGATCGTCGAGGTCGTCGCGGTCGAGCAGGGTCCCGCGAGCGAACGGGTCGACCACCACCGCCTGGTCCGGTGGGCCGATACCGGTCACGAAATGGCCAGGCAGGCCGATCCCGAACGCCGGCACACCCAGTCGTTGCGCCACGCCGATCCACAGGATCGACAGCGTGATAGGCAGCCCCCGTCGCCGATCGAGCACCCGCGTGAGCAGCGCGTTGGCGGGATCGTGGTAGTCGTCGGTGTCGCCGTGGAAGCCGAGCCGGTGACCGAGGTGAGCCGACATCGCCCCCGCCACGTCCAACGGCGGATCGCGGCGCGTCACGCCTTGGGTCCGTAGCTGATCGGCGAACGCGTCGAGGCGGAGCAGCTCCGTGCTGACGTCGAGTTCGGGCTCGAGCTCGGCGCACACCAACAGAGCGAGCTCCGCGAGATCCGGCCCTGGGGTGCGGACCTGCTCCATCAGCCTTCGGCGTGTCTGCTCGCTCATCACCCATGAGGCTACGGCACGTCACGACTGTTGGTCACTCCGTGTGCCGGCCGGTGCCGTTGGCGCGGACGACCTGACCGGGCGTAGGGTCGGCCACCTCCCACGCGTCGGAACCCACCGTGCCCCAGACCATCGCGACCGAGGACATCGCACTCGAGGGCGCGCTGATCCGCGTGATCCGCATGTCCCGTCCGGAGGCGCGCAACGCCATGAATTCGGCGATGCTGACCGACCTCACCGACGCCCTCGTGGATGCGGACGGGCACGACCGGATCGCGGGGGTCCTGCTCGCGGGCAGCGGTGGGGCGTTCAGCGCCGGAGCCGACGTGAAGGAGGGCGGCGACGAGGCGCGCCGGATGGAGCTGTTCACCGTCTTCTACGAGACGCTGAGCAACTTCCGGCTGCCCACCGTGGCTGCGGTCGAGGGTCCCGCGATCGGCGGCGGGGCAGAGGCAGCCATCGCCTGCGACGTCCGCGTCGCCGGCGCCGGCGCGACCTTCCGCTTCCCCGGTGCGATCTACGGCATCCCCGTCGGCCCGGCTCGCCTCGTCGGCCAGGTCGGGCTCGGCACGGCCAAGGACTGGGTCCTGTCCAGCCGCGACGTGCCGGCCGAGGAGGCCGCCCGCGTCGGCCTCGTGCAGCACCTGGTCCCCGAGGGGCAGGCCGAGGCGGCAGCCCGGAGCTGGCTCGGGCTCGTGGCCTCCCGCCAGCGGTCGACCGTGCTGCTCCAGAAGAAGCTGCTCAACGACTTCGCGGGCGTGCGCGATCGGGTCGCGTTCGAGAACGACGTCCTGCGGGCGCAGGCCGAGCTCGGCGAGCTGCCTCCGGGCCTGGACGTCGACCTACCGAGGACCGTCCGCCCCCGCCGCCGCTGAGCCGGAGGTCAGGTCATCGATGATGGCCTGGACCCGGCGACGGATCTCGTCACGGGTGGCCCGCGTGGCGTCGAGTCCCGCGCCGTGGGGATCGTCCAGCTCCCAGTCGAGGTAACGGGTGGCCGGGACCACGGGGCAGGCGTCGCCGCAGCCCATCGTCACCACCACGTCCGCGGCTTCGACGGCTTCCTGGGTGAGCGGCTTGGGGTAGGCCTGCGCGAGGTCGATGCCGACCTCGCGCATCACCTGCGCAACGTTGTCGTGGACCGCCGTGCCAGGCGCCGATCCCGCGGACGAGGCGTGGACCCGCCCGCCCGCCAGGTCGCGGAGCAACGCCTCGGCCATCTGGCTGCGACCGGCGTTGCGGACGCAGACGAACAGCACTTCCGGGATCGCGTGGCCGCGCCCACCTGCGGCCTTCTCGGCGAGGCGCAGGCGGTCGCGTGCGAAGCGGTGGGTCAGCAGTACGACGGCTGCCGGGTCGTGGGCGTCAGGCAACCGCTGCGCGCTGTCGTGCACGAGCGCTGCGACGGCCTCGCGGGTGTGGCTGCCGGCGAACTCCGACGCGAGCGCCTCGATCGTCCGCTCCAGGTGCTGATCGTCGTCGAGGTCGGGGGTGGGGGTCATGCGAGCACCCTCAGCCCTCACCGTCGTCGGCCAGCCGATCGCGTACGGCCGCGAGGAACCGCCGCAGATCCTGCGGTCCCTGCTGGGCTGCCGCGTGGACCCGGCTCAGGTCGAGCTGTTCGTAGGCGTGCACGAGCACGTTGCGGAAGCCGGTTGCACGCACGAGCCGGTCGCGCAGATCGGCGTCGATGATGCCCGCGCCGGCGAGGCGGTCGAACGCGTCCGCGTACGTCGGCGGAGCGCCGAGATCGAGCCGCAGACAGGCCGACAGCGCGACGTCGATGACGAGCTGGGTCGCCTGCCACAGGTGCAGGACCACGGCGTCCGAGGCGTCCGACGCGGGCTCGAACTCGTCGGCGCTGGCCGGGAGGCGCGCCTGGACGCGACGGAGGTGCCGCTCGACGGCGCCCGCCTTCTCGGCCAGCAGTTCGCGATCGAGGCCTCGGCTCACGGCAGCCGTGCCAGCGTGTCCTCGTACCCGGCGCGGATGAGCGGTCCGGCGTCGCACCAGAAGTCCACGGCCTCGAGCCAGAACGTCTCGTAGGCGCCCCCGGCATCGTGGACGACGCAGCCGTCGCGGGCCGCGCGGTACCGCAGCAGCGCGCTGGCACGTGCGAGGTCGACCAGGTCGACGTCGTCGGTGCCGAGGAGGCGAGCCAGCACCCCGTGCAGCATCGGGGCATCGAACGTCGGGTCGGCGAGGTAGCCGAGGTCCCAGTCGGAGCCCGGGTGCTCGTCTCCTCTGGCCCGCGATCCGTGCAGCAGCAGCAGCTTCAGACCAGGCGCCGCAGCCGCGACTGGCCGGAGCGAGTCGACGGGATCGGCCCGTTCGGCTGGTGAGGGTGGCACGACGTCCATCGCTGCGAGTCTAGGCCGGCCGCGCGATCGAATGTCCCAGCCGGAGCACCACGTTCTCGCGTCGGTGTCCCAGGAACCACACTCCGGGCTCGGCACCCCGGCCGAGCGGGTCGGCGGCTGGTCAGTAGGCTGGTCTGCGCGCGACCTTCCGACGCCCCCACCACGGAGCCAGCCATGTCCGAGAAGCCCGACCGCAACCTCGCGATGGAGATGGTGCGCGTGACCGAGGCGGCAGCATTGGCGGCTGCGCGCTTCCAGGGACGCGGCGCCAAGGAGGCTGGCGACCAGGCCGCGGTCGACGCGATGCGCAAGATGCTGGCCAGCGTCGAGATGGACGGCGTCGTCGTGATCGGCGAGGGCGAGAAGGACGAGGCGCCGATGCTGTTCAACGGCGAACGCGTCGGCACGGGCGCCCCGCCGGAGATGGACGTCGCGGTCGACCCCATCGACGGCACGCGGCTGCTGGCCGAGGGCCGTCCGGGTGCCCTCGCCGTCCTGGCCGTGGCGCCCAGGGGCACGATGTTCGACCCGGGCCCGATGGTGTACATGGAGAAGATCGTCGTGGGCCGCGACGCCGCGGGCGTGGTCGACCTCGACGCACCACTGCGTGACAACCTCGAGAACGTTGCCAAGGCCAAGGGCAAAGAGGTCCGCGACCTCACGGTGATCATGCTCGACCGCGAGCGGCACGAGGGGTACAAGCGTGAGATCCGGGAGGTCGGGGCCCGCCTGCAGCTCATCATGGACGGCGACGTGGCCGGCGCGCTGCTGGCCGCCTGGGAGGAGCGCAACGTCGACATGCTGTTCGGCATCGGTGGCACGCCCGAGGGTGTGACCGCGGCGTGTGCAGTCCAGGCGCTGGGTGGAGAGATGTACGGGCGCATCTGGCCGCGCAACGACGAGGAGCGCCAGTCCGCGATCGATGCCGGCTACGACGTCGACGAGATCCTGACCACCCAGGATCTGGTCAGCTCGACCGACACGTTCTTCGCCGTCACGGGCATCACCCAGGGCCAGTTGGTCGAGGGCGTCAGCTTCGACCGGCGTGGCGCCGTGACCGAGTCGCTGGTCATGCGCGGCAAGAGCGGCACGATCCGGGTCGTCCGCGCCCAGCACAAGCTCGAGAAGCTGCGCGAGTACGCCTCGGTCGAGTACTGACGCCAGTCCCCGACCGGGCCGGGATGCGCCGGCGGGGCAGGTCGGGATACTACGCGCACATGGATGCCTCCTCCGCCCCTCGTGTCGTGCCCTGGACGGTCTTCGGCTCGACGGTGGGAACCGTTGCGGCGGCCGTCATCGCGTTGGCGGCCTGGGGTCGCCCGGACGCGACGCGGGTCAGCGTCGCCTCGGTCGTGGCGGTCGGCGCGACGACCGTGCTGTTCGGCGTCATAGTGGGGCTGGTCGTCGGTCAGTTCATCCGCATGGCTGGCATCGTGGGGGCATGGAAGCCGCGTGTGCCGACGATCCTCGACACGCCTGCGCCGTCCGCCAACGGGCACGGCAGCCCCGAAGGGAACCGTGCGCCCCCGGTCAGGAACGGGGCAGCGTTCGCGGTGGCGTCCACGATCACCGCCATCCTCGCCGCGATGGGGGCGATCCCGATGTTCCCCGCTCCGATCGTCCTCGGTGTCGGTGCCCTGGCGGTGGACGAGCGGAGCTGGGTGCGTGTCACGGCCAGCGCAGGACTGTTCGTGGCCGCCTTCAGCCTCGCGGTCTTCCTGGTCTCGAACGCGCTCGAGGGTTCGGCTGCCGCCGGACCGGTCCTGCTGGCCGCGGTGGTCGCGACGGGCATCGGGGAGTTCGCGCTGGTCCGTCGGGTCCGCCCCAGCCGCTGAGCCGCCCCTGTGCCCCGGGCGATGCATCAGCTCTCGTTACGCTCGCGGGTATGGCCGCCACCATCCCTGAGGGTCTGACGCGCGACAGCGGGAAGTCCAAGCGTGCGCGGGTGATCCTCGACCTGCTCGACGAGGCCCTGCCGGACGCCGAGATCGCGCTGGACTTCGATGGCACGTTCCAGCTCCTGATCGTCACCATGCTGTCGGCCCAGACGACCGACAAGAAGGTCAACGAGATCTCGCCGGTGCTGTTCGAGCGCTGGCCCACCCCCGAGGCGATGGCCGAGGCGCCCCGCGAGGAGCTCGAGCAGGTGGTGGGTCCACTGGGCTTCTACCGCCAGAAGTCCAGGAACATCCAGGGCACCGCACGCCTGCTGCTCGAACGCCACGGCGGCGAGGTGCCCGACACCATGGAGGAGTTGACCGAGCTGCCGGGGGTTGCGCGCAAGACTGCCAACGTGGTGCTGGCCAACGGGTTCGGCATCAACGCGGGCGTGGTGGTCGACACGCACGTGACCCGGCTGGCGCGCCGGCTCCAGCTCACCCGCGAGCTCGACCCGGTCAGGATCGAACGGGATCTCATGCGGCTGTTCCCGCAGGATCGCTGGCTCGACGTCAGCGACCTGTTGATCCACCACGGCCGCCGGACCTGCGATGCCCAGCGCCCCCGGTGCGACGACTGTGCGGTGGAGCGGCTGTGCCCCAGCAGCAAGCTCGACAACCGCCGCGACAAGCACGCGACGGCAAGGCCACGGCGCTGAGTCAGCGCCGGCGGGCCACGATCCGCTCGGCGGCGAGCGCGGCGGCGGCGCCGAGGGCCGCGAGCACGGCCACGATCGCCTGTGGGCGGTGCACGGGGTTGGGCACGGCGACGGCCTCCGCGAGCACCGTGCCCCTGCCGGCCCGCACCGTCAGCCCCCCGCCGTCGTCGGGGTCGACGCGGTGCAGCACGCCCGACACCGCCAGGACGGTGCCGCGCACCCCTGGTCCTCCGGGCGCGTCCACGAGCTCGACGAGCTCGTCCGGGAGCCACACGGACAGGCCGGAGTTGCTGCCGCCGAAGTCCCGATGCGAGGGCAGGGGGCCGGTCTCGAGTGCGTAGCGGTCGTCGTTCATCAGCACCCAGGCGCCACCGTCGCGACGCAGGACGTCGCCGATGACCTCGCCGGCGAACTGGACCACGTGGCCGTCGAAGTGCTCGGGGCAATCGTTCACGGCGGTCGAGGTCACGCGTCCGACCGGAGGTGCCAGCTCCCCCTGCACCCGCGTCACCTCGGGCAGCCGGCGCTCGCAGGTCACGATGTCGACGGAACTCGTGGCGGGTAGCTCGATGATGCGTGCGTCCTCGGGTAGCTGGGCCTGCGGCGCGGTGGCTGCGAGCTGACCGATCACGACGACGGCCACGAGCAGCACCAGCAGGCTGGTCAGGATCTGGCCCCACGCGCGGGCGTTCAGCGGGTCGCGTGGCGTGCTCACGTCCGGCCTCTGACGATGGCGACGACGTAGCCGATCAGGGCGAACACGGCCATGAACTCCAGGCGGCCGAGCCACATCTGCGTGATGTACGTGAGCTGAAGGACCATGGGCATCGACGCGTCCGTGATCCCGACCGACAGCCCGACGTTGGCCGTAGCCGAGACCGACTCGAACATGGTCTCGGTGATGTCCCACGTGCCGTAGAACATGCCGACCATCGCGCCCCCGAGGTACGTGAGCACGTACAGCAGCAGCAGGGTCATCGCCGCCTTGGCCGTGGCGTCGTCGAGGATCCGGCGCCGGGTGCTGTGGTAGGTCGACACCACGAGCGCGGACTCCGGCAGCAGGACGCGTCGGACGTCCTTGATGAGCCCCTTCCAGGCCAGGCCCACGCGGATCGCCTTGATGCCACCAGCGGTCGAGGATGCCATCCCGCCCAACGCCATGGCCCCCACGACCGCGGCGGGGGCGAGGATGCCCCAGTCGGTGACGAACAGGGCCGGGGCATTGACGCCGAAGCCGGTCCCGGTGTGGGCGGACACGACGGTGAAGAACCCCTTGCGGAACAGCGGGACCGCATCCGTGAACGTGCCGCTGCGGCCGAGCCCCACGAACGCCAGCAGCGTCATTGCCGTGAGCGTGAGGGTCAGCGTGCGGGTCTCGATGTTGCGGAACAGCTCGCGCCGGTCCCCACGCCAGAGCTGGTAGTGCAACGCGAACGACAGCGTCCCAGCGAACATCAGCACGACGAGCACGAGCTCCACGGTCGCCGAGTGGTAATAGGCGATCGAGGTCGACTGCGGGGCGAAGCCACCCGTGTCGAACCCGGCCATGAAGAGGTTGACGGCGTGGAACAGCGAGGAGCCTGGTTGGAGCCCCGCGACCACGCCGGCCAACCACAGGGAGAACGTGCCTGCGAGCAGGTAGACCAGGGCCACCGTGTAGATGAACCGCGCCGTGCGCACGATGTTCGGCATGATGCGCTCGTCACGTCCCTCGCCGACGTAGAGGGTGCCGACCTGGGCGCCGCCCCCGGCGAACAGGGTCAGCACGACGATGACGATGCCCTGCCCGCCCGCGAAGTGGGTGAGGTGCCGGAACAGGTTCATCGACCGAGGCAGGTGGTCGAGGTCCTGGAGGACCGACAGCCCCGACGTCGTCAGCCCCGACATCGCGTCGAAGTAGGCGTCGAGGAAGTCCGAGAAGTGGCCCGACAGGAAGAACGGGACGGCCAGCAGCACCGGCCCGAGCAGCCACGACAGTGCGACCGTCACCATCCCGTGTGACCACGACAGCGGCCTGCGGGTACGGAACTTGATCTCGCTGAGCCGCCCCCCGATCACGCCGATGGAGCCGCCGATCACCAGCGCGGTCAGCGCGTTCCATTCCCCGACGAGCATCGCGATGATCGCCGGGAGCAGCATCATCAGCCCCAGGCCGAACATCACCTTGCCCAGATAGAAGGCGATGACCTGGAAGTCCGTGCGGTCGGGGCGGAGGAACATCTAGAAGATCCAACTGACGATCACGGCCGTCGCGAACCCGAGCGCAGCGAAGGTGACCGTCACCCCTGCCACGATGGCGATGCCGTTGATTCCCTGCACGGGCAGGTTGTCGTCCTCGCCGTACCGGCGGGTGGACCCATGGGGATCGCGCCGACGCGTCACCTGCCGGTCCCCAGCAGCACGCGCTGCAGCGTGTCCTGCAGCTCCGGTGTCGTGAGCGCGACCACCTCGTCGCCGGGCAGGATCTGGGTCTCGCCGCGGGGGATGACCGTCTGGTCGCCCCTGAAGATCGCCACCAGCACTGCCTCGTAGGGCAGGCCGAGGTCCATCACCGCGCGAGGCCCGGGTGCGTGCTTCTCGCCGGGACCCGGGATGCGCACCTCGACCAGGCTCACGCGCCCGCCCTTGAGCGATGCGAGGCTGATCAGCTCGCCCACGCTGAACTCGTTCTCCAGCAGCTCCGAGATCAGCCGGGTCGAGGACACCGGCTCGATCCCGAGCTTCTCGAAGATCTCCACGTTCTTGGGGGTGTTGACCCGGCTGATGCTGCGCCGCACGTCGAACTCGACCTTTGCGAGCTGGCAGGCGACCAGGTTGTCGTCGTCCTCGTGGGTCGTGGCCACGAACACGTCGGCCCGGTCGACGTGCGCCTGCTCGAGGTAGCGCACGTCGCAGGCGTCACCCTCGATGACCAGGACCGGGTACTCCGCCACGAGCTGCTCGCAGCGCCGGCGTTCGCGCTCGATGATCGTGATCTCGTGGCCCTTGGCCACCATGTCGGCGGCCACGTAGCGGCCGATCTTGCCGCCGCCCACGACGACGATGTACATCAGCGGACCTGTTCGGGGACGGCAGCGCGGTCGGCGTGGAACTGGAGCTGCGAGGAGATCTTGCGGAACACGCCGCGCCGCACAGCGGCGACCACCAGGTCGCCGTGCTCGAGCCGCTCGTCGTGCGCGGGGATGTAGACCCGCGAGCCGCGCTGGATCGCAGCGACCCGCAGCTTGCCGTCGAGCTCGAAGCTCTCGACCGACAGCCCATGGCCGCCCGGACCGATGAACATCTCGACGACGGCGACGTCGCCGTGCTCGAAGTGCAGGTGGTGGCGGAAGGTCCCGTCGCGGAACTCGTTGAGGAACAGCTTGGCCAGCACGCCCGTGCCGGACACGTACCGGATCCCGAGCTTCTGGTAGCTCGTCTCGCGCTCCGGGTTGAACAGTCGGGCCACCACGCGCTTGACCTCGTACAGATGCTTGGCGATCTCGACCGACATGAGGTTCTTGTTGTCGAACCGTGTCACTGCCAGCAGACCTTCTGCCCGCTGGATCCCGGCGTGCTCGAGGACGTCGCGGTCGGTGATGTCGCCGAGCACGGTCTCGCCGTTGAAAGCCGAGCCGAGCCGGTCGAAGGAGCGCAGGTCGACGTCGATGACCACGACGTCGTTGTCCGGCTCCTCGGACAGGCGCGTGGCGATCTCGGCCCCGAGCCGGCCGCACCCGCCGACGATGATGTGCACGCGATGCCTCCTCGCCGCCTGCGAGTATGCCGCGTCGGTCGCCCCGTCCCGTGTGTCTGGCCCCGAGGACGTACCATCGGACCGTGATCGCCTCGACCACCTCCACCCCCTCCACGCTGCTGCTGGCGGCCCCGCGTGGCTTCTGCGCGGGCGTCGACCGCGCCGTGCTGATCGTCGAGCGGGCGATCGAGGCGTACGGCCCGCCCGTCTACGTCCGGCACGAGATCGTGCACAACACCCACGTGGTCGAGCGCCTGCGCGACCTCGGGGCGGTGTTCGTCGAGGACGAGACCGAGGCCCCCCCGGGAGCGGTCGTGGTCTTCAGCGCGCACGGTTCGCCGCCCGAGGCGTTCGCGAACTCCCGGCGCCTGGACCACACCCTGATCGACGCGACCTGCCCGCTGGTGATCAAGGTCCACCACGAGGCGCGGCGCTACGCGCGCGACGAGATGGACATCGTGCTGATCGGCCACGAGGGCCACCAGGAGGTCGTGGGCACGATGGGCCAGGCGCCCCGATCGATCAGCCTCGTGGAGTCCGAGGAGGATGTCGACGCCCTGGAGTTCGAGGACGAGGCCAACGTCGCCTACATCACCCAGACCACCCTGTCGATGGACGAGACCTCCGGCATCGTCGAACGCCTGCGCCAGCGGTTCCCCCTGCTGCACCAGCCCAAGAAGGACGACATCTGCTACGCCACCACCAACCGCCAGCAGGCGGTCAAGTCGCTCGCGCAGCGCTGTGACCTGATCCTCGTGGTCGGCTCGCAGACGTCGTCGAACTCCAAGCGGCTGGTCGAGGTGTCGGTCGAGCGGGGCGTGCCCGCCCACCTGATCGACGACGCCTCCGAGATCGACGAGGCCTGGCTCGAGGGCGTGGACACGATCGGTCTGACCTCGGGCGCCAGCGCGCCAGAGGATCTCGTCGAGCGGGTCGTGGCCTGGTTCCAGGACCGGGGGACGCGGACCGTCGACACGGTGACGGTCGTGGACGAGGACGTCGAGTTCGCGCTGCCGGCAGTGCTGGCCCGCAAGCTGGGCTCCGAGGAGGCCCACAGCAGGTCGGCCTGATCCCGCCGGGCGGCTAGCGTGCGGTGGTCTTCGACCTCAGGATCTGCCGTGCCGCACTTCGTCGCCCTCTGGACCAAGCCCGAGACCGACCTCGAAGGGTTCGAGGAGCACTACCGGACCACACACACCGACCTCATGTCCAGGTGGCCAGGCTTCAAGGGCGCCCAGGTCATCCGGACCCCCAGAGCCCCGATGGGCGATCCCGAGTTCCACATCGTGACCGTCATCGAGCTCGAGGACCTGGGCAAGGCGCTGAACTCCCCCGAGGCCAAGGCCGCCATCGATGACGCGATGCAGATGATGGAGAAGTACGGCAACCGCCTGTCCGCCCTCACCGGCGACAGCTTCAGCTGACCTCGACGGCCTGCTGGTACGCCTCCCACAGGACGTCGGCGAGCAACTCGGTCTGCCACGGCCGCAGGCCGGCCAGGTCGCACAGCTCCTGCGGTGTCCGCGGGTCACCGGCGACCGCGTTCCACAGGTTCTTGCTCGGGCACAGCACCCCGGCGTCGACCCCGATCTCCTCGGCCCTGCGAGCCCGTGCGCGCCGCATGGCGTCGTAGGCCGCGCGGTCCTCGTCGCTCCAGCGGCGCCCGGAGGTCTCGCGCGCCTCGGGCTCGGCATCCCGGCCCGCGTCGATCGCGTCCAGCAGCTCGTCGGCGTGCTGTCTGACCATCGTGCGCCGCCGGCCCGCGCGCTTGACGAGCTGGTCGACGTCGGTCGGTGGCTCGGATGCCCAGGCGGCCAGGGTGTCGTCACGGGTCAGCCGCTGTGGGGCGATGTCGTGCAGGCGTGCGAGCTCTTCGCGTCGCTCCCACAGGTGCTTGAGGACGGCCCGCTGCCCGGGGGAGAGGCGGCTGGCACCCTTGGTCCGCTCCCAGGCGCGCGTGTCCTGCCACGTGCGCTCGATGACGTAGGCGAGCTCCTGCTCGTACCACTCGTAGCGTCCGGCGTCCCGCAACCGCTGCTCGATCCGCCGCCACAGCTCGGGCAGGTGCACGACATCACCGGCCGCGTACACGGCCATGTCGCGCGGCAGCGGGCGCTGCTCCCAGTCGGCGCGCTGGAAGCGCGACTTGTCGGCCGTCAACGAGACGTCGAGCAGCTCCTGCAGCAGCGGGTCGAGCCCGATCGGGATGCCCAGGACCGACGCAGCCATGGCCGTGTCGTGCACGTGCGGGACCGAGACGTTGGCGTTGTCCAGCGGCACGAGGTCGTTCTCGAGCGCGTGCAGGACCGCGGTGCGCTCGGACAGGAAGTCGTCCAGCGCCGACAGGTCCTGGATGAGGTGGCTGTCGACCAGCACGCAACGCCCCGCGACGCC
>DASWKO010000067.1:0-26946 GCA_036396595.1 Nitriliruptorales bacterium | reverse complement strand
CATATATGGCGGGAACGAGCACACTCGACGCAGGACAGATGTCAGGCGCCGCGTCGGGAGAACGCCCGAACTACCACATGCAGTTGCCGGCTCATCTGGCGGTCGGTGGCCCCGCCCGCAGCCACGGCTTCCGTGTTGTCTCCGGGCAGGAGCGGTCGGCCGCCGACGTGGGCGGTGAGGTGGTCGCCGGATGTGTCAGCGGGCGCCGGTGGCTCCGGCGACGTAGGTCGCGACGATGTAGGTTGGGTTGCGGTCCAGGGCGCCGCCGGCGCGGTCGTAGCGGCGGGTCTGGCGGGGGTCGGCGTGGCGGGCGTAGTCCTGAACGTCACGCAGGCTGCATCCGGCGTCTAGGGCAGCGGTGATCGCTGCGTGCCGCAGCGAGTGCGGCGAGATCGGCTTGGTGATCCCTGCTCGTTTCGCGAGTCGACGCACGATCCGCCCCGCGGCGTGCCGGTCCAGGCGGCTGCCGTCGGACCGGGCCATCAGCGGCCCTTCGGCACGCTCGCCTACCGCAGCGTCGATGGCTCGGGCGGTGCGGGGTGCGAGCGGGATCAGTGCCGGCTGGCTGCCCTTGCCCACGATCCGCAGTGTGCGGTGTCCGTTCGCGATCGCCAGGTCAACAAGGTCGGCGCCGCAGGCTTCCGAGACCCGCAGGGCGTTGAGCGCGAGCAGACATGCCAGCACGTGGTCGTTGCCGCCCGACAGGCCGGCCTGGACCAGGAACGCGCCGAGCTCGTTGCGGCCAAGCCCGATCCGGGTCGACTCCTGGGAGACCTTCGGGCGGCGGACGTGGACAGCTCGCGAATATTCCAGGAGCTGCTCTTCGACGCAGTACCGGTAGAAGCCGGTGAGTACGACCAGCTTCAACGCGACCGTCGCGGCCGCCAGTCCACGGCCTTCGAGCTCACGGGCGTACAGCTCCACGTGCGGACGACGGATGTCGGCGAGCGGATCGACATGATGGATGGCGCACCAGGCCAGCCACAGCCGCAGCTGGGTGGTGTAGGTGCGCCGGGTCGCCTCGGAGGAGTAGCTGGCGATGAACGCGACCGCGGCCCAGCTGGCGGTGTCTTGTTCGTGGCTGGTGGGCAGTTCGAGTGTGAACGTGGACATGATGAACCTCCTTGACGGCGCTACCCATCACGCCGTGCAGTCAGCGTCCATCCTGGCGCGCAAGCCGGTCCACTCGAGGGCTGATCCTGATATCCTTAAGCTTCACCGTAAGGTTCGGAGCAGCGATGGCAGAACGGTTCGTCGGCGTGGAACAGGCACGTGGCCAGTTGGGTCGACTGGTCGACGAGGTCGCCGAAGGGGCCGACCCGATCGCGCTGACCAAGCGCGGCCAGCCGCTGGCCATCCTGGTCAGCCGCGACGAGTGGGAGGCGCTCCACGAACTGGTCCGAGCCGAAGCCCGCGACGAACTACGACGGCGGCTCAAGCAAGTTCGCCAGCGGGTTGCTTCTGCGGGCCTGGATGCCAGCGCGGTGGATGATGCGATCGAGGCGGCCCGGAAGGTGTCGTGACCCGGGCCGTACTCGACACCAACACGTGGGTGTCCGGGCTTGGCTGGGGTGGCCCGCCCGGCGACGTCGTCGAGGCAGCGCTCGCCGGACGGTTCCAGATCGTGACCAGCCCCGCACTGCTGGAAGAACTCCGACGAGTGCTGACCTACCCCAAGCTCGCCAAGATGTTCGGCGACGCCAACGAGATAGTCGAGCTCATCACCGTCGCCTCCCAAGTCGTCCGCCCCACCGTGACCCTCGACCTGGTTCGAGACCCTGACGACAACCGCGTCCTGGAAGCAGCCGTCACTGGCAGCGTCGACGTGATCGTCACCGGCGACGCCGACCTCCTGGTCCTCGATGTCGTGCAAGGAGTCCGCATCGTCAGCCCGGCAGACTTCATCGACGTCCTCAGGCCGTAGCCGATCGCGGAAACCTGAGCCGTTCCCGCCGCAGCTATGCGCGCCCCAAGGAGGATCGGAGCCCACGCGAGAACCACGGTTGCCGTGCGCCTCGTGCCGTTCCGTTCGTGCCCGGGGTGCCACGGGTCTCGGCAGGCAGCTGGCGTTCCACGCCGAGGGAAGAGGAACCGCGACGGCGACTCCATCGGCAAGTCAGGCCCACGCAGCGGCGTGAGATCCGCCAGTTCCATCTGGTGGCGTTGTGACTCCGGACCATGGCCGCGCCCCGTGCCGTTCAGCGTTCATTCCATGTCGGTCAGTGCCCGGTCGATGGATGCTGCCGCAGGGGCTGAGGATGCTTGGAGCATGTGGGTGTAGACCTCGTGGACGGTCGAGGGGTGGTCGCCGATCCACATGGCGACCTGGTCGGCGGAGTGGCCGTCGTCGAGACTGGTAATGAGCAACGATCGAAGTTGCTGAGTGGGTGTCGGGACAGATGTGTAGCTCGGGCTATTCCGCGTGGTGGGTGATGGCGTCGGTGGTGAGCGTGGCGGCGTAGCGGGACCAGTCCCGGCCGGCGTTGTTGACCCACCGGACGGCGGTGCCGGGTGTGAGGTGGAGCAGGTCGCCGAGCACGGCAGCGGGCAACTGGGCTGCGAGATGGATAAGGGCTGCGCGGCGGCCGGCGCGGGCGTCGATGCCGAGTGTGCCGAGGCGATCACCGAGGCGGGCGGGGGTGAGCGGCTGGCCGGGCAGTAGGCCGGGGAACAGCCAGGGGCTGGTGGCGGGTGCGCCGACTCCGGCGACGTAGCGAGGGGGCGTGTCGATCAGCGTGGCCAGGAGCGTGGCCAGGGGTTGGGGCACGACGATGTCATCGCTGCCGAAGGGGATGGTGGTGACCTTGTGGGCTCGGGTGATCTGGTCGACGGTCATGGCGGTGATGCGCGATAACGGCTGGGCGTAGAGCAGCAGCAGGCCGCCGGCGACGCGGTCGGTGGTCTCGATGGTGTCGTCGTGGAGCAGCTGGGCGAGGACGGCGAAGCGGTCCTCGGGGTCCATGGCGGTGCCGGTGCCCGCGACCGCGGCGGGCACGGCCAGCGGTCGGCAGTGGCCGTGTTCGGCAGCCCAGCCGAGGAAGTCGCGTGTCTGGTAGGCGGCCGGGCCGATGGTCAGCCAGCGGTCGATGTCGCCCTGGCCGGCTTAGTGCCGCAGATGGTCGGCGGCGCGAGGACGTGGATGAGCGTCGAGCGTCGCGTGGGTGGCTTCGAGCCGGCCGGCGGCGATCTCGGCGAGCATGGCCGCGCCAGCACCGGCGCGCAGCCAGTTGAGTGCCGAGTAGGGCTGACGTGCGGCAACGATCGCCTCACATACGGGCGCGAGCGCGACCGGGACAACTGTGAGCGCACGCTCGGAGCACCGCCACGCCGGAGCCGCGGAAGACGCAAGACCCGGCCGCTAGGGGCGGATCTGCATTGCGCGCTGGGAGGGATGTCGGCGCGTGGGATTACTCAACTCGGGCATGGCCTACACACTCGGGGATCGGCGTTTGCGCCCCCGACGGAGCTAGCGCACGAGACTGCGCACATGCTTCACCACGTCGCCCCGCTGGCCGGTTCCGCACTCGTGGCCGTTGCTGGCGGCCAGGTGCTGATCGGTGGGCTCGCGTTCCTTGCCACCATCCCGACCCTGCGTCGCCTGCGGGGCCGGACCGGCAACTGGTGAACATCAGGACTGGCGCTGACCCGCCTTCGCGGCCATCTACGCGGTCCCCGCGCTGCTGAGCTGGTCCCGCGATCAGCGAGGTCCGAGCCACCCGCCACACCGACCGAGAGCGTCGGCCGCCACGGACACAGCGCGTGACGGCCGCCGCGTGCGGCTCGCGTCGTTCCCACCGCCCGCGACGGCGCTGTATCGCCCTGGCACTGACCGCGACGGTGGCGTGGCGCGCATGGTCTGGATGCACGACGCCATGATGCGTACCCCGGCATGGCCACGCACATGGCCCAGGTCGGAATCGATCCCGACCAGATGCGTGACTGGATGCGAGTCCGCAACGCAGCCAGCCGGGATGGAGGTGTACGCGAACGTCGCCGCACTTCGGTCAGCGAGCACTACGGCGCGAAGGTGACGATCAACCGCGACTTCTTGTCGGAGTCGTGGTAGATCGTGTACTCGGCAGGGACGGGCTCGGCCGCGAATCCGGCCGGGTAGTTGCTGGCGACGCGGACCATCAGCTTCATCCCCGCCTCCCAGGTCCAACCGATCGTGTGGGGCTTGAACTGGAAGTTGACGACGGTCCCAGCTGTTTGCCCGATGGCCGTGGGCGTCGTGGCCGGCCACGGCGTCCTGTACAACCTGGTCTCGACCTGCGTCGAGGGGTCCAACTGGAACAGGTCTACGTACACCTGCATCCGGTCGGTGTCGGACGACATGTGGAGGTCGGCGACGAGGTCGACCATCTTCAGGTCCGCCCCGAATGCGCCGGAGACGTACTCGGCGTACTCGCCCGTGGTGTACGTCTCCGACTGGCACAGCGACGTCAGCTGCGAATCAACGTTGGGTGAGTCGATGGTGTCGTCGGTCTCGTCGGTCGTCGGGGCGGTGTCGCTGAGGATCCCGGAATCGCGCAGGTACAGGGCGATCTTGTACGGCACTGAGTAGCCGGTCCAGTTCGGGGGCCAGATCGAGGATTCGCCTGGATCGCCCCAGTCACTCGACGAGCTCCACGCCGATCCGGACCAGGTCGTCCCGGTGGGCGGCGGCAGGTAGAAGATCGGTCCGCCCATGGTGACGCTCGCACCCTTCAGGTACTTGTCGAAGAAGTCATGGACCTTGTCGGCCAGCCAGCTGGCGTTCCCGCTTCCGCACGGATTGCCGTGCGAGTTGCAGGCGCCGAGGTAGAGGTACTTGTCGTTGTTGTTCGTCAGGTGCTCCCACGCCTGGATGCCGTGCTCCACGCTGACCGACGAGTCGTCGAGGAAGCCGTGGGAGATGAAGATCGGCGTCGTGAGGTACGGCCCTTGATCCACCGCCGAGTCGTCGTCGACGAAGGTGCGGTCGTTCATCCACGTCTCATTGGCGGTCGTTGGCGTCGTGTCCAGGAACCGGGCTGACCACCAGGCCGACAGGTTGTCGTAGACCGATGGGTCGTGGTGTCGATCGAGGCCGATGTCGGGGTCGACGAAGTTGGCCGCCAGCATCCCGGTCAACGGCGCGTTGGGGTAGTTGCTCACGTCGGCGATGTTGTCACCCTTGAGGAAGTAGCTCAGACCCGCCCCGGCGAAGACCGCGTCGATGCGCGAGTCGGCCAACGCGAGGTGGTAGGCGAGACCGCCGTCGTGCGAGTGGCCGAAGAAGCCGACGTTGCCATCGTCGGTGTCCGCCTGGTTCAGGGCCCAGCTCAGGACGTCCTTGGTGTCCTGGATGTCGTTGGGGCCGTAGAGATCGTTGCCGCTGTCGTTCATCATGTCGGCGATCGCGCTGGCCTGGTCGGACGCGCCACAGTGTGTCGAGTTGGCCTTCGAGGGCCAGCCACGAGCAGTCATGCTCACCACGACGTAGCCGTAGGAGGCGAGTTGCGATCGAGTGATGAAGTCGTCTTCGCTGCAGCGACTGGAACCCTGGCCAGTACGCCAGATGATGACGGGCCAGCCACCTTGTGGCGCGGTCGCCGTCGGCTTCAACAGGCGCACCGAGAAGGTCGTCCCGTCGGTGCCGGTGACCGTCGCGTCCTGCGAGGTCGTGTCAGCGGTGACCGAATACGGCCCATGCGCGCTCGCCGTACCGACGAGCGGTCCGGACACCAACATGGTCGCGCAGAGGATCGCTAGGGATAGCCGTCCCTTGCTCATCGAGGCTCCTTCGATGCTGAATCGGAGCGCGCCCCCCTCGGGCACGCGGTCTTGGTGCTTGGCTGGCCTGGCTGCTCAGGTTCCGGCGCGGCCTGCGTTCATCCGGCACTGGGTTCGGGCGAGGTCGGTCCCTCGACGTAGGCGGTGAGGAACTCCTCGATCCCGTCGCGGTCGACTGCTCGGCAGTAGCGCCGGCGTTCCCAGGCCAGCAGGACGATCTCGGAGGGCGCATCCGCGACCGGCGCGATGATGACCTTGCGACGGCCAGCCCAAGCGTCAACGATGTCATCGACGTCCGACTCGGGCAGGTCGGCCCGGTGCAGGATGATCACGTAGCCGTGCTCGAGCGAGTGCACGGCTTGCAGGCGTGAGGCGGCAGCCGAGCCGGCGGGTGCGTCGGCCACTTCGTCGTAGACGCCGGCGGTCAGCCACCGCTCGTCGTGCGGCCCCCCTGACACGGGCCAATCCGAGTACTCCCACCGTGTGCCGTTCTCGACGTGGCGCCGCTCGAACACCTCATCGTGCTGCACGGAACCGCAACCGGTTTCCGGGACCATGGGCAGCGGCTCGACCTCGCGGTCAGCAAGGGCCCGGGCCGTCACCGACGATGGGATCTCCGTCGACGGCCCCGTCGCGACGCCACCAGGGATCGAGCTGGCGCTGGTCGCACAGCCTCCGACCGTCGTGGCCAGCATCGCCAGCCCAGCAAGCGTTCGGGCGGAAGCCGTTGATGCGCGCTGTGACGACCCCAAGGCTTCTCCCTCGCCCAGAAGCAAGGCTGCTCTCTCACCCAGAAGCAATCTGCACGGCCAGGAGCCCCACGGTCAAGCGACAGCTTCATGAGATCCTGGGGCGTGGGCGCGATAGATGTCGCGCCCCTGTAGCTCCGCTTGGTCGGAACGAAGCTCACGGTCAGGTGACGTTCCGTGTCACGTCTCACGCGAGACGATGCCCGCGTCCGTGAACTGATCGAGCGTGCGGTTGAGGTCGCGCCAGGCAAGGGCCAGCGGGCGGCGCTTGGCGGCATCGTCGGGTGGAGCGTCATCGAGCGTGGCCAGTCCGGGGGTCAGAACCGGAGGTCAGAACCCGGCTGTCGGTCTCGGTGGTCAGCACCGCGACCCGTCGCCCGACCGGGTCAGGCCGTAGCGGTTGGTTCGGGTGATGCGCCCGATCAGGCCCTTGCGGCGCAGCCGTCGCGCTCGTGCACGCCGAAGCAGGCCGCCTCAGGTGCGAGCGACCTGGTGCCAGTCGAGGGACGCGAGTCGTGCCAGCTTGAGCCCGAGGTGCAGTGCCAGTCGGTCGGCCCCAGAGCGCAGGTCGACCTGGGCGACCGCCTCGATCCGCTTCAGCCTGCTGTACACGCTGGCACGGTGCAGCCCCAGTCGATCGGCGGTCGCGGCTGCGTCGCATCCGGCGTCCAGGTAGGCCTCGAGGGTGTCGAGCAGGACCTGCTCGCCGCGGTCGGACGCAAGGCGCAGCAGCGCCGGATGCAGGACGTCCTCGGTGATCTCTTCGCGCGGGAAGCGCGACAGCGTCCGGAACACGCCCAGTCGGTTCCACGCCACGACCGGCCCGAGTCCGGCGACCACCTGCCCGACGTCGACGGCCTCGCATGCCCGTCCGTACGACCGTGCCGCCTCAGCCAGGGACGGAACCACCGAACCGATGCCGACACGGACGTCCCGTGTGCCGCCGTCGCCAAGGGTTCGGCGCACCTCCGTGAGCATCCGCTCACCGAACCCCTGGATCCGGTGCGTCAGGCTCTCGTCCTGTACCGCTGCCACCACCAGGCCGTGCCTGGGACGCACCAGATGCAGGGCGCGTCTGTGCACCAGCGAGCGACAGGCCGCGTCGAGGGCCAGGTCCAGGCCGAACCGGTCGGGATCCATCAGGTGACTGTTCCCGGCGACGGACAGGGTCACGACGAAGGCCACGACCATCGTCCCCCCGACGAACAGGTTCCCGTCGATCAGCGCGTCAGCGGCATCCTGGCTCAACTCTGCGCTGTCAGTCAGCAGATCGCGCAGGAGCACGTGGCGACGTGCCGATTCCATCTCGCGATGCAACTGTCGGCGGTACATCGTCTGTCCTGCGGAAGCGGCGACTGACGAGGCCATGCCGATCTCTTCCGGGCTCAGGGTCCCTTCAGGATCCATGAGCCACAGCCAGCCGAGCAGGACGTCCTGCGTCCGGATCGGGATGCACACGCGAGCATGCAGGTCGAGGCCGGGGTTCGCCGGCACGTGCATCGGTGCCACGGCATCCTCGACGCCGTGACGCCGCACCCACTCGACGACCTCCGGTGGCACCCGACGCTCGAGGATCGACGACGTGCGGGCCCCGTCGAACGGGTCCACGGCACTGCTGTGGGCGCGCAATTGGAAGCGCCGATCGCCGATCACGACGGACCGGCCCAGCCGGGTCGCAAGCCCTTCGACGAGCGCATCGAGCTCGGTCTCCACGAGCGACACCGACCCCTCTGTCAGCCCCTTGTCAGCCACGACCCCCCGGTCGCGGAGACCGCCGACCATAGCGGAACGGATCGGCGAGTGGGCGGGTTCTTGCGAGTAGCGGGGGCAGGATCTGAACCTGTGGCCTCCGGGTGATGCGGCTGGTAGATCCTCGACCGCTTCCCGCATCGTCCAGCAGCCGATGCCGGTCGGTGCGACTCACAACGGCACAGCCTCCCGACCTCGGGTCGGGCGAGTTGGCGCGATCGACGCTACGACCCTCCCCGATTTGGCACGGATCTGGCCTGAAGCCCTGCGGACAACTTCTCGGGCCGAAACCGGAAACCCAAGCGAACGGCCCCTACCAGGGTGTAGGGGCCGTCTCGGTGTTGCGCGCTGGGAGGGATTCGAACCCCCGGCCGCCTGATCCGTAGTTCAGCGTCTTGGTTCGAACCTGGCGAGATCAGCGAAACCTGGACAGTTGAGCGAGCCTGACGACGTGAGCGGTGGGCACGATTTGGCATGACTTGGCACGCCCAGGCGCGCGTGGCCCCTTGCCTCCCCGCAGTTTCGTAGTACGATATCTTGTGCGATGTGCAAGTCCACCGTTCGGCCCGCAAGCACGGCATCGCCGATGCCGACATCGCCCACGCCATCACCCACCACCTCTACGCTGGCGACATCGGTGACCCAGACGGCCCGCCCTGGCGGGTGCTCTACCTCGGACCCGACCGGGCCGCCAACCTGCTCGAGATCGTGGTCGTCGAACGTGACGACGGCTCCGAGCTGGCCATCCACGCGATGCGCATGAGACCCAAGTACCAGCCCCTGCTACCCCAGCCAGGACAACACGATGAGTGAGCCAGACCGCGGGACCTCGGGCGGGGTCGAGCTGACCGACGCCAAGCTCGATGAGCTGGCCGATGAGGCCGAGCGCGGCTACGAGCCTGGCCAGCTACGCACACGGTCGCGCCGGGGACGGCCTCCCATGGGCGCCTCGGCCGCAGCGGTCTTCCACGTCCGACTCCAGCCTGCCCTGCGTGACGCGCTCGAAGATGCGGCAGATGCCGCGCAGACCACCTCCAGCGAGATCGTCCGCCGGGCGCTCCGCCAGTACTTGGGTTCGGGATCGTCCAGCGAGACGCGCGAAGCCTCCTGACGCACCAGCCCGACGCAGTGCCGCCCGAACACCACCACGACCAGCATCAGCGCGCACAACATCCCCGTTGCGCTCGGGTCGAAGCCTCATGCGGAAGCACCGATCCGCGCAAAGCACCGCGATGGCGACAAGCGCTGCTGGGCACACGCCCGTGAGCGGTCGCGTCCCCGCCGACGGCTCGTCAGCGGGGACGGCAGGTGTGTAGGGTGCTCGGGCAGCGTCAGCGCTGCTCGGCGAGTTCCTTGAGCCCCTCGATGGCGTCCTTCACGGCCGGGTCGAACGTCTCGGCGAGTTCGTCGGGCTTGATGTCGACCGAGTAGACGGCCAGCGAGCCTTCGCCGTCCTCGAGCACGTCGACCGTGCCCAGGTGGTACTCGACCGGGACGTCACCCGCGACGATCGAGTACTGGAAGCGGCGCTTGTCGTGGTCGCGGGTGACCAGCGCCTCCTCGAGCGCTGCGCCGTTGCCGAGGCGGCAGAAGCGTGTGCCGTCGTCCTGGATGCGGCTCTCGGTGATCATCGGGAACCAGTCGGAGACCGAGCCCCAGTTCGCCACCTCCTTCCAGACCTCGTCGGCGGGCCGGTCGATGCGGGCGTGGTGTCGGATGGTTCCCATGTCGTGCGTCCTCTCGTCAGCGTGGTTGCTGTGAGGACACCGTGCATGAGGCCGGTCACGAACCGGTAACGGCGTGACCAAGACAGGTCTGCGCCCCGGTCGTAGCCTGCCCGGGACGGTGACCATCGGATCGGCTGTGATTACGATCGGCGTCCTCGGGCCCCTGACCCTCTCGGTGGGAGGCACGCCCGTGGACCTGGCGGGGCGGCGCGAACGCGCGGTACTGGCGGTACTGGCAACCAATGCCGGCACGGCCGTGTCGGTGGGCAGGTTGGCCGACTACCTGTGGGACGGGGAGCCACCACGAACCGCCCGCAAGGCACTGCAGACAGCCGTCTCCAACATCCGCTCGACCGTGGCGGCCGCGCGCAACGACACGGACGACGCGGACGACGGCGGCTGGTTGGTGACCACCGAGTCTGGTTACCGGCTGGCGCTCGGGCCCGGCCAGGTCGATCTCACCCAGTTCGAGCAGTTGGCTGCTGCCGGTCGCGAGCAGCTGCGCGACGGTGAGGTCGAGGCCGCACGGGACTCGCTGGCGGCAGCGATGGCGTTGTGGCGCGGCGACGTGCCCGCGGTGCTGGGCGACGGCGTGGCCGCGGCCGCCGAGGACGTGCGACTGCGCGAGCTGCGGCTGCGCACCGTGGCCGACCGGGTCGACGCCGACCTCGCCGCCGGCCATCACACTGCTGTCATCGCCGAGCTGACCGCGCTTTGTGAGCAGCATCCGGACCGAGAGCGATGCCACCGGCAGCTCATGCTGGCGCTGTATCGCGACGGCCGGCAGGCCGACGCGCTCGCGGTCTTCGAGCGGTTCCGCGCCGGACTGGTCGAGCGCCACGGCCTCGACCCCAGCAGCGACGCCCGAGACCTGGCACAGCGGATCCTCGCCGACGACCCGACCCTTCTGGCGTGGGGAGCGCCCCCGGGCGGCGCCGCTGGGCAGGACGCAACCGCACCACGTCCGACGGCGGCCATCCCGCTGCCGCGACGCGAGCGCCTGGTCGGACGCGACCAGGATGTGGCCGGGATCCAACAGCTGCTGGCCGAAGGACCGCTGGTCACGCTGGTGGGACCGGGCGGGGTGGGCAAGACGTCACTGGCCGCTGAGGTCGCCCACCGTCTGGCCGTCGACGGTATGGAGGTGACGTGGTGCTCGCTCGGGGATGTACTGCAGCCCGACAACCTGGTGCCGGCGCTGGCCACCGCCCTGGCCATCCGCCAGCGCCAGGGCGTGGCGATGCGCGAGGCGATCGTGCAGCGCCTGCGCACCGGGGAGACCCTGCTGGTCGTCGACAACTGCGAGCACCTACTGGACCGTGCCGCTGATTTGCTCGCCGAGCTCGTGGCGCGCTGCCCCGAACTGCACGTGGTGGCGACCAGCCGCGAATACCTGGGCCTGGACCACGAGCGGGTCTGGTCGGTGGAAGGCCTGGCGCTACCGGCGCACGATCAGGACCCACGGACCGCCCCGGCCGTGGAGCTGTTCCTCGACCGCGCAGCGCGTAGCGATCCGCACGCGCATGTCGACGATGTGGTCGTGGCCAGCGTCGTGGACATCTGCCGGGCGCTGGACGGCCTGCCCCTCGCACTCGAGCTGGCCGCGGCTCGGGTTCGCGCGCTGCCTCCGGCTGAAATCGCCCAGCGGCTGGACGCCCGCTTCGACTTGCTTGTGGGTCGGCGTGGTGGCGCGGACCGCCACCGGAGCCTGCGCGCCGCGGTGGCGTGGTCCCACGACCTGCTCGGCGAGCGGCAGCGCCGGCTACTGCGCCGGCTGGGGGTCTTCGCCGGGCCGTTCACCGCGACGGCTGCAGTGCGGGTCGCCGCACTGGATGATCTGGACACCGGCGAGGTCCCGGCCTTGCTGGCTGACCTAGTGGACAAGTCGATGGTCGTGGCCACTGGCGGGCCTGGAGTTTCGCGCTACCGGCTGCTGGAGACGATCCGGGTGTTCGCCCGCGAGCAGTGCGTGGCTGCGGGGGAGGTGGAAGCGACCGACGCGGCGTTCCTCGCACACGTCCGTGACGATCTGGCCGACCTCGACCGGCGGCTGACCGGCCCCGAGGAGGTCGCGGCGGCCGACCACGTCGCGCAGGCGTTCGACAACGTGCGTCACGCGGTTGCGCTGAGCCAGCTTCGCGGCGACGTCGACCTGCTGGCCAGCATCCTGACCGGGCTGTCGGTCTACCTGCGCTTCCGGGTCAGCTGGGAGGCCAGCACCTGGTTTCTCGACGCGGCTGCACGCCTGCAGGACACGACGACCGGCGAGCGTTCGGTGGCAGCCGAGGTGCTCGGCATGGCCGCCTGGGGCGCCTGGCTCGGAGGCGACCTCGACACCGCCTCCGAGCTGGCCCAGCGCGTGCGCAGCTCGGTCGGTCCGGCGGACCCCAGTGCGGTCGAGGCGTTTGCAGCGCTGGGCGTGGTCGAGATGTACCGCGGAGACGAACGCTGCATCGCCACGACGACCGAGGCGCTCGAGCTCGCCGAGGGCGCCGGCAGGACGTGGCTGGTGGCCTACCTGCTGGGCGCCGGCGCGCTGGCCCACGCCTATCAGGGCGCGCCGGATGCGGCGGGGGCGCTGCTGGACCGCCAGGCACTCGCGGTGTCGCGACTGGACAACGACACGGCACGGGCGTGGTGGCTGTACTGCAGTGCGGAGGTCAGTGGCGACCGGGACCCGCAGCACACCATCGACCTTGCCCGCCGGGCCGAGCGGCTCGCCCGGAGGACCGGCGCCAGCGTGATCAGCAACGTCGCCCGCGTCACCATCGTCAGTGTGTCGTCACGTCACGGGGCCGGGGCCGAGGCGATCGAGGACTTCACCGAGCTCATCCGACGCTGCTGGCAGCAGGGCGCGTGGACGCATCTGTACGTCGCCGTGCACAACCTCATCGAGCTGCTCTGTGAGCAGGGCGCGGACGAGTACGCCGTGACGCTGCTCTACGCCGACCCGGAGGGCGCCGCCGAGGCCTACGGGACTCAGCGGCAGCGCCTCGATGAGGTGGCGGCCACGCTCGCCGAACGGATGCCCGCCGCGCTCCACGACCATGGCGCCGCCACGGGCCGGGCGTTGACCCGCGGTGGCCTCGCCCAGACTGCGCTGGAGGCACTGGAGTCCCTCACCTGATCTACGGGACGCGTCGAGCCGCGATCCATCCGCTGAGCTTGGCCACCCGCCGGTAGTGACCGATCTGCTCACCTTCTCGAACGTGCTGCAACTGCCCAGCTTCGCCTTCATGGGCCGCAACGTGCATCAGCGTTATGCGCGGTTCCAACCGTTGGCCCGCACGCGCAAAGCCACGGTTTCGGGCGGCTACGTCGAGAGACGGCAAGGCCGTCGGCGGCTACCTGGCCGAAGGCGACGCCGAGACGGCGGGCGCATGGCGTGGCCTCACTGGCGAGCGAGCCAGGAGGCCGTCAGCGACGGCGGTGTCGAACAGCGCCCCGCAGGTGCGGTAGACCCCCTCGACGGCTTCCGGCCACGCCGAACGAATCACCTCGCCGAGGAGCCGGCTGATGTCGGTGGGCACGACATCGCCCAGCTGGCATCGCCCAGGCGCGGCAGCACGTGCCGCTCGAGGTGCAGCGCGTAGCCGTCCCGGCTCGCATCCGGCACCGCGCCGGCCGTGTCGAGCCACCGGGCCGCGTACTGCTCGACCGTGATGCGTGGCGCCAGCTCGCCCGCGGCGGCTCGTGCGCGGGTCAGCGCCAGCCAGTCCTCGGCGTCATGGCGGGTCGGGAACGTGGCGGTGTAGCGCTGCCGGGCGATCAGCACTCGCGCGCGGTAGCTGCTCGACGCGAGCCGATCGATGCTCATCCGCCACCTCCGCACCTGCGGATAACCCCGCGGGCGACGGTGAGGCGACCCTCGTGGATTTGTCACGATTTGGCATGCGGCGGCTGTGGACAGCCTCTTGGCTGAGATCGAGAAGTGCCAAGTACAGGCACCTACGGCCCTCTAAGAACCGTTCTGGTGTTGCGCGCTGGGAGGGATTCGAACCCCCGGCCGCCTGATCCGTAGTCAGGTGCTCTATCCGGACTGAGCTACCAGCGCGGGTCGTGTACGTCTGCGAGCGGAGGCAGAGGGATTCGAACCCTCGAGGGCCGTAACCGACCCAACGGGATTAGCAATCCCGCGCCATAGACCTGACTAGGCGATGCCTCCGGGCTGCTACTGCGGGAACCACAGCGGCGCGGAGCGTACCGGTGCCCGGTGGGCCGTGCATACCTCGACCGGCCTGCCGCACGACCCAGCGTACGGCCCCGACGAGCCGACGTCACGCGGTTCCTCCTACCCTCGGGCCGCGACCACCACCTCCCCGACCGGCGGGCTGACGGCATCGACAAGGACAAGCTGCGCCAGCGACTTCCCGGCTGGCTGCGTCCCGGTGGCGAGCTCGTCGTGGACACCGTGTGGGACGCATTCGAGGATCGCGTGCCCGGCCTGGCCGCCGAGGTCGCCTTCTACCTCATCCTCTCGCTGCCCCCACTGCTGCTCACGCTGCTCACGTCGGCCGCGCTCGTCGGCAACCGCATCCTCGGGACCGAGGACTTCCGCATCGAGACGCGGGCGGTGATCGGCGACGTCGTCGGAACGTTCCTCAGCGATGGCACCACCCAGGATCTCATGGAGGTCGCCGACACCGCGATGACCGACGCCGGCGGCGGCCTGCTGTCCATCGGCTTCGTGCTCACGCTGCTCACTGCGTCACGCGCCCTTCGGGTGCTCACCGTCGCGATCACGATCGCCTACGACCTCGAGGACGCGCGCCCGTCGTGGGTGCAGTTCGCCTACGGTCTGGGCCTGACGATGGCCGGCCTCGTCCTGGGCATGGCGGTCATCCCCGTCTTCGTCGCCGGCCCCGACGCGGGCACGAAGCTGGCCGAGCTGCTGTCGGCTCCCCCGCAGTTCGGCGAGCTGTACCGCCTGCTGTACTGGCCCGTGTCGGCGCTGCTGGCGACCTCGCTGCTGGCGGTGCTCTACCACGTGGCAGCGCCGTGGTGGACGCCGTGGCGACGCGACCTGCCCGGAGCGGTTCTCGGGATGCTCGTCGGCCTCGCCGGCAGCGGCGCCTTGCGCGCGTACACGAGCCACAGCATCTCCACCGACGAGCTGTTCAACCCGTTCGCCACGACACTGGTCATCCTGCTGTGGCTGTACGTCGTCGCGTTCGGGATCCTGCTCGGTGCCGAGCTCAACGCCGAGATCGAGAAGCGGTGGCCGACGCGCGAGGGCCCCCTCCCCACCCCTGCACCCCCCGCCGGCGAGCGCGGCACCCCTGCACCCCCCGCCAGCGAGCGCGGCACCCCTCCGCCCCCCGCCAGCGAGCGCGGCACCGGTCCGCCTCCCTGACCGGCGGGGGGCGGGACCTCGCCGCGTGCAGGTCCCGGTCGGTGCGGCCATGCGCGGTACCTTTGCCGGACGTGGGGAGGCGGAGCGACTCCCGCTGGGGGAAGCAGGAGGACGGATGCACGGCGGCATCGCACGCACGGTCACGGTGCTCGTGGCGGTGGTCGCGACGGTGCTCGTGCCCGTGCTGCCAGCGGCAGGCGGGCATCCCGATCCGGGCGTCATCCGCATACAGCCCCCGCCCGGCGAGGTCGTGCCTGCGGGATCCACGGTCCTGACCGGGGTCCTGTTCAGCACCAGCCCCATCTCGGACGTGCAGGTGCGCTTCGGTGGGCAGACGCACTCACCGCAACTGCGCGCCCTGGACGGCCACAACCAGCGCTTCAGCGTCACCGTCTCGGTCGCCCCGGGCTCGCACGTTGCGGACGTGTCGTTCGTCGCGGACGGCAAGCAGACGCGCCGCCTGTGGCGCTTCGCGGCGACCGACGTCGCGACGCGCCGGCACGCGGGTCCCGACCGGATCGCCACCGCCGTGGCCATGAGCCGGGACACCTTCCCCGACGACGGGCTGGCCCCCGGCGCGGTCCTCGCGACCGCCTGGGACTTCCCCGATGCCCTGGCCGCCGCCCCCGTCGCCCATGCGATCGGCGGACCCCTCCTGCTGAGCGATCAGGCCGGCCTCAGCGACGCCACGGCTGACGAGCTGTCACGGGCCCTCGGCCCGCTCGCCACCGTGACCATCATGGGCGGACCCTCGGCGCTCAGCCAGCAGGTCGCCGACGACGTGGAGGCGCTGGGGTTCCGGGTGGAGCGCATCGAGGGGGACACGCGCGAGCACACCGCCGCGCTGGCCGCGGAGCGGCACCTCGGGTCGTCGGCCACCGTCATCGTCGCCGCCTCGCACGCCTTCGCCGACGCCCTGTCGGCGGCCGCCCCGGCCGCACGCGACGGCATCCCGATCCTGCTCTCGGATCGATCCAGGCTCTCGCCCGCGACCCGTGCCTACCTGGAGTCCCACGACGTCGACCGGGCCGTCGTCGTGGGTGGCGAGGGCGTGCTGACCAGCGGCGTCGCGGCCGAGCTCGGGACCCTCGTGGCCGACGTCGAGCGCGTGAGCGGAGCGGACAGGTTCGCCACCTCGCTCGCCGTCCTCGAGCGGTTCTACCGAGCGGTCGACGGGGTCTCGCTCGCGGACGGATCCGGGTTCGCGGACGCACTCGCCGGCGGCGCGCACGCGGCCGCGCTGGGACACCCGCTGCTGCTCGCACGGTCCACCGGACTGACCGAGCCGACCACCCAGCGACTCACCCAGCTCGACGTCACCGTGGTGGACCTGTACGGCGGGCATGCCGCGATGGGCGCGCGGGTCGAACGAGGCGTGCGCCGGGCCGCCGCCAACGATCCGGGCGGGCCCCAGGTCCTCGACCTCAGCCCGGCACCGTCGCGCACCGTCCCGGACCTGGACACCATCCAGGTGACGTTCGACCGCGCGGTGCAGCCGCACGCGACCTCCGTGTTCGTCACGCTCGACGGCCTGGAGTGGTACGGCGCCCTCGGGCACGGCGACTTCGCCGACACCGTGGTGTTCCGACCCGGTGAGCTGCCGATCCCGCCCGACCGGGGCGTCGACCACGACGTCGACGTCTGGGTCCTGACCTACGACGGAGAGGCCTGGCACCACCTGCACTGGCACTTCGTGCTGCACCGGCTGGAGGTCTCGCGTGGCGACGTCGGCGAGGACGTCCGCGAGCTGCAGCAACGGCTGCTCGCGCTCGGCTACTGGCTACCCCAGGCCGACGGCGAGTACGGCTACTCGACTGCCCAGGCCGTCATGGCGTTCCAGAAGTGGGAGGGACTGGCGCGGACCGGGACCGCCGACCGGCTCACGCTGGACCACCTGTTCAACGCGCACCGGCCGACGCCGCGCTCACCCCGCAGCGGCCGGTGGGTCGAGATCGACAAGACCCGCCAGGTGATGCTGTTCAACCTCGACGGCGCGGTGCAGTGGACCATGAACACCTCGACGGGCACCGAGACGCAGTACACGCGTCCCGACGGGTCCAAGGGCGTGGCCCACACGCCCGAGGGCGAGTTCACCTTCTCCCGTCAGATCGACGGCATGCGCGAGGCCGACCTCGGCCAGATGTGGCGGCCCAAGTACTTCACCAGCGCCGGGCACGCCATCCACGGCTCCACATCGGTCCCCGCCCACGCCGCCAGCCACGGCTGCGCCCGGCTCAGCTACCCGGGCATCGACTACGTGTGGGCGGCCGGCCTGGCCCCGATCGGCTCCCGGATCCTCATCTACCGCTAGCCGCGTTTTCCGCACCGTTTGGGGTCAAGGTCCTGCTGTTCGGGCCATGGGAGTGGGATGTCGAGGAGTCCGAGGATGGTGCGTTGGGTGGGGGTGAGCCGGTCGAGGACGATCCCGGTGGCGGTGTAGGTGGCGGCAAGGTGGTCGAACGCGGCCAGGGTGCTGCGGCCGGTGGGGATGGCGGCACGGTCCTCGGGCAGCAGCCCGGGCAGGTGGGTCGCGGGTGCGATGGCGTGGCGCAGGTCGGCTTCGATGAGTCCGAAGATGAGCAGCGCGAGCCCGACGATGGAGACGAGCGCGTCGATGCGGTCGTCGTTGTGGAGGAACACGGGCCGGACTTTGAGGGTGGATTTGGCGTCGCGGTTGCGGCGTTCGACGATCTGTTGCTGCTTGTAGCGGCGGAGCACGTGCACGGCGCGCAGGTCGGTGCCTTCCAGGTTGGTCGCCAGCGCGTAGATCCCGTCGGTGGTCGCTGCGGTGTCGATCGCGTCCTGGTCGCGGGCCCAGGCGATGGTGGGTCGGCCGCGCTGGTCGGTGCCGGTGGTGACCTTGAGCAGCGACGCGATCTTGGGGTGCAGGATGTTGGCGACGCGTGTGTCGACCTGGTCGAGGGTGTTGTAGTAGCGGCCGCCGAGCCCGTTGCGGATCTTGGTCAGGGCGGTCTCGGCCTTGGTCAGGGCCCGTTGTCGGGCGTCGGCGACCGAGGCGTGTTCCTCGCTCGAGTGGATGAACGCGACCCGCAGCCGGTGTGGCTGTCTGGTGGCGGGGTCGGTGACGTCCCAGTCGCGTAGTGCCCCGCGGTAGCGGGTGCGTTGGCCGGGCGGGAGATGCTCCTGGCGTTGGGAGACGTAGCGCAGGGGCCGCAGCGCGTCGTGGCCGACGTGGTCGAGGAAGAACTGCGCGAAGCCGGTGTCGGCACGTAGCGGCACCACGAACTTGATCCCGGACCGGTCAGCGGCGCACAGGTTGCCCAGGTGGCCCAGCGCCGAGTCGGCGACCACGACCAGCCCTGGCGGGCAGATCCGCCGGAGCTGTTCCATCGCGTCGGTCATCGCGCCGGCCTCGCCCGCGTTGCCGGGGTGGGCCCGCACGTAGAGCGGCACTCCCTCACGGGTCACGGCCTGCAACGCACGGACCTGGCGGGCGACCTTGCGGTCCGGACCCCACCCCTTGGCGACCAGCGTCGAGTCGGGGTACGCGCCCGCGAACCGCAGACAGGTCAGGTCCACGTGCAGCTGGGCCACGTCCACGTCGAACGCATCGATGGCGGCCAGGGCCGCCTCGCCGCGGACGTGCTCAGCGACCGGCGCGAGCGCTTCCAGCGCGCGGCCGAGCCGGTCGTCGTTGAGCAGCCCCGACGGGGTATCGAACAGTTCCTGGACCGCCGCCGACGACGCCCAGCCGGCCACGTCGTACAGCGGTGCCGGGGCACACAACCGGTTCACGATCAGCGCCTCGATGACCTCGCCGTGGGTCAGCAGCGCCCGCCCTCGCATCGGCACCGCCCGATCCACGATGTCGACGATCCCCAACCGGCGCAGATAGGCACGCACCAGCAGCAGCGGGCCGACCTCCCGGCGGGTGCCCAACGGCGGCGGGTCCAACCGCGCGAACGATCCCGCCAGCCGGTCCAGTTGGCCCGACGCCTTCAGCTCGTCCTCGCGCCCCAGCGTGACCACCGTGCGGTGGCGGACCTTGCCCTCGTCGTTGCGGAACGACTCCACAAGACGCAGGTAGACGTACTCGCGCCCACCCCGCCGGACCTTCTGACGTTTGATGTACATGTTGGGCCTACGGTACTGCACCGTCAGACCACGACCAAGCATCCTCTCCCCTAACATCACCACAACTACGACACATGTTTGGTCCTACATCGTGCCTGGTGGCAGACACGAAACAGCCGCGAACAGGCCCCCAACGCCCGTCAGAGGCCGAACCTCGACCTCCTACACCCCAGAGGGTGCGGAAAACGCGGCTAGCTTCGGCGAGGCTGCGGCCGGCGAACGCATCGTGGCGGTGGCGGGGGAACGTGCCGTCGGCGAGACAGCAGCAGCCCGTCGTGGCCGCGCCCACGGTCGAGCCGGGCCGCCACACCCGTATCGTGGTCCGAAGTCGGTGACCGATGCTGCCGTGGAGCGTGGATGGGACCGCGACCCTCTCAGGAGCTGGCCCGCCGCCTGACGACCGCCGATGCCGTCGTCATCGGCTTGGGGGCCATGCTCGGAGCTGGCGTGTTCGCAGCCCCTGGACCCGCCGCAGCCGCCGCCGGGTCGTGGCTGCTGGTGGGGCTCGCGATCGCGGCCCTGGTCGCCTACGCCAACGCCACCTCCTCGGCACAGCTCGCGGCGCTGTACCCGGAGGCCGGCGGCACCTACGTCTACGCCCGGGAGCGACTGGGTGACTACTGGGGCTTCCTGGCCGGGTGGAGCTTCGTGGTCGGCAAAACCGCCAGCCTGTCCGCGATGGCGCTGACCTTCGGCGCATACGTGGCGGAGGATCTGGCCCGGCCGCTGGGCATCGGGGCGGTCGTCGCGATGACCGCCGTCAACTACCGCGGGGTCCAGAAGACCGCCCGGGTGACCCGCGTCCTGGTGGTGCTGATCGTGGCGGCGTTGGCCGTGTTCGTGGCCGCGGCGCTGCTTGGGGGACAGGCCAGCCTCGGCAACCTCACCGGCGCCCTTCCCGGCGGCGTTTGGGGGGTGATGCAGTCCGCCGGCCTGCTGTTCTTCGCCTTCGCCGGTTACGCCCGCCTGGCCACCTTGGGCGAGGAGGTGCGCGACCCGCGGGTGACGATCCCGCGGGCCATCCCGATCGCGCTCGGGATCGTGGTGGCCATCTACGCGGTCGTGCTGGGCAGCGCTCTGCTGGCGGCCGGTCCGGACGCGATCGCCGGCGCACCGGCACCGCTGGCGGCAGCCGTGCAGGCCAGCACCTGGGCGGCCGTGACCCCGGTCCTGCGCGCCGGCGCGGGGATCGCGGCCGCGGGCGTGCTGCTGTCGCTGCTGGCCGGGATCAGCCGTACCGCCCTGTCGATGGCACGTCGTGGCGAGTTGCCGCGGTTCCTCGATGCCATCCACCCAACCCACCGAACCCCGCACCGGGCCGAGGTGACCGCCGCCGCGATCGTGGGCGCGATCGTGCTGGTCGCCGACCTGCGCGGAGCGATCGGCTTCAGCTCCTTCGCCGTGCTGAGCTACTACGCACTGGCCAACGCCTGCGCCTGGAGGCTGTCGGCGGCTGAACGACGCTGGCCACGATGGCTCGCGGGACTCGGGTTCGTCCTGTGCGTCCTCCTGGCCTTCACCCTGCCCCTGCTCGCCGTCGGCGGCGGGCTGGTCCTGCTCACGGTCGGCTCGCTCGGCTGGTCAGCAACGAGGCGACACCGGCTGCGGTGACCAGGCAGCGCAGCAGTCGAGCCGAGCCCTCGCCCGCTTCCGCGGAAGCGCGCAGGTGCACGCAGCCGTACCAGGCCGGGTACTCGCGCTCGTCACCGGTGTCGATGGCGTTCTGACACGCCACGTCTGCCAGCCAGTCCGCGTCGACCGCCAGACCGTGAGTCTCGTCGGCGTGGTAGGCGTCGACGATCACGAACGCGATGGCAGCCGTGATCGCGCTGGCGACCGGGCTCGCGCACCGCCACTGGCAGCCGTTGAGGCTGGACGGCTACGGCACGTCAGCCGGCGCATCGGTGTCGACCGGTCCTGCCACCCAGCGGATGCGGGCACGTCCCGCCTCGTCGACCCAGGGCTCGGCGCCCACGATCGCGACCGGGTCGTCACCGGCCTGCTCCAGGATCTGGTCAGCCGAGTGCAGCAGATCGGCGTACGCCGACATCGCGTAGGCGATGTCGCCCACGAACGCGCCCTCGTGCTCACGCAGCTCGTCGTACGGCGGGAAGAACCGCGCGGGGCCCGGCACCACCGCCTTGTCCATCGGGATGCGCCCGAACGCCCGCACGAACTGCGCCAACGAGGGAGTGGCGAACGGGCTGGCGGCCATCTTCTGCCACGGACCTTCCAGCGCTTCCACCAACACCTGCTGGGAGGTCAAGTAGCCGGGTAGGTCGATGGGACCCGCGTGCATCTGAACCGAGCCCTGAGGCCGACGCCCGAGTCCGCTCCGCCGGTAGGCCGTGGCGCTAGGCACATCGTTCATCCCGACCCAGACCAGGTCGTCGAGGTCCGGCCGATCAGGCCAGGCCCACCGCCACGTGTCCGGATGGTTGAACCCCACGAGGTCGAGCGGTGCCGCAGGGCCGACCCCGAACAGCCGTAGACGTCCATGACACAACTCGAGGCCGTTGGTGCGGCGCAGCAGGGTCCGGAAGTCAGCGGGGAACCGGACCGCCAGTTCACGTTCGGCCTGGGCGATCTGCAGGTCGGTGGCTCCCGGCCACGTGCGGACCCCATCGATCGTCTCCAGCTCTGTCACCGCAGCATCGATGCGCGTCCGCAACGCATCTGCGTCCATCAGCCATCCACTTCGCGGCGACGAGAAGGCCGACCAGTCACCGTCACGGTAGCGAGGGCAGGGAGCTGACCGGCAGCAGCTCACCGGGCACGACCCCATCGACCGTCACATGTGTCACCGGCACACCGCTGACAGACCGGGGCCCCCAGTGGCCCCCGAACTTGGAGTTCACCAAGGCCTTCAGCCGCTCCCACCCGCACGGCGAGTCGGGCCGGTTCGCGAACGATGCGTCGGGACCGTGGCCGACCACGTACCACCCATCTCCTGCTAGGACCGTACGGACGGGCACGCCGCGACCGGAGCTGCCCGCGCGCCTCCCGCAGCGTCGGACAGCCGATAGGACCCTCAGTGGTCTTCGCTACTCGAACCTGCCGGAGAACCCGATGGCACCGGACCGGCCACCCAGCGGATGCGGGCCCGACCCTGGTCGTCGACCCAGGGCTCGGCGCCCACGATCGCGACCGGGTCGTCACCGGCCTGCTCCAGGATCTCGTCCGCTGAGTGCAGCAGGTCAGCGTAGGCAACCATCGCGTAGGCGATGTCGCCCACGAACGCGCCCTCGTGCTCACGCAGCTCGGCGTACGGCGGGAAGAACCGCGCCGGGCCCGGCACCACCGCCATGTCCATCGGGATCCGCCCGAACGTCCGCACGAACTGCGCCAACGAAGGTTCCGCCCAGCAGTTCACGGCCATCTTCTGCCACGGACCTTCCAGCGCATCCACCAGCACCTGCTTTGATGTCACGTATCCAGGGAGATCGATCAAGCCGGACCACAGGTGCCCCCCGGGCCGAGTTGCTGCTCCACGTTCGCTACGTCGGTACGAGTAGGGGACGTTCGGGGTATCAGCCATGCCGACCCACACGAGATCGTCTAGATCGGGCCGGTCCGGCCAAGCCCAGCGCCACGTGCCAGGGTGGTTGAACTGGGTCAGGTCGAAGGGCGCCGACGATCCAACGCCGAACAGCCGCTTGCGCCCGTAACACAGTTCTATCCCGTTCGTGCGCCGCAGCAACGCGCGGAAATCAGATGGGAACCGGACCGTCAGTTCACGCTCCGCCCGCGCGATCTCTGAGTCGCTAGCGCCCGGCCGCGTAAGGACGCCATCGATCTCTTCCAGAGCCGTCACCGCGGCGTCAATACGGGCCTGCAACGACACCTCGTCGATCACGTATCCCCCTCGATGGTACGAGCAGGCCGGCTCCTGACGTGCTTCAAGGTAGCGACGGCAGGTAGCTGACCGGCAGCAGCTCACCAGGCACGACACCGTCGACCGTCACGTGGGTCACGGGAACCCCGCTGAGCACGCGGGACCCCCAGTGACCTCCGAACCTAGCGTTGACCAGCGCGGTCAGCCGCTCCCACCCACACGGCGAGTCTGGCCTGTTGGCGAACGATGCGTCGGGTCCGTGGCCGACCACGTAGTCCGGCCCATACGGATCGCCAGCGTCCTCGGCGCGTCTCGCCTCAACGTTGCGCGCGATACGCGCTGCGGAACCGAGGGCCTTGCCTTCGACGGTGCCGGTGGTGCGCTGGGGAACGGTCGGCCCGAAGCGGGCGATGTAGGAGTTGAGCATCCGAGCGTGCTTGATCGTCTGCTCGACCTCCTCCGGCGTCATGTCCGACGTGTCGATGTCGACCTGACCTTCCGCGGTGCGGTACTCGATAGGCAGAACCGACTCTTCGTCGCAGGGGTCGTTGGTCCCGCCGGGGTAGCGGCTGTTGTCGGTGACCGGTTCGATCCCGAAGTCGTCCTGGACCGGCTCCTGCTCGACCAGCCCGTCCTCGATGACGTCGTCGATCCCCAGCTCGGCCGCATCCCGCGAGTCGAACTGGGTGACCAGCAGGCTGAACAGCTCCGGCAGCGTCAGCCCCGGGTTGGTGACCCGCAGCAGGCGGAGCTGCACGCAGCCGTACCAGGCCGGGTAGTCGCGCTCGTCGCCGGTGTCGATGGCGTTCTGGCACGCGACATCTGCCAGCCAGTCCGCATCGATCGCCGAGTAGTAGGCGACCCGGGTGTAGTGCTCGACCAGCTCGTCGTGCTCGGCGGTGTCGTGCCAGGAGGCGACCGGGATCGGCTGGTTGATGTCGATCGGGTCGAACACCGGTGGCGGCACCGGGAACGGGGTCGGGTCGCTGGGGGCGGGGTCGACCCCTATGACATCTTCCAGGAGGTCGTGCGTCTCGTCGGGATGCTGCGAGTACACGATCGCGAAGGCTGTAGCCGCAGCCATGCCCCCAGCGACCAGGCTCGCGAACAGCCACTGACAGTCGTTGAGGCTCGACGGGTTCGTGCTCGGGCAGTTGGCGAACAGCAGCGCCTCCTCGAGCTTGTACGCCGGCACGCTACGAAGCGCCCGCAACGTTCCCTCACCCAGCGTGGGCGGCGCGAGCAGCCCCCAGCGGGCCTGCAACTCGTCGGAGAACCAGCCGTCGAAGCCACCGATCCCAACGAGCCGGGTGCCGTCCCAGGTGAGCAGGGTGCGGTCGGATAGCGAGTCATCGATGCTCTGTCGACTGACGGTCAGAGACACGAGGCGTGCGCCGTCCGGGCATCCAACCGCAGGGATGTCAGGCGTATCGGCCTCACGGTCGTAGACCATGCTCGACTGCGAAACCGTCGTGGACGTCTGGTCTTCATGCTCACACGTCGCCTGCGACACGAGCCGACGCGGAACGCCGACCGAACCGTCCGAGCGCCACTCCACATGACGATCGCTGTAGGCGCCATGACCCACACGGAATCGGTGCAGATACGGATGCGTAGACGGGCAGGTGTACCGATGGGTTGCCGTCCAGCCTGTGACGAGCGCGCCGTCTGGCAACCGCGGCACGGACTCTTCGTAGTGTTCGTCGTACTTCGCGTACGACGTCGGGTAGACCGTGTCGCCGAGGCCGTTGTGGCATCGCTTGATACTGCCCGTGTCGGCCCACCTCCAGGCCGAGTAGTAGGCGCCCACGGTGTCGAACACCCACCGGACGCTCTGTGACCCCGTCGTAGGGTCGAGCGGAACGGGCCAACTACCCAGGTATCCGTACTTCTGAAACACGATGTCCCCGTGGCCCTCAGACCATGGCGCCACATCCGGGTCGCGATCATCGGCCCAGGCCCAGTCGGTGCCGTCGAATCCGGTGTCGTGGACCAGCTGGCCGCGGCGGGTCGTGCCGTCGTCCAGCAGATCCCCTCCGATCTGCACGTCGGCACCGGGCGTGGCCACACCCACCGCCGGTCGGCCACCAGCGGTCGCCTCACCCAGCAGGTCGCCGCCACCAGCAGCACCCGCAGATGCATGCACCACCATCACCTGGGCCAGCAGGCCAGCCAGTACCACCAGTGTGTTCACACGCCAGCGCACCGCACGTCGGATCGTCATGATCGTCTCCAGTCGAGGTACCGCGCCCAGGACCGCAGGATCGGCCCTCTACTAGAGGTACGTGCGGGACGTGCCAGTGGTTACGCCGAGACGGGAGACCACCCGGCGAAAACCCGAAGACGCGCGCAATGCGCGCGATCAGAAGGCCGGCGTGCGCCACCGTGTGGGTCGTCTCGAACCGCTGCTGGTCGATGGCCTGGTCGCCACCTGCGGGATCATCGACCTCGAGATCGGCTACTCGGCACGCAACGGCCCGGTGCACCGCAGCGTCCGTCACGAGCGGCGAGCCCTCCCCCGCGCCCGGCTCGACGACGACGTGTTCGACCGGGCCTTCGACATCCAGGGTCAACTGGCCGAGCGCGGCCAGCACCGCCTGCCCATCCCCGACCTGGTCATCGCGGCCGCGGCTGAGCGTGCCGGACTGATCGTGCTGCACTACGACGACGACTTCGAGCGCATCGCCAAGGTCACCGGACAGCCCCACGAGTGGATCGTCGCGCCCGGCTCGGTGTCCTGACCAGACCGCCGCGGGACGCGTTGAGCAGCGCCGAAGGCGACCTCATGGAGTTGTGGGCCCGAGCTGGTGCGGCCCAGGCGCGGCCCACGGGCCCCAGAAGGGCCCTCGCGGAGTCCCTCGAACTCGAACGACCCAGACGAGAGACCGAGCCGAGCCCTGCGAGCCTCGACCTGAGGGCCGTATTCGCGGAGGGTGAGGGATTCGAACCCCCGGTGACGCGGAGCGCCACGCCGGTTTTCAAGACCGGTGCCTTCAGCCAGACTCGGCCAACCCTCCCGGTGGACGAAGGCTACCGGCGAGGCCCTCATCGGCCCGATGGTCGGGCTCGCGCGGGGCTCTGGAGCAAGCACGCATCCCCACCATTGCTGTCAGGCGAACAGCACATCCGCACCGAGGTAGGGCCGCAACTTCTCGGGCACCGCGACGGTGCCGTCCGAGCGCTGGTGGGTCTCGACCAGCGCGATGATCGTGCGCTGGATCGCCACCCCGGTGCCGTTGAGCGTGTGGACCAGCTCGGTCTCGCCCTCGCCCCGACGCACCCGCGCCTTGAGCCGCCGCGCCTGGTAGTCGGTCGTGTTCGAGCAGGACGTCAGCTCGCGGTAGGCCCCCTGGCCCGGCAGCCACACCTCGATGTCGAACTTGCGCGCCGCAGAGGGACCGAGGTCGCCGACCGGGATGTCCACGACCTGGAAGTGCAGCCCGAGCCCGGTCATCACCTGCTCCTCGATCGCGAGGATGCGCTCGTGCTCGGCCGGGGAGGCCTCCGGCTCCACGAACGAGAACAGCTCGACCTTGTCGAACTGGTGCAGGCGGAAGATCCCGCGCGTGTCCTTGCCGTACGTGCCCGCCTCCCGGCGGAACGCGGTCGAGAACCCGACGTAGCGATCGGGCAGCGCGTCCGGTTCGAGGATCTCGTCGACGTGCAGCGCTGCCAGCGGGACCT
>DASWKO010000066.1:0-3238 GCA_036396595.1 Nitriliruptorales bacterium | reverse complement strand
CGTAGATCGCCCCCTCCGTCGCGCGCAGGACGGCGACCACCTCGCCCGCGTCACGCAGGGCAGCGAGCTGCTCGTGCATCATCCGGCGCAGCCAGCCCTGACGGCGGTGGGTCGGCTGCACGGCGACGCCCGTGACGATCGCACCGCGCGCGGTCCCGCCCCCGGGCATGGCCACCGAGGTGGGCGTCGAGACGGCCGAGCCGACGACGCGCTCGCCGTCCACGACGACCAGGCAGCGCTTGGGCTCGAGCAGCCGCTGGTAGCGGGTCAGGTGGTCGTCGACGCGCGGTCGGCCGAGCCCGTCGAAGAACACCCGGGCGAGGCCGGGCATGTCGTCGGCGTCTGGCGTCCGGAGGGTCACAGGCACCGGTGCTGTCCTCGGTCGTCGCGGGGCCGCACGCTAGCGGCAACGCTACGCGGCGGGGTCCAGGCCCAGCAGGCCGGCAGCGTTGTCGCGCATGATCCTGCGCACGACCGCGTCGTCCAGCCCGGCCAGACCGTGTGCGAACTCCGCCGGCGGCGCCACCCCCTCCGGGTGGGGGTAGTCGGACCCGAACAGCACGCGGTCGGCCCCGATCAGCTCGACCAGCGAGGCGATGTCCTCCTCGTGGAACGGCGCCACGTAGACGTGCTCGCGGAAGATGTTGCTGGGCACGTCGTGCAGCCTGCCCCCCTGACCCGCCGAGCCCGGTCGCGCCTTGTGCGCCTTGTCCATGAGCTGGAGCAGGTTGGGTACCCAGAACGAGCCCTGCTCGATGCACATCACCCGCAGATCGGGGAACCGTCCGAACAGGTTGTGCAGCACCAGCGCGGCCATCGTGTCCTCGATCGGCCGGAACATCCCGATGACGCTCTGGAAGTGACTGAGCTGGTGCGTGGGGACGCGGGGCTCCTCGCCCCAGTGCACCGAGACCAGCTCGTTGTAGCCGGAGTCGCCGATGTGGAACAGCACGGGGACGCCGGCCTCGGAGGCCCTGGCCCAGAACGGGTCGAAGTCCGGGCTCGCCGGTGAGCGCCCGTACACGGGACCGGGCTTGAGGTGCACGATCCGCGCCCCGGCCGCGACCACCCGGTCGAGCTCGGCGACCGCCTGGTCGATGTCGAGCAGCGACAGCATCGGCACGGCGAACAGCCGCTCCTGGTGCGCGTAGCCCCACTCCTCCTCCATCCAGCGGTTGAAGGCGCGGAGGTTGGCGTACAGCGCGTCGACGTCGTCGGACAGCTCGTGCTCGACGCACACCCCGAGGGTGGGGAGCAGGATCGTGGCCTGGAGGTTCTGCTCGTCCATGGCGGCCAGGCGCGCGTCCCGGTCGACGGCGTCGGGCAGGTCACGGCCGCGGATCGGCTCCGGCTGGACCTCGGCCCGGTCCTGCTCGCCGGCGAAGAACGACTGCAGCGCCCCGGGCGGCAGGATGTGATCCGACTGGTGCACGCTCAGGTAGCCCAACCGCCGGTCACCGATGAAGATGCGGCCCAAGCCGTCATCGCCACGGCGGATGTTGACGGCCCGGTCGCGGAAGCTCGGCTCGATGCAGCGTGTGAAGCAGTCATCGGGCTCGTAGTAGTGGCTGTCCGCGTCGATGAGCTGGTACTCGAAGTCCATCTGCGCTGCGCTCCTCCGACGGTCCCCCAGCCGATGGCTGGAGCGGGTCACGACACCGGCAGTCGGTGGGCAGGCTTGACCCAGCGGTGTCGTCACGATTATACATAGCCCGATGAAAAACACCATCACCGGTTCGACGGGCGCTGGGTTACGTTGACGGGCGACCCGAGTGACGCAGCCGTCCCGTCCGTCAGGAGCCGCCCGTGGACCGCCCCGACCTGGCCGCCACCGCCGCCGAGCTCCTGCACGGCCTGGGCGTGCCCGAGGAGCGCTCGTCGGGCGGGGACCTGCGGATCACGACCCCTCTCACCGGCGAAGTCATCGCCGAGGTCCCACAGAGCACGGCTGACGATGTCGACGACGCGGTCGGGGCTGCGGCCGAGGCGTTCCGGCGGTGGTCGAGCGTGCCGGGGCCGCGACGAGGGGAGGTCGTGCGCGCGTTCGGCCAGCGCCTGCGTGAGCACAAGGAGCAGCTCGCCGACCTCGTGACGCTGGAGGCGGGCAAGATCGCCTCGGAGAGCCTGGGCGAGGTCCAGGAGATGATCGACATGTGCGACCTGGCGGTCGGGCTCTCACGTCAGGTCGGTGGGCACACCCTGCCCTCCGAGCGTCCCGGGCACCGGCTGATGGAGACGTGGCACCCGCTCGGCCCGGTCGGCGTGATCACGGCCTTCAACTTCCCCGTGGCCGTGTGGGCCTGGAACGCAGCCGTCGCGCTGGTCTGCGGCGATCCCCTGGTCTGGAAGCCGTCGGAGAAGACCCCGCTGACCGCGCTGGCCTGCGCGTCCCTCCTCCAGAACGTGGCCGAGGAGGCGGGCCACGACCTGCCGCTGGCCCAGGTGGTGATCGGAGACCGCGACGTCGGCGTCGCGCTGGTCGAGCACGAGGGCCTGCCGCTCGTCAGCGCGACCGGCTCGACCCGGATGGGTGCGGACGTGGGCCCGCGGGTGGCGGCACGGTTCGGCCGGTCGCTGCTGGAGCTCGGAGGCAACAACGCGGCCATCGTCACCCCGAGCGCGGACCTCGAGCTCACCCGCCGGGCGGTGGTGTTCGCGGCCGTGGGCACCGCCGGCCAGCGCTGCACGTCGCTGCGGCGGTTGATCGTCCACGAGGACGTCGCGGACCAGACGGTCGAGCTGCTGGCCAGCGCGTACGACCGGCTGGCGATCGGCAACCCCTGGCGCGACGACGAGGTGCTGGTCGGCCCGCTGATCGACGGCCGCGCCTACGAGGGGATGCAGGCCGCGCTGGCGCGCGCGACCGACGAGGGGGCGAGCGTCGTGACCGGAGGCGGCCGCCACGACGCCGGCGAGCCCGACGCCTACTACGTCGAGCCGGCCATCGTCGAGTCTCCCGAGCAGTCGCCGCTGGTGTGCGAGGAGACCTTCGCCCCGATCCTGTACGTCCTGCGCTACCGCGAGCTGGACGAGGCGATCGCGCTGCACAACGCGGTCCCCCAGGGCCTGTCGTCGGCCATCTACCCCCCCGACCTGCGCGCGGCCGAGCGCTTCCTGGGACCGCACGGCAGCGACTGCGGGATCGCCAACGTCAACACGGGCCCGAGCGGCGCCGAGATCGGCGGGGCGTTCGGCGGCGAGAAGGCGACCGGCGGCGGGCGCGAGGCGGGATCGGACT